>JAMOVV010000153.1 GCA_027067385.1 Desulfarculaceae bacterium
CTGGGCCGCCAGTTCCTGGCCACCACCGACCGCCTGGGCCAGAACAAGGCCCGTTGCGCCGTGGACGAGGTGGCCCGGATCAACCCCCTGGTAACGGTGGAGGCCCTGCCCCTGTGGGCCGGAGACAACAACTTCGGCCAGGTTCTGTCCGGGGTGCAGGCGGCGGCCGACTGCCTGGACAACCTACCGGCCCGCTACCAACTGGAGGCCGCCGCCGCCCACCTGGGCATCGCCTACGTGCACGGGGCCATCGCCGGGCTGGAGGGTTTCGTGATGACCGTGCGGCCCGGCGACCCCGGCCTGGCCGGGCTCTACGGACCGGAACCCACGGCCAAGCAGGACTCGGCCGAGGTGCTCATGGGGGTGCCCACCATGACCCCGGCGGCGGTGGCCACCTTGCAGGTGAACGAGTTGGTCAGGTTGATCCTGGGTTGGGACACCTTGGCCTCCGGCCAGGTGCTGCACCTGGACCTGAGCCTGCCGGAGATCGAAACCCTGCTGCTGGCCTGAGCCTGGGGCTTTAGTCTTCTGCTCCCTCGTCCTGCTTGATGCGCCGGCGCACCGACGGGGCCAAGAAGCCGGTGGCCACGTACATGTTGTAGGCCAACTGCGGGGGGATGAGGGTGAGGCGATCGCCGGGGGCCAGGGGCCGGTCATCCTGCACCGCCCGGCCGTTTAGCATGAGCATGCGCACCTGGTCGCTGATGCCCAAGGACTCCACCGCCTGGCCGATGGTGGCCCCCTCGGCCAAGTCCAGGACCATCTCGCCCTGGTGGTGACCCTGGACCAGCTTACGCAGGGGTCCGCACAGCTTAACCGTAATCTCCATGAACACCGCCTATAAGTCAGCCGGAGACCCCATCGGGCCTCCGGCTGGCTATATTACCATAACTATCCCGGCCGGCTAGAAATCAAAAACGCTGTCCAGGTCCTCGTTGCTCACATCAAAGACCACGTCGTGGGGCGGCAGCTTCTCGCGCAGGAAGAAGTCGGGCAGGCGGTCGTCACCCTGATTGAAGCCGGCGCGCTGGTTGAAGTCGCGCTCGATCTTCAGCACCTTCTGGCCCATGGCGCCGTAGTCGTCGCCGGTCCAGCTCCACCCGAACTTGGCGTTGATCATGTCCACCACCGCCTGGTTGGCGTCGGGGATATCGAGCACCGCAAAGGCGATAAACAGGCAGAGCCCGGCGCTGTCGATGGCCGCGGTGGCCACCTGGAAGGCCTGGGACAGGGCGGCCTGGCCCTCGGCCACCAGCGGGTCGGTGGCCCCGCCCACCTTGAGGATGTTGCTGGCCACGGCGTAACCGGCGGTGTGGTCGGCGCCCATGGGGGTGGTGGCGTAGGTGACGCCCACGCCCTTGACCGCGCGGGGATCGTAGGCCGGCATGGATTGCCCCTTGACCGTGGGAACCCGCTTCACCCCGAAGACCCGGCCGGTGGTCGCGGTGCCCGAGGCCAGGATGCGGCCCAGGGGAGTGCCCTGGCCCACCTCGGCCACCAGCTTCTCGGCGCCGGCCGCGTCGCCAAAGGACAGCAGGCCGCCCTCCATGGCCACGGCCATGGCGCAGCCCACCTCGATGGTGTCGATGCCGAAGTCGTCGCACATGCGGTCGATGCGGGCGATGGCGTCCAGGTCGTCGATGCCGCAGTTGGGGCCCCAGGCCCACACCGTCTCGTACTCCGGCCACTTGCTGATGTACTGGCCGTCCGGGCCCAGGAAGATGCCCGAGCAGCGGATCACGCAGCCGGACATGCAACCGTGCTTGATAGTGCCCTTGCGCTCCGCGGTGATCTGGTTGAGGGTCTCACCGGCCACCTTTTCAGCGCCTTCGAACTGCCCCGAGCTGAAGTTGCGGGTGGGCAGGCCGCCGGCCTCGTTGAGGATATTGATGAGGATATCGGTGCCATAGTTGGCCAGGCCCTCGCTGGTCACCGGGTGCTCGGCCAGGCCCTTGGCAAAGCGTTTGGCCGCCTCCTTGAAGGCATCGGGGTCCTTGAGCGGGGCGCTCTGGCCGCCGCTGGGATCGAAGATAATGGCCTTGACCCCTTTGCTGCCCATCACCGCGCCCAGGCCGCCGCGTCCCGAGTGACGGGTGGGGCGCAGCTCACGGTCGGTAAAGGCCACGCTGGCCGCCGGCAGCAGGAACTCGCCGGCCTGGCCGATGGAAGCAAAGCCCATCTTATCGCCGTATTCATCGACCAGCTTGGCCACGGTGTCGTAGTTGCCCAGGCCCTTCAGATCATCGGCCGGCAGGAGCTTGGCCTCGTCCTTGGCCACCACAAGCTTGAACAGCTTGCCGGCCGGGGGATCGCCCTCCAGCACGATGGCCTGGATGCCGAGCTTGGCCAGGTATTGCCCGGCCTGGCCGCCGGAGTTGGACTCCTTGATGCCCCCGGTGAGCGGGCTCTTGCCCCCCACCGAGATACGGCCCGAATTGGCCGCGCTGGTCCCTCCCAAAAGACCGGGAGCAAACACCAACTTATTTAAGGGGCCCAGCGCATTGCAGGTGGGCTCGACTTCTCGGGCCACGATGGCCGAGGTGATCCCGCGGCCTCCCAGGCCCTGGTACTCATCGGCGATGTCCTCAAACTTGACCGATTGATCGGCCATGTTAACTCGCAGAATCTTAAACATTTGGTTTCCTCCCGAATTGCTTGCGATGATTTGGATTATCGTAACCAACCGCACCAGGGGGGTCAACCAAAAAAATCAATCTATTCAGGCGGTTGCATATGTCTTTCTTGACATAACAACCACCGGGGCCCGTTAATACCTACAGTACACGGGGAATACTAAAATCGTCGCCGTCGCAGGGGGTTAGACCGCGGGCGTGGCCCTGTATGATTGTGACTTGTGTCTTAAATCAGACAACGATAGGATTGGAGCGACCAGCGGTTGCGAGAATCACCATCCACGCCCCGGGCGGCATGCGAACTGTTTTGCCATGCATACCCTTTTGATCCACCAAGCCTTTGCCTCCCCCGACTCGGCCGGGGGCACCAGGCACTTTGAACTGGCCAGCCGGGCCGCCGCCCAGGGCCACCGCTTCACCGTGGTGGCCAGCGACGTCAGCTACCTCACCGGCCGGCGCTCGGCCGGGCGGGAGGCTACGGCCGGCGGCCCGGGCCCCCCGGGCCTGAAGATCCTTTTGGCCCCCTCGCTGGACGCCATCCACCGCAATTTCGTATGGCGGGTGGTCTCCTTTGTGTACTTCATGTTCTCCTCGCTGTGGGTGGCCCTGCGGGCCGGGCCGGTGGACCTGGTGATGGGCACCTCGCCGCCCATCTTCCAGGCCCTAACCGCCTGGCTGGTATCGCGCCTGCGCCGCCGGCCCTTTCTGCTGGAGATACGCGATCTCTGGCCCGACTTCGCCATTGACATGGGGGTGCTCACCAACCCGGCGCTGATCACCCTCTCGCGCCGGCTCGACGCCTTCTTGCGGGCCCGGGCCGACCACATCCTGGTCAATTCGCCGGCCTACCGCGACATCCTGGTGGCCCGCGGGCAGCGGCCCGACCAGATCAGCCTCATCCCCAACGGGGTGGACCCGGCGATGTTCGACCCCGCGGCGCGGGGCGAGGACCTGCGCCGGCGCCTGGGTTTGTCCGAAAAATTCGTGGTGACCTACACCGGGGCCATGGGGCCGGCCAATGACATCGGCACGGTGGTGCGCGCCGCCGAGCTCCTGCGCGACGACCCCTCCATCCACTTGCTGCTGGTGGGCGCCGGCAAGGACCTGGCGGCCCAGCGGCAACTGGCCGAACGCCTGGGGCTGGACAACCTCAGCTTCCTGGGGGTGCGGCCCAAGTCCGAGATGCCCGGCATCCTGGCCGCCTCGGACGCCTGCCTGGCCATACTGGCCGACATACCCATGTTCCGCACCACCTACCCCAACAAGGTCTTCGACTATATGGCCGCCGGCCGCCCCACTATCCTGGCCATCGACGGGGTGATCCGCCAGGTGGTGGAAAAATCCGGCGGCGGGGTCTTTGTACCCCCCGGTGATCCCCAGGCCCTGGCCCGGGCCATCCGGGACCTGCGCCGCGACCCCCAAGCCGCCCGCCGCATGGGCCAACGGGCCCGGCGCTACGTGGCCCAGCACTTCAACCGGGACCACCAGGCCCAAGAGTTCACCGAGCTCATCACCACCCTGGCCGCCGGGGGCCGGGCGCGCCGGGGGCCGGGCCGCGGGGCCCGCCTGGCCAAGCGCCTCACCGACCTGGGCCTGGCCGCCCTGGGACTGGTCCTGGCCGCGCCCTTGATGCTGGTATTGGCCCTGGTGATACGGTGGCGCCTGGGTTCGCCGGTGATCTTTAAGCAGCAGCGGCCCGGGCTGCACGGACGCCTGTTCACCCTGTACAAGTTCCGCACCATGACCGACGCCCGGGACGCCGCCGGCCGGCTCCTGCCGGACCGGCAGCGGCTCACCCGCCTGGGACGCCTGCTGCGGGCCACCAGCCTCGACGAGCTGCCCGAGCTGTGCAACGTGCTACGCGGCGAGATGAGTCTGGTGGGGCCGCGCCCCCTGCTGGTCGAATACCTGCCGCTGTATTCCCCCCGCCAGGCCCGCCGGCACCAGGTCAAGCCGGGCATCACCGGCTGGGCCCAGGTCAACGGCCGCAACGCCCTTAGCTGGGAAGACAAGTTCGAGCTGGACATCTGGTATGTTGACCACTGGACTTGGTGGCTGGATATGAAGATACTCTTAATCACCGTGGTCCAGACCCTGCGGCGGCAAGGTATCAACCAGCCGGGGCAGGCCACCGCCGAGAAATTCACCGGATGAGATAAAGCCATGAGCGAACGTTTCGACCATTGGCAACGGCCAGAAATTCCCGAGGGCAAGCCCACCGTGTATCAATGGATGGTGCAAAACACCGGCGGCTTCCACCTGGGGGAAAAGACCGACATCGGGGCCTTCACCTATATCAACGCCAAGCACGGGGTGACCATCGAGGACCTGGTGCAGATCGGCTCCCACTGCTCCATCTACTCGGTCTCCACCATCGACGGCCGGCAGGGGCCGGTGGTCCTGCGGCGGGGATGCCGCATCGGCACCCACAGCACGGTCATGCCCGGGGTGGAGGTGGGGGCCGAGGCCGTGGTGGGGGCCCACAGCCTGGTCAACCGCGACGTACCGGCCGGCGAGGTCTGGGCCGGGGTGCCGGCCCGGCGGATAAAGTAGCGCCATGAGCAGCCAGCCACGCCCGCCACGCATTTTCCTGTCGCCGCCCCACATGGGGGGCCGCGAACTGGCCTACATCCAGGAGGCCTTTGAGAGCAACTACATCGCGCCCCTGGGGCCCCAGGTCGACGCCTTTGAGCAACGCTTCGCCCGCCGGGTGGGGGCCCGGCACGCCCTGGCCCTGGCCAGTGGCACCGCCGCCCTGCACCTGGCCCTGCGCGTGTTAGGGGTGGGGCCGGGCCAGGTGGTGCCGGTGTCCACCCTAACCTTCATCGCCAGCGTCACCCCCATCGTCTACCTCGGCGCCCAGCCGGTGTTCATCGACGCCGAGAGCCACACCTGGTGCATGGACCCGGAGATACTGGCCCAGGCCCTGGCCGACCTGGACCGCCAGGGCCGGCGGCCCCGGGCGGTGGTGCCGGTGGACCTCTACGGCCAGCCCTCGGACCTGGAGCGCATCCTCAAGGTCTGCGAGCCCTACGGCGTCCAGGTGATCCTGGACTGCGCCGAGGCCCTGGGCTCGCGGTACCAGGGCCGCCCGGTGGGCCAGGGAGCCGCCGCCTCCTTCTACTCCTTCAACGGCAACAAGATCATCACCACCTCCGGCGGCGGTATGCTGGTCAGCGACGACCAGGACCTGATCGACCAGGCCCGCTTTCTGTCGCAACAGGCCCGCGACGACGCGCCCCACTACGAGCACTCCACCCTCGGCTACAACTACCGTATGAGCAACGTCCTGGCCGCCATCGGCTTGGGGCAATTGGAGGTCCTGGACCAGCGGGTGGCCGCCAAGCGCCGCATCTTCCAGTACTACCGCCAGGCCCTGGGCTCACTGCCGGGCATTACCTTCATGCCCGAGGCCGACTTTGCCCGCGGCAACCGCTGGCTCACCGTGATGCTCATCGATCCCGGGCAGTTCGGGGCCGACCGCGAGGAGCTGCGCCTGGCCCTGGAAGAGCACAATATCGAGAGCCGGCCGGTGTGGAAGCCCATGCACCTGCAACCGGCCTTTGCCGGCTGCCCGGTGCAGGGCGGCGCGGTGGCCGAGCGGCTCTTTGACCGCGGCCTGTGCCTGCCCTCGGGCACCGCCTTGAGCGATGCGGACCTGGAGCGCATCTGCGCCGTCATCATGGAGCGCCACCGCCGCGCCTGAGGGATAGGAGGGGAAAGCGCCCGTTTTTCAACCGGTTGTTTTGGGACCAACGGGCGTAGTGACCCTGAATCCAGTGGACTGTGCCCCCCCGATTATGCTAGGTATGCCCGGGGTGGGGCGGCGGCCCGGCCCGGAATAACCCGGGCCCGGCGACCGGGGTCATGCCACCGGGACCTGGCCCATCGGCTTCACCAGCGGTGATGAGAATGTACAACCCTGCGGTAACCGGTATCCTTTTTCCCCAACGCGGCGCCGGCCCTCGGCCACCGGCCGCGGAGGCATCCAGCCAGAGCTTATGACCACACCCGACCGGCCAGGCATGCTCAAGACTATCTACACCCGCGTGGTCAAGGCCCACCCGGTCTTCCGGCGCACCATTATCCTGGTCCTGCAGACCATCCTGGCCGCCCTGTCGTACTACATCGCCTACCTGCTGCGTTTCGACTTTAACATCCCGCCCCTCTACATCACGGTCTTCGAGCGCACCCTCCCCATCCTGCTGGGCATCAGGCTCATCACCTTCTTCTACCGCCACCTCTATTCCAGCCTGTGGCGCTACACCACCCTGCGCGACCTGGTGACCATAATCAAGGTCAACCTCTTTGGCAGCATGGTCTTCGGAGCGGTATTGGTCTTCATCTACGGCCGCACCTTCGCCGGGGTTCCCCGCAGCGTCTTTGCCATTGATTTCATCGTGGTCACCGCCGCCCTGATCCTCATGCGCATCATGGTCAAGCGCATCCACCAGCGCTTTTTGGCCGAGGCGCCCCGCCATGGCGCGGCCCTGGTGCGGGTGGCTATAATCGACGCCGGTCCCCAGGGGATCGCCCTGGCCCGCGAAATCCTGGAGAACCCCCTGCTCAACTACAAACTGGTGGGATTTCTGGACGACGACATCATCAAGCGGCGCTCGGCCATCCTGGGCCTGCCGGTGCTGGGGCCGGTGAGCGCCCTGGCCAAGGCCATCGCCCGGACCAATATCGACGAGGTGCTGGTGGTCAAGCCGGACACCACCACCGACGAGATCACCGCCATCCGGGAGGTCTGCGCCCGGCACAACGCCCGGGCCAAGTTCCTGCCCACCACCAAGAGCCTCATCGACAACCTCCCCCTCACCAGCCAGATGCACATCTCCGAGTTGGAAGGCAGCCGGGGGCGGGCCTTCATCGACCGGGAGTCCGACACCCCCTTCCACATCGACTACCGCCGGCAGGTGGTGCTGGTCACCGGCGCGGCCGGCTCCATCGGGTCGGAGCTCTGCCGCCAGATCGTGCAACAGGCCCCCCGGCGCCTGGTGGCCCTGGACCAAAACGAAAGTGGCCTGTACAACGTGGGGCAAGCCCTGAGGGAGCTTAACCCCGATTCACGGGTGGACCTGGTGGTGGGCGACATCACCAACCGCACCAAGATGCAGGCCGTTTTCCGCCAGTTTCAGCCCGACTACGTCTATCACACCGCGGCCTACAAACACGTCCCCCTCATGGAAGACGAACCCATCGAGGCGGTGACCAACAACGTGGTGGGGACCTACAACCTCATCACCGCGGCCGAGGCCGCCGGCTGCGGCTGCTTCGTGTTCATCTCCAGCGACAAGGCGGTGAACCCCGCCAGCGTCATGGGCATGACCAAGTTCGTGGCCGAACGCCTGGTCACCGGCCTGGAGCTGCCCGGCGGCAAAAGTCTCAGCGTGCGCTTCGGCAACGTGCTGGAGAGCAACGGCAGCGTACTGCCCCTGTTCCGGCGCCAGGTGGAGCGCGGCGGCCCGGTGACCGTCACCCACCCGGAGGTGACCCGCTACTTCATGTCCATCAGCGAAGCGGTGTACCTGATCCAGATCGCCGCCGGGATCGGCGCCGGCGGGGAGGTGTTTCTCCTGAAGATGGGCAAGCCCATAAAGATCCTGGAGCTGGCCCGCAAGGTGATCACCGCCGCCGGCCTGCTGCCCGGCCAAGACATCGAGATAGTCTTCACCGGCCTGCGCCCCGGCGAACGCCTGCACGAGCCCCTGTACTGGGAAGGCGAAAACATCAACCAGACCGTGCACCCCAACATCAACGTCATGACCCAGACGCCGCCCGACGTGGCCGAGATCAAACGCTGGATTCAGCGCATGGAAGAGCTGTGCCGGACCATGGACAAACCCGCGGTGGCCGCCGAACTGGCGCGGTTTACCAATTCCTTTGCCGGGACCTAGCGGCTCCCGTCCCCCGGCCATATCACCTTCGCGGTTTAAGCCCCGGCCAAAATTTGGTTGCCTGGCCGGGGTGGTTTTGCGACCATGCGGTAATAGAGGCGTCACGCCGCCGGGGTGTCCGCACCACCGCAACGCAAGCTGACAGGAGGTTGGGTACATGGGGGCCGATGAATTTACCGAGGTGACTACGCAGTCTTGGGGATCGCGCATAGGGGGCAGCTTCAAAGGTATTCTAATAGGGCTGCTGATGGTAGTGGCCGCCTTGGTGCTCCTGTTCTGGAACGAGGGGCGGGCGGTGCAGACCGCCAAATCGCTCAGGGAGGGCGCCGGCGTGGTGGTCTCGGTGCCGGCCAAGCCGGTGGACCCGGGCAACAACGGCAAGCTGGTGCACGTCACTGGCCTGGCCACCACCCAGGAGACCCTGCGCGACCCCGAGTTCCTGGTCGAGGCCAAGGGACTACGCCTGCGGCGGGTGGTGCTGATGTACCAGTGGCAGGAGCGGTCGCGCTCGGAGACCAGGAAAAAGCTGGGCGGCGGCACCGAGACGGTCACCACCTACACCTACAGCAAGGTGTGGTCCCCGCGCCCCATCGACTCCACCTCCTTTAAAAAGCCCCAGGGACACGCCAACCCCGGCTCCATGCCCTTCCACTCCCAGGACCAGGAGGCCTCCAAGGTCACCGTGGGCGACTACTATCTCTCGCCGGGGCTGGTGAACCAGATCACGGCCTTTAAGCCCCTGCGCCTGGACCGCAACAACTACCAGATACCGGCCGCCCTGGGCCGCCGGGCCAAGCTCTACGGCGGCGGCCTGTACATCGGCCACTCGCCCGCCAGCCCCCAGGTGGGTGACCTGCGCGTCACCTTCGAGGTGGTGGAGCCCACCACGGTGAGCATCGTGGCCCAGCAACAGGGCAACGGGTTCACCGGCTACCAAACCGAGGCCGGCGACAAAATACTGATGCTAAGGGTAGGCCAACACACCGCGGACAGCATGTTCAAGGCGGCCCTGCGCTCCAACCAGACGCTCACCTGGATCATGCGCCTGGTGGGGCTGGTGCTGATGTTCATCGGCTTTTCCACCATCCTGCGTCCCCTGTCGGTGATGCTGGACGTGCTGCCCCTGCTGGGCAACATCGCCGGGGTGGGCACCTCCATCGTGGCCGGGCTGCTGGCCCTGGGCCTGTCGCTCATCACCATCGGTATCGCCTGGGTGGTCTACCGCCCGCTGCTGGGGGTGATCATCCTGGTGGCGGGGGTGGGCTCCCTGGTGCTTCTGAAAATCACCCGGTCCAAAAAGGCGGCCCCGGCCCGGGAAACTCCCGCGCCCTCGCCTCCGCCGCCGCCTCCGCCGCCGGCCTAGTAGCCGCGCGGGGTAAAATTTGGCGCCGCCCCCTGGCATACTGGGGTGATTAGGTGTTAGATATGGACCAACTGGATCAAGGGTAAATCAGGTCACCCCTCCGATGTCGGCCTGGGGTGGCTTTTCCAAGGCTCACAGCATGGGAGTAATCATGACCAAACACCGTTCCTTGTTTATAATCGTCATCGCGTCCGCCCTGGCCCTCATGGCCGTGGGTATGCTCGCCGGCTGTGGGCCCTCCACGGACAGCCCGGAGGGCACCGTGGAGAAGTTCTTCAAGGCCGTGGCCGACGCCGATGAAGCGACCATCAAAGGCTGCCTCACCGGCAAGGCGCTGGAAAAGATGCCCAAGCCCGGCTCGCCCCAGTTCAAGCACATGGCCCCCATGGGCAAGGCTTTCCAGGGCGTGGTGGAGTCCAAGGTCGACGGCGACAAGGCCCTGGTCACCGTGAAGATAGATGCTGAAACGGTCCTGGGCGCCATCCGCGACGCCATGTTGGCCCAGATCAAGGACCCCGAAATAAAGAAAAAGATGGCCGAGAAGATGCGGGAATCCATGGCCAAGGAAGCCAAGAAGCTCGAGCGGGCCCGGTTGCGGCTGGTCAAAAAAGACGGCAAGTGGCTCATCTCGGAGTTTGTCAAGCGCTAGATTCCGGCGTGGCCGGCTCCCAGGGCCAGCCACGCAAGCCATAAAGAAAAGCGCCGATCCGGCCCCCGGAAAACCCGGGACCGGATCGGCGTTTTGTTTTGGTTCCAGGTCGCTTGCCTAGAAGCGGGCGTCGACCCCTATCCAGAAGTTGCGGCCCATGCCCGGGAACCCGGTTTCGCTCTCGTATTGGCGGTCAAAGATGTTGTTGACGTAGGCGAATAGTTCGAAGTGGTCCCAGAGGGGCTGGGTTATCTTGAAGTTGGCCACGAAGTAACTGCCGGTCATGAGCGTTTCCTGGTTGGGCCGGGCGGCGGTGGGCAACTGGTCGTACTGCTGGGCCATGTACATCCCCTGTAGGTGCAGGCGGGTGCCCAGCTTGGGGATGGTGTAGTCGATGCGCAGGTCCAGCTTGTGCTCCGGCGCGCCGATGACGTTGTCGGTGGGGCTGCCGGGGCTTTCGTCGCGGGCGTGCAGGTAGGTGTAGTTCAGGCCCAGCCGCAGGCCGGTAACCGGCGTGAGGTAGCCGCCCACCTCCAGGCCGTAGAGCTTGATGCTGGCGTAGTTGCGGTACATGGCGTCGTCAAAGTGACCGTCGCGCGAGATGCGGTCGGAGACGTCGTGGTAAAATAGCGAGAACTGGGCCAAGGCGATATCGCCAAAAGGCCGGGAGACCCCCAGGCTGTAGTTGATGCTGTGCTGAGGCTCCAGCTCGATGTTGCCCGAGCGCGACGAGTACATCTGTTGCAGGGTGGGGAAGCGGGTCTTGCAGGCCACCGAGGCGAAGAAGCGGGTGGCGTCGGCCAGGCGATAGCTCAGGCCAATCATGGGGTTGAAGCTGTGCTTGACCCCGGGCAGGTCCAGGTCCTCGGTGCGGATGTAGTCCCCGGTGTCGCGGTCGGTCACGTTGGTCTGGGACTTGGTGATGCGGAACCAGTCGTAGCTGACCCCAGCCACCACCGTGAAGCCCTTAAAGGGACGCCACTGGGCCTCCAGGGCGCCGGAGCCGGTGTAGGAGAACGACTCGGCATAGGGGAGATAGGCGTCGGCCTTCTCCTGGTGGGAGTCGCCCCGGTAGTGGAAAGCCCCCCGCAGGGTGAACTGGGAGTCCACCTTCCAGTCGGCCAGCAGGGACAGGCCCATGAAGTAGTCGTTGAAGCTGCTGGTGGCGATTTGGCGGGTGTAGTCCTGGTCGCCGTAGGACACGTAATCGTCGTTGTGGCCGTGGTAGAAGAGTTTGCCCCGAATAGTCAGGGCGGGGCCCAGGGACTGCTCGCCGCTGAGGTCCACGCCCCAGTCCTGGTAGGTCTCCATGCGGGCCAGACCGGAGAAGGCCGGGCGCCGGGGAAAGACCCTCTCTTCCAGGGTGGAGGGCGGGAAGCCCCACTTGCTGTCAATGTAGTAGGTGCTGAGATAGTACTTGGAGCGCGGGCCCAGCTCGACGCCCACCTTGCCCCACAGGCTGGTCTGGGTGAAGTCGGAGTTGTTGCGTTGGCCGCCGTCTTCCAACACGGTGGTGGTGGCGCCGCCCGGTCGCCGCACGATCTCACCCTCCCGCGGCGTGAAGTCGCTGGACATGCGCCAGCCCTGCATGTCCCGCCGGTTGACCTGGAACCAGTAGTTGAACTTGCCCAGGCTATTGCCGTGGCTGGCCGACACGTGGTAGTTGCCGTAGTTGCCCAGCTCGGCGGTGGCGGCAAAGGTGGGGTGGTCGGCCTGCTGCTTGGTGATGATGTTGATCACCCCGGCCATGGCGTTGGGGCCGTAGAGCACCGAGGGCGCGCCCTTGATCACGTCGATCCGCGAGATCATGCCGGTGGGAAGCTGGTTGAGATTGAGCTTGCCGTAATTGGTCTCGTAGTAGGGTATGCCGTCGATGAGGATCAGGGTCTCGTGCTGATCGAAACCGTGCAGGCGTATCTCGGGCTCGTTCTTGCGCCCGGTGGTGATGTTCAGCCCGGGCACGAAGCGCAGGGCCTCGGGCACCGTAAGGGCGTGGGACTGTTTGATCTGGTCAGCGGTGACATCGCTGCTGATGGCCACCTGGCCGCTCGCGGCCTCTTGGCCGGTCACCACAATGGTGCCCAGCTTGAACACCTGGAAACCGGGGTCGGTGGCCGCGGTTTCGGCCCAGGCCGGCGCGGCGGCCAGGCTAAGTAACATCACCCCCCAAAATAATCTTTTGCACCACTGCATCGTGCTGCCTCTCCTTCCTGCTTTGGTCGGGTGTCTGGCCGGTAGCGCGCACAACAAGCTGCGCCCCACGGCGCCAACCGGGCCCGCCGACGTTGTTGGTTTATAACTTAGTGACTTTGGCTTGGGTTCCGTTGGACCGCGCGCTACCTGGCCCCCGGCTTGCGGCCCAGCTTCACCACCTGTATCTCGGAGACCGCCTTGACCCAGCGGTCGGCCCACAGGTCGTCGGGCAACACCATGACCAGCCGGCCGTTATCGTCAATGGGCCGGCCACCTAGCCGGTCGGCCATGATTATGCGGCGGCCGGGATCGCCCAGGAACAGCTCGCCCCAGGAGACCAGGGCGCGGTAGCCGTCGGGCGCCTTGACCAGCAGCACGGTGTTGAGGTCGCCCTTGATCCCTTGCTGGATAAGCAGGTCGTACAAGGCCACCCCGCCGTAGCGCAGGTGGCCGTGGTAGCCCTTGCCCTCGCCCACCTGCACGGCCATCAAGCTGCGGCGGGCGATCTTGGCAGGTAGCCGGCCAAGGACCGCGGACGACCCCCGGGAGGTGACCCAACGGAACCCGGGCGAGTAGAGCTTGCCCTTCTGCTTGGGGCCCCAAGGCCCCGGCGGCAGGCCCACCACCTCGATGGAGACCACGCCCTCCAGGCTGCGGTCGTTGTAGAAGTCGCGGGCGAGCACCAGCTTGGGAAACACCACCCGGCGCTTGAGCTGCTCGAGCAGGGGGCCGTACACGTCGGGCTGGTGACAGGCGGCGCACTTCTTGTGGGGCATCACCGGCCGGGAGGCCAGGGCCACGACCGTCTCCGAGGGGTTGTGGTAAAACACCTCGCCCCACGACAGGGTCACCTGCCGCCCCCGGCGGTCACGGATCACCAGGGCCAGGTCCACCGCCTTGGGATAGCCGCCGGCCGGCTTGGTCACCCCGGCCCGCTGCAACAGGCTGCGCAGCGGCACCCCCCGCAACCAAAAGACCCCGTTGAAGGAGCCGTCACTGCCTACGCCGTTGTGCTTAATATCCACCTGGGCCATGCGGCCCAGCTCGGCCAGGCTCAGCTTCAGCGGGTGCTTCACCATGCCGCCCACCGTGAGGGCGGGGGCGGTCTCGGCCGCGGCCGGCGGGGAAGCGCCCAGGCCCACCAGGGCCAACATCAGCCAAATGATCACCACCGCCGCCCCTACGCCCCCGGGCCGGGCCGGGATTCGTGGGGTTCGTAATGAATCGTACGCTCCAGCAATCCGCTCGCTTTCCATGACAGCCACCGCACCTCGCGTGAAAGTTTTTCTGTATGTCAACCTTGACATATGTGCCAAATAAGACATAATGCCCCATGGCTTGTCAAGTGAAAAGGAGCACTACGTTGACGCCAAGGTGCGTAAACCCCGTCTACCAGCGGGCCCGGGCGCGGCGAGCCGTCCGGCCGGGGGGATAGTCCATGTCCTGGCTTGCCCATCCCGACGTCCTGCCGTGGCTGGCCGAGGCCGCCCGGCTGGCCTTTGGCGCGGCCCTGGCGGCCGGGCTGCTTAAACGGCGCCACTTGGCCCGGGGCCTGGGCCGACTGGCGGCGGCGGTGGCCGGCCTGGCGGTATTGGCGGTGTGCTGGCAGGCCCAGCGGCCGCCGCTTCTGGGCCCTTATGAAACCACCATGCAAACCGTCTTCCTGTTGGGGGTCCTGGCCGCCTGGGCCGAGGGCGGCCGGCGGCCACCCTCGGCCGTCCCCCTGTGGTGCCGGGGGTTTTGCCTGGCCCTGCTGGCGGTCTTGTGGTTCCTGCCCCAGCCCCTCACCCCCGATTCCTTTATGTTCGACTATCTTTGGATGATCCTCTTCTTCCAGCTTCGCCTGGTGGCCATGGCCCTGTTGCTGTTCGCCGCGGCCTGCTACTTGGCCGGCTGGCGGCCAGAGACCCCCGGCGCCCGGCGGGACCTACGCCGCGGCCGGGCCTTCCTGCTGGCCGGCTGGTGCGCCTTTTTGGGCAGCGAGTACTGTGGGGCCACTTGGAGTTATTATTGGCTGGGAGATTTTTGGGGTTGGAGCGCGGGCTTCCTGGAGTCCACCCTGCTCTTTTTGGCCATCGCGGTGCCGCTGCACCTGCCGCCGGCCTGGCGGGCGGAGCGCCGGGTGGTCATCGCCACCGGCGCCGGGCCCGGGCTGGTGGTGGTTATAGTCACCTTGATCCACCAGGTGGGGTTGTCATGATCGCGGCCCTGGCATCGCTGCGGCTCACCCTGGCATCGCTGGGCGGCCTCATCGCCTGGCTGTGGTGGGGGGCGGTGTTGGCCGGCAGCCCGGAGCTCAAGCCGGTACTGCACTCACTTAACCAACAGTCCCTGCCGGCCTGGCTGGCCGACGCTGGCGCGGCCCATCCCCTGGTGGCGGTGTGGCTCACCGGCTTTTTGGCGCTGTCGGCCCTGCTGGCGGTTAACCTGCTGGTCTGCACCGTGATGCGCCTCACCGGCGGCGGCAAGCTCAACCGCGGCCGCCGGCGGCTGGTGATGGTCTTGCACTTGGTGATGCTGGCGGTGATGCTGGCCCACGGCGCGTCTTTCGTGATGGGCGTCAAGCACACCGGGATGCGCCTGCTGCCGGGCCAGAGCCGGGAGTTGCCCGGCGGGCTGCACCTGCGCCTGGAGAGCGTTACCTATGACTCCGACCCGGCCATCCTGGCCATGGACCACAAGCAGGCCCGGCCCTTCATGACCCGCGAGGCCTTCAGCCGCCACCGCAACTTTGCCGAGATATCAGTGCGGGACCGCGAGGGGACCCTGGTGCGCGGCAGGATTTTTTACTTCCAACCGATCCAGGTGGCGGGCGTGGGAATACATCTCACCGGCTTCTTTGCCGCCGGGCCCCAGCACATCGGGGTGGTGTTCAACGCGACCCAGAGCCCCCTGTGGCCCCTGTTCTCCAGCGCCTACGCCGTGGTGCTGGCGGCCTTGCTGTGGCTCACGATCCTGGAGGCCAGGGCGGTCCGCTCCGGCCCCTAGCGCCCCCGAGCGGGATCAGGTCTGGCCATCGATGACCTGGCGCACCGCCTCGACCATCTGGCCGATGCGATAGGGCTTGGCGATAAATTGCGCCGCCCCGGCGTTCAGGGCCTCGTCCACGTGTTGGCGGTCGGAATACCCGCTGGCGATGATCACCCGGGCCCCGGGGTCCTGCCGCAGTATTCGACGCAAACACTGCAGTCCGCCCATGCCCGGCATGCCCAGGTCCAGGACCACCAGGTCGATCTCGTCGCAGCGGCGGTGGAAGACCTCCAGGGCCTCCTCGCCGCAGGCGGCGGTGATCGGCTGGTACCCGAACTGGGACAGGGCCGCCGACCCCACCTCCCGGATGGCCGGCTCGTCATCGACGAACAAGATGGTCTCCGAACCGCACACCGCCGTCCGGTCGGTTTTCGTTGACCGGTCGCCGGTGGCTTGGCCCGCCCGCCTGCGGGCCGGCAGGCGCACCTCAAAGGTGGTGCCCCATCCCGGCGCGCTCTTGCACACGATGTGCCCCCGGTGCCCCTTGACGATACCGTACACGGTAGAGAGCCCCAGGCCGGTGCCCTGGTTCACCCCCTTGGTGGTAAAAAAGGGTTCGAAGATATGCTCCACCGTTGCCTGGTCCATCCCCCGGCCGGTGTCAGATACCCGCAGTTGGACATAGTCGCCCGGCGGCAGCGCCCCCTGGTCGCAGTCCATGGGCTCAGACAGGGAGAGGTTGCGGGTCTTGATGACCAGAGTTCCCCCCTGGGGCATGGCGTCCTGGGCATTGGAGGCCAGGTTTACCAGCATCTGCTCCAACTGGTTGGCGTCCCCGCTGATACACCAAAGGTCCGGGGCCAAATCGGTTTGGATCTGCACCATCTTGGGGATGGTTCTCTCGAGCATGCGCACCGTGCGCTCGATGGTATGGTTGAAATCTACCGCCTTCAACTCGGGTTTAACCTTGCGGCCAAAGGTAAGCAGGCCGTCGACCAGGTCGGCCCCGCGTTGCACCAGTCGGTTGACTTCCAGCCACTGGTTGCGCAGCGCCCCCAGGTCTTTAAAGTCCTGCATCTCCACCATCTGGAGGTAGCCGCTGATGGCCTGCAGAATATTGTTGAAGTCGTGGGCGATGCCACTGGCCAGCACCCCCACCGCCTCCATCTTCTGGGCCTGGCGCAGTTGCTGCTGTAGACGCTCGCGCTCCTGCTGGGCCTCGATCCGCTCGGTGGTGTCGCGCAAGATGACGATGACCCCCGCCGGGTTGCCCAGGTGGTCCTCGTAGCGCGCCCCGCTGACATTGACGTGCAAGAGCCGACCGTCCTTGGTCAGGCGCCGGGTCTGGAAGTCACGCCTCTGGGTGCCATCGCGCACCGTTTTGACCACCTGGAGCTGGGTGATCTCTTTTTCTGACTCTGGTACGAAATCCAGGCGACGACCTTCCAACTCCTCGGTGACCCACCCGAATATCTGGGTGAACGACGGGTTGAGATGGCGTACCCGTCCTTCCATATCGTAGACCACGATGGCGTCAGGCGACGAATTGAACAGGGAGCGGTAAAGCGACTCGTTTTTCTTGGACCGGTCGTAGAGCCGGCGATAACGGACTTGGGCCACGCGCAGGGCCTCGGTGGTGCGCTTGCGCTCCTCGACTTCCATCTGGAGCTGCCGGTTGGCCTGGCGCAATTCCGCGGTGCGCCCCTGCACCAGCTCCTCCAGGTGATCACGATGCTGGCGCAGCTCGCGCTCATACTGCTTGCGCCGGCTGATATCGCGGTAGATGACAATGTCACCGGCCAGGTTGCCCGCGGAGTCGGTGAAGGCGGCCGTCTTGAGCTGGATGTCCAGCAAGCGGCCGTCCTTGGTGAGGCGTTGGGTCTCCAGCAGGACGTTCTGACCCTCCAGGGTCTGTTGCACCGCCTGGGCGGTGCGCCGGCGCTCGTGCTCCGGCACGAAGTCGATGCCCCGGCCGGCCAACTCGTCCAGGGTCCAGCCAAAGGTCTGCTCAAAGGAAGGGTTGACATAGACCGCCACCCCGGAGGCGTCATATACCGTGATGGGGTCGGGCGAGGCATCGAGCAACTGACGGTAACGCTGCTCGCTGGCGCGCAGGGCCTCCTCGGTTTTCTTGCGTTCGCTGATATCGCGGTAGATGACGATATCGCCGGCCAGGTTGCCCGCGGAGTCGGTGAAGGCGGCCGTCTTGAGCTGGATATCCAGCAGGCGGCCGTCCTTGGTGAGGCGCTGGGTCTCCAGCAGGACGTTCTCTCCCTCCAGGGTCCGTTGCACCGCCTCGGCGGTGCGTTGGCGCTCCTGCTCCGGCACAAAGTCGATGCCCCGGCCGGCCAGCTCCTCCAGGGTCCAGCCAAAGGTCTGCTCAAAGGAAGGGTTGACATAGCTCACTACCCCGTTGGCGTCATAGACCGTGATGGGGTCGGGCGAGGCTTCGAGCAACTGCCGGTAACGCTGCTCGCTGGCGCGCAGGGCCGCTTCGTTGGCCTTTTTCTCGGTGACGTCGCGGTGGATGACGTAGAGGCCGGCCAACTCGCCGTCGCGATCGAGCAGGGGCGCCGTCTTGAGATGAATGTCCAACCGGCGGCCATCCTTGGTCAGCCGTCGCGTTTCGATATCTATGCACTGGCCAGCCAAGGTGTCCTCAATGCCACGGCTGGTCACCTTCTTTTCTTCGATCGGTACGAAATCAATGCGACGGCCCAGCCACTCCTGGCGCGACCAGCCGTAAATCCGCTCAAAGGCCGGGTTGACATAGAGCACCTTGCCTTCGGGATTGTAGAGAATCACCGCGTCGGGAGAGGACTCGATGAGCAGGCTATAGCGGTTGTCGCGCTCTTGCAGGGCCGCTTCAATGCGCTGGTGGATGTCGCCGCGGTGGCGCAGTTTCTGGTTTTCACGGCGCAGCCGAACGACCTCTTCGAGCAGGTCATCGTTTGACGCGAATTGACGGCCCATACTTTGGCACCTAATCCATTGCGGTATTGGAATTCCTGCCTTGCGCTTAATATTAAACAGGATACATTCCTATGATATACCTGGGATAATACTATGAATATTTTAGCGCAGGGCCAAGCCAGAGTACAACTATAGGCATATAGGCCGCCTGCCATTGCCTGGTGCGGTGCCATTTGCTATGGTTCCAGGAGAAACTATGGGGCGAGCTACCCCCCGCGACGTCCAAGGCCAAGCGGAGCCGTCACCCCATACCCAGCCAGCAACGCCCGGACCCACCGGGCCAGGATAACGCGTGGCCGCCGCATACGGCCACCCCGACCCGGCGGAACCGGCCGCCGGTGCGGGCAGCGAGGATTGTCCATGGAAAAACACCAGTTACTGGAAAAACTCTATTCCCGTATTGACCAGCTCCCCACCCTGCCGGCGGTGCTGCCCAAGCTCTTGAAACTGACCGAAGACCCCAACAGCAGCGCCGCCGATATAACCAACACCATCTCCCTGGACCCGGCCCTCACCGCCAAGGTGCTCACCGTGGCCAACAGCGCCTACTACGGCTTTTCCAAGACCATCGCCAGCCTGGACCGCGCCATCCCCCTGCTGGGGCTCAACACGGTCAAGACCCTGGCCCTGGCCGTGGGGGTGGTCCGCAGCCTGCCGGCCACCGGTGAGGCGGTGAGCTTCCCCCGCGAACGGCTGTGGATTCACGCCTTGTCCGTGGCCACGGCCATGGACAAGCTGGGCCACCTCACCAGCTTTGACACCAACTACCTGTTCACGCTGGGCCTTCTGCACGACCTGGGCATCATCGCCCTGGACCAGTTCTTTCACGACCACTTCGTCCAAGCCCTGGCCCTGGCCGCCCAGGACCCGGAGATGTCGCTGCCCCAGGCCGAGACCCAGGTGATCGGGTTTGACCACGGCCAGGTAGGATCCTTCCTGCTGGGGCGCTGGAAGTTCCCCGAGGTCGTGGTGTTGCCCATCCAGGGCCATCACATGACCAACCCTCCGGACAAGACCAGCTACGTGGACCTCTACCTGCTGCGGGTGGCCGACGCCATTGCCCACGATATCGAGTGGGCCGCTTATGAAGGACCTCCCCACTACCCCGAGTTGGCCGAGCACATGCGTTACCTGGACCTGAGCCAGGACCAGTACCAGGAGACGGCCGATTTCGTCTCCAGCAAACGCGAGGAGATTACCTCCTTCTTCCAGGCCATGAGTTGATCCCCCAGCGCCGGCGCCGTAGTGGCGTGCCCCCGCCCCGGGGGCAGGCAGGGGCCGATTTGTCCCGCGCCGCGCCGGGGGTAGGCTATAATAAACGCCAACGGGTAGCACCCATCCTTTAACCACCGGCGCGGAGAGAACATGAGAGCTATTGGTCCGGTTACCCTGGCGGTTCTGCTGTGGGCCGCCCTGTTGACCCTGGGGGCCTGCGCCGCCGGCCAGGCGGCGTCCACCGGTCAGGGCACAACCTTCACCATCGGCCACCAGTCTTTCCAAAAGGTCTGGCGGGCCGCCTTGGCCGCCTTTACCAAAAACCTCAACATCACCAAGCTGGACCGCGCCCGGGGAACCATAGTGGGGACGCGACCCCAATGGGGCTGGGGCCAGCGGGTGACCCTGGTCATCCGGCCCACCACCCCCCAGAGCCCGGTCTACACCCTAAAGGTGCTAAGCACGGTGCGCGGCGACCCGGCCACCGATTGGGAGGTGTTCATCGCCAGCGAGATACGAGACGCCCTGTAGCCCGCCGGCTGACGGGCAGCCATCTCCCGGCGCCACGCATGTTATAACCTGCAATAATTTTTGACCAACTGAGCACCGGCTGATATTCTTTGGGAGTCGGTCAGAGTACGTCCGCCGTCGGGAACCACCGGCAACTCAGTGTAATCGCAGCCTGATTCGCCGCCTACCTTCCCATAGAGGTCATAGGTTTATTGTCGTACATCCTTGGTAAACTGGAACTGAATACATGACTTTTCTTCCCAGCCCCCTGCGCGGGGTCTTAATGGTGATTATTTACTCCCTCAATATTCTCCTCTGGGTGCCGCTGCTTTTTGTAGTAGCTTTCTTTAAATTTATCATCCCCTTAAAGCCCTGGCGCGCCTTTTGCGACCGGGTGCTCAACGCCATCGCCAGCAACTGGATCAGCGTCAACAGTTGGTCCCACCGGGCGCTCAACCGGGTCCAGTGGCAGGTCAGCGGGCTGGAAGGTCTCAAACGGGATCAATGGTACCTGGTGATGGCCAATCACCAGACCTGGACCGACATCCTGGTGCTGCAAAAGGTATTCAACCGCAAGATACCGTTTTTAAAGTTCTTCCTTAAAAAAGAACTCATCTGGGTCCCGGTATTGGGCCTGGCCTGGTGGGCCATGGATTTTCCGTTCATGAAACGCTACTCCCGGGCCGAGATCGAAAAGAACCCGGAGCTCAAGGGCAAGGACCTGGAGATAACCCGGCGCGCCTGCCGCAAGTTCGCCAACATACCGGTGTCCATCATGAATTTCGTGGAGGGCACCCGCTTCAGCCGGGAGAAGCACCGGCAACAGAACTCGCCCTATAAGAACCTGCTCAAGCCCAAGGCCGGGGGCATCGCCTTCGTGCTGGGGGCCATGGGCGACCAGATGCACCGGGTGCTCAACGTCACCATCTGCTACCCCCAGGGCCCGATCAACTTCTGGCAATATCTCTGCGGCAAGGTACGGCAGATCAAGGTGCGGGTGGAGAGCCTGCCCATCAACAGCGATATGCTGGGCAACTACTTCCAGGACGCCGAGTTCCAGCAACGCTTCCAAGGCTGGCTCAACTCCATATGGGCTGAAAAGG
Source organism: Desulfarculaceae bacterium (assembly GCA_027067385.1). Lineage (GTDB taxonomy): Bacteria > Desulfobacterota > Desulfarculia > Desulfarculales > Desulfarculaceae > JAMOVV01. Next base: position 21,510 of record JAMOVV010000153.1, read on the forward strand.
ACCGGCTGCTCAGCGAGATGGCCGGCTGATCCCCCTGGCAGGAATGTGATCGCAGCGCCCCGGGCCGGCGACAGCGGGGCCGCGGGTCTTGGGGCTCGGGCCGGGCTTGAGGGCGGCCGGCCGGCCGGGGTATAGTCGTAGCGCCGGGCGCGGCCGGCCCGGCCAGGCCCAAAACAACCGGGGGTGGACCCGACATGAGCCAGCCGCCAGAGAGCCCCAAGCCCAAAACCTCGTCGCGCCTCGGGACCATCGCCACCCTGGGCTTCTCGGCCGCCTGCCTGGTGGCCCTGGTGTGGCTGGCCGGCCGCGAGGGCCTGCAGCGCCTCAGCGATCCCAACTGGGCCTGGCTGGCCGCCTCGGCCGGGGCCATCGGTCTGTTTTTGGTGGCCGACGTCTTACGCTTCGACTCCCTGCTAAGCTTCCTGGGCCTGCGCCAGCGCCCGGGATTCGGCCCCCTGCTCTACGCCTCGGCCTTCGGCCTCACCGCCGGCCTGTTCGTCACCTCGGGGGTGGGTCAGTTGGTGGGCAAGCCCGGCCTGTTGCACTCCCAGGGCCGCCTGGCCTTGAGCCAGGGTTTCTACGCCTCGTTGGTGGAGCGCCTCCTGGACGTGGCCATGGGCTTTACCCTGTTTTTACCGCTGTTGGTAAAGCTCACCTGGCGTCCCGAGCCCTTCGGCGGGTTCTACATCCTGGTCTTTTTCCTGGTGGCCGGGGCCTGGGCCCTGGCGGTGGGGGCGCGCCTGGGCTGGTTCCTGGGATGGCTCTACCGCCTCATCAACCGCCTGGCCGGCTGGGCCATGAAGATGCCCTTTTTGCCGCGGGCCAAGCTTAAGTCCCTGCTGTCGGGCGGGTCCTGGCAGGAGCTGAGCGCCGCCGCGCCCCGGGGACTGCGCCTGGCCCCCCCGGCCTGGAGCGTGGCCCGGGTGGTGAGCGTCACCCTGAGGCTCTACCTCATGTCCCTGGCCTTTGACCTGCCGGTTACCTGGCAGACCCTCTTGCTGGGCACACCCATCATCATGGTGAGCGCCATCGTGGCCATCACCCCGGGCTCCCTCGGCTTTCTGGACGCCGGCCTGCTGGGGGTGCTCGCCCTGGGCGGGGTATCCATGGCCGACTCGCTCAGCTTCCTGTTGGCCTTTCGCCTCACCAACTTCCTGTTCATGCCCCTGATCACCCTGGGGTTGAAATGGCTGACCCGGGCCGACGGCCCTCCCGCGGCCCCGGCCAACCGGCATGGTGGCTAACCACCGGCAATAACAGAGATAACTTCCGTCCTTCCATTGGCGGAGCGCTTGCATTACCCCGGGTTTGATGATACATAGCACATCCGGTATGATGGTTTTGCCCCGCCGTGGCCCCGCTTGAGGACCCCTGGGGGCCAAGCAACGCATCCGATGGTTCGCATCAGAGGGGAGTCGATATCTCTATGAGCATTCTGATCACCGGGGCCGACGGCTACCTGGGCTGGCCCACTGCTTTGAAACTCTGCCAGGCCTTCAGCGGTGAACGCATCATAGGGGTCGACAACTTCGGACGCCGGGAGTGGGTGCAGGAGATCGGCTCGGTCTAGGCCATCCCCATCTTTTCCATGGACGAGCGCCTGGAGGCCGCCCGCCAGCGGGGCCTGGACAACCTCAGCTTTATCCAGGCCGACCTGGCCGACTGGACCACCACCCTGGACTTGATCCGGGTGCACAAGCCCCGGGTGATCCTGCACCTGGCCGCCCAGCCCTCGGCCCCCTATTCCCACATCGGGGCCGAGGCCGCCGCCTTCAGCCAAGACAACAACTTGGCCATGACCCGCAACCTGCTGTGGGCCCTGCGCCAGGAGAACCTGCTGCAGACTCACTACATCGAGACCACCACCACCGGCATTTTCGGCGCGCCCTCTTTTGAAATCCCCGAGGGCGACCTGGAGGCCATCGGGGCCGACGGCTCCCACGACCGGGTGCCCTACCCCAACATGGCCAGTTCCTGGTACCACGTGAGCAAGGGGTTCAACATCACCAACATGCGGCTGATGAACTTCCAGACCGGCCTGCCGGTGACCAACCTGCACACCTCCATCGTCTACGGGGTGGACACCGCCGAGACCAAGGGCGATCCGCGCCTGGCCACCCGTTTCGACTTCGACTTCTACTTCGGCACCCTGTTCAACCGCTGGTGCGCCATGGCCCTCATCGGACTGCCGCTCACCGTCTACGGCACCGGCAACCAGATAAAGCCCTTCATCCACCTGGAAGACGCGGCCCAATCCCTGGTGCTGGCGGCCCAGGCGACCAACCCGGGCGACTACCTGGCCTACAACCAGCTAACCGAGTACGTACGCATCGGCGACCTGGCCCAGATGATCTGCGACAGCCTGGGGTTGGACCCGGACCAGGCCATCACCCACATCCCCAACCCCCGGGTGGAAAAGGAAGACCGGGAATACCAGTTCCGCTGCGAAAAGTTCCTGGAGCTCCTGGGCGGCCAGCCGCGCACCATGAGCCGGAGCCTGGATGAAATCATGGAGCCCCTGGCCGCCGGCCGCCAGGTAGTGCTCAGCCACCAAGACAGGTTGACCAGCGCATGATCAAGGTCGCCGCGCCGCAAGTGGGCCAGGAGGAAATCCGCCTGGTGAGCCAAGTGCTGCTCTCGGGCCGCTACGCCTCCGGGCCCAAGGTCAAGGAATTCGAAGAGGCCTTTGCCCGCTACGTGGGGGTGGAGCACGCGGTGGCCGTCAACAGCGGCACCGCGGCCCTGCACGTGATCATGGCCGCCCTGGGCATCGCCGCCGGCGACGAGGTGATCGTACCGCCGCTTAGCTTTTTCGCCACCGTGAGCTCGGTGCTGCACGCCGGGGCCGTGCCGGTCTTCGCCGACATCGATCCCGAGACCTACTGCCTGGACCCGGCCGGCGTGGAGCAGGCCCTAACCGAGCGCACCAAGGCCGTCCTGCCGGTGCACCTGTTCGGCCAGTCCTGCGACATGGACGGCCTGGCCCGGGTCTGCGCCGCGCACGACCTGGTGCTCATCGAGGACTGCGCCCAGAGCCACGGCACCACCTGGGACGGCAAGGTCACGGGTTCCTTTGGCCGGGCCGGGGCCTTCAGCTTCTTCGCCACCAAGCACATCACCACCGGCGAGGGCGGCATCATCACCACCGACGACGCCGAGCTGGCGGCCAAGGCCCGCAAGATTCGCTCCCACGGCATGGGCGACCGCGACACCCACGAGCTCTTGGGATACAATTACCGCATGAACGAAATCGCCGCGGCCATCGGCCTGGCCCAGCTTCCCAAGCTCGACGAGTTCAACCGGCGGCGCCGGGCCCACAGCCTGGAGCTGATCCAGAGGCTCTCGGACCTACCCTGGCTAAGCCCCCCCCAACTGCTGCCCGGGGTGGACCATACCTTTTTCTGGGTCGCCTTCCGGGTGGACGAGGAAAAGGCCGGCCTGGGCACCGCGGCGGTCATCGAGCGCCTGCGGGAACAGGGGGTGGAGGTGCGCCACCGCTACCGCGAACCCCTGTACCGCCAGCCGGTGCTCATGGACCACCAACTAAGCCCCAACTACTCGCACCGCAACCGGCGCATCGATTATCGGTCCCTAAGGCTCAAGCAGGTGGAGGCGGTGGCCGGCAAACTCATCGGCCTGCCCAACCACCCCGGGCTGACCCCCGAAGACCTGGACCAGGTGGTCCGGGTGGTGCGCAATCTAATCTGAAACCAGGCGGAGCGTTTGCATTGTGAGTGCCAAGCGGAAAATCGTCATCACCGGCGGGGCCGGCTACATCGGCGGACACCTCACCGGCCTGCTGCTGGAAAACGGCTACCAGGTGGAGGTGCTGGACAAGCTGCTCTTCGGCGACGTCTACGTGCGCCAGTACCAAGACCACCCCGACTTCACCTTCACCCTGGGCGACGTGCTCAACATCGCCGACCTGGCCCGCGCCTTCCGCGACGCCTACGCGGTGATCCACCTGGCCGCGGTGGTGGGCGACCCGGCCTGCGCCAAAAATCCGGAGTTGACCCGTCTGGTCAACGTGGAGTCCACCAAGAGCGTGGTGGAGCTGGCCGATATCTACCAGGTCCAGCGCCTGCTTTTCGCCAGCTCCTGCAGCGTCTACGGCGTGGCCCCCGGCGAGGTATGGCTCAACGAGGGCAGCTACCTCAACCCGGTGTCGCTCTACGCCGAGACCCGCATCGAGAGCGAACGCATCATCTTAAACGGCTGCAAGCACACCACCCCCACCATCCTGCGCCTGGCCACGGTGTACGGCTATTCCAAGCGCATGCGCTTCGACCTGGCGGTGAACATCATGACCCTCAAGGGCATCACCCAGTCCAAGGTCATGGTGCTCGGCGGCTCGCAGTACCGTCCCTTTGTCCACTGCCAGGACGTGGCCCGGGCCTTCCACACCATGCTGGAGGCCCCCACCGAGACCGTCAGCCGCGAGGTCTTCAACGTGGGCAACTCGGACCAGAATTACCGCATCAAGGACCTGGGGCGGCTGGTGGCCGGCACCCTGGACGTGGAGGTGGAGATAGCCCAGGAGCGCGAAGACGACCGCTCCTACCGGGTGGACTTTTCCAAGATCGCCTGGCTCACCGGGTTTGAAACCATCCGCGAGATACCCGAGAGCGTGCTGGAGATCAAGGCCCATTTCCAGGACGGGGATTTTAAGGACTACGGGGATCAGTGCTATTATAACGTGCGCTACGACTACATGTTGTAGCCGGCCGGGCCGGGATGCGGGGCGGCCACGGGGAGGGCCGGCGCGGCGGGGGCCCGAGCCAAAACCGCCGGCCCCGGACGACAGCCCCGCGGGGACGAGGTACATGAGCGAACCGGCGAAAGTGGCCCTGGTGGGATGCGGCGCCCAGGCCAAGTACGCCCTGGAGACCCTGCCCCTCATCGGCCGACAGGTCAGCGCCATCTACGACCCCATCGGCCCAAAGGCCGGCCAGCGGCTGGAGGGACGGGAGATCAGGGCCTTGGGGCCGGACGGGGTCCGGGACCTGGCCCGCGACGGCGCCGGCGCCTTTCTCGTCTGCCTGGCCGACAACCGGAAAAAAGAGCGCCTGTTCAACGACTGCCTGGCCGCCGGCCTGGAGCCGGTCTCGGCGGTGCACCCCACGGCGGTGGTGGCCTCCACCGCCAAGCTGGGCCGCGGGTTGATCATCAACCCCCTGGCGGTTATCCAGCCCCACGCGGTGGTGGGCGACGGCTGCATGATTCACAGTGGGGTGATCGTGGAACACGACAACCGCGTAGGCGACTTTGTCAACCTGGCTCCCGGGGCCAAGCTGGCCGGCTGGGTGTCGGTGGGCCGCGCCACCACCGTGTTCACCGGCGCGGTGGTCATCCCCGGGGTGAGCCTGGGCCGTGACGTGGTGGTGGCCGCCGGCGCGGTGGTTATCAACGACATCCCCTCCGGCCAAACCGTGGCCGGGGTACCCGCTCGCGAGATAAGCTCATGATACCGGTCTACGCGGTCATCACCGCCTACAACGAGGCCCAGAACCTGGGCCCGCTCATGGAGCGCATGGCCGAGGTGGGCCGGCAGTGGAACCCCATCACCACCATCGTGGTGGACGACGGCTCCTCTGACGACACCGTGGCCGTGGCCCGTGAGCACGGCTGCCTGGTGGCCGTGCACCCGGTCAACCTGGGCCAGGGCTACGCCCTGCTCACCGGGTTCAAGCTGGCCTTGATGTATTGCCCTGACGACGGCTACATCGTGGAACTCGACGGCGACGGCCAGCACGACCCTATCTTCATCCCCCGCCTGGTGCACCACCTGGCCGAGCAGAAGGTGGACATCGTGGTGGGCAGCCGCATCCTGGGCAGTAACTACCACAACGCCCCCTTCTTCCGCCGCACCATGCTGCCCTACTACACCAAGGCCATCAACCGCATCACCGGCTATGATCTCACCGACACCATGTGCGGCTTTAGGGTGTTCAAAGCCGGGTCCCTGCG
>JAMOVV010000154.1 GCA_027067385.1 Desulfarculaceae bacterium
CATTTCTATATAGTGGGCTTGGTTGGATAGGCTAGTTTTTTACTAAGTCTTAATCCCTTCGTAAATCAGGTCCATTTCTATGTGGGCTTTGGTAGTTGGTTATACAAACTAAATTGAAAGGGTCTTAATCCCTTCGTAAATCAGGTCCATTTCTATCGTAATTGCCCCATTCATTTGAATGGGTACAAATTTCGTCTTAATCCCTTCGTAAATCAGGTCCATTTCTATTTGCTCCCCAGCCGGCATAGGCTGGGGGGCTTTGGTGTCTTAATCCCTTCGTAAATCAGGTCCATTTCTATGCAGGGCACTATTTTTATAGTGTCCAGGCTGGTCGCGTCTTAATCCCTTCGTAAATCAGGTCCATTTCTATACTAATTTCCATTGCTCCCCAGCCGGCATAGGCGTCTTAATCCCTTCGTAAATCAGGTCCATTTCTATCCGTGCACCGAAGAGCCAGCGCCAGGGCCTCTTCAAGGTCTTAATCCCTTCGTAAATCAGGTCCATTTCTATACGGATTCATGATTGGAGAAAAGATGGAGAATCTGGTCTTAATCCCTTCGTAAATCAGGTCCATTTCTATAGCGGACAATATCCGCCCAATAAAAGCTGACACCTACAACCGCATTTCCGCGAACCTGAAAGCAACAAGCGCACAACCACGACCGCTTCATGCAATTTAACCACCCCCTCTCTGTGTAACTGTTTAATATCATGGGGTTTGCTCGATTTCCGCAAACCTCGCCAGAGGCCTAAGATAATTTTATAATAATATCCACTTGTTATAAAAACCGCCTCGCGGAAAGGCCAGGTTCGCGTGGACAACCAGTACCCCCGGGACACTCACTCGCCAAGTATCTCCTTAATTTTCTGCACCTTAAGTTGCTGTCTTTTGTTGTGCTTTTTCTTTTTCCCCCACTTGCCATGTTCCTGCCAGTAATCCTTCAGGGCCAAGGCCACCCGCTTGCGCAAATCTTCCTCCATCTCATCCAGGCGACGGTAGAGTTTCACCACCATATCTTGCTCGCTCAACTGGCCATCTTGCAACTGTTTGAGATGGCGCTCGTCTGGCGGCATGGCCTCCAACTCAGCTTCGCGCTTGGCCCCCTCCTCCTCGGCCCGTCGCTGAGCTTCTTTTAGCTCTTCTTGTTGGCGACGCCTTTCCTCGAGTTCCCGCGCCGCCTGGTTCCGCAAGGCCAGCCGGGCCTCAATTTGCCGCTGGTCGTGCTTCCGCTTGCGAGCAGTCCCCTCTTGGTGTCTCTCCCCCGGGCAAGGCGAAAGTTTGACCCAGCCAAAGGGGTAGAAGCCATCAGCCAGGGTGCGGGTCTTGCCGTAACCCTTGGAAGACTGCGGGTTGTTGTCAGTGATGGTCATGCATTCAATGTGGGAGTAGTGCCCTACACGCAGGAACATCTCTCCCTGGGACCTCGCCTCGATCACCGGCCCCAGCACTTTGCGTAGGTAGTCTCCAGTGTCATGGTGGATGCCAGAGCTATAAAATTTGCTTATCTCTTTTTCGTAGCGCGAGAGGTAGAACCGGCTGACCAGGTCGGCCAGGGCGTTCCAGTCCCAGGAGGCTCGGAAGTGGCCCTGGTTAATAACTAGAAGTTCGGATTGATGGTCTCCCAAGGAGGCCCGTCCGTAGAGATGCCAGGCGAAGCTATTGCCGGAGCCGGATAGACACATGCTGGCCAGGACTTCACATGGGGCCTTGGGGGTCGCCTGTTTGTCGGGATTCAGGCTGATCTCCTGGGCCCGCACGACTAGTGATGTGTCCACCGGCGCCTCGAAGTCGCCCACCTTGAGCATCTTAAAAGCGTCGTCCTGGATGGAGCCCAGGGCTCTTTGCAACGCCTTGGTGTAGCCATTTTTTCCGCGTCTCGCAGCCGCCTTGAGCCCCAGGCCTTGCTCCTGGTCCAGGTAATCAATCACAGCGGTGCGCATGGCCCCTTTAAGCGAACTGCCTGGAACCAGGGGGGCTTGGTTGGCTTGGTTGCGTAGGTTGGGGCCGATCAAGAGACTGGTCCGGCTGGCCTGGGAGGCCATCTCTTTTCGATAGGTTTCAAACACATCCCGGGAGGCAACTTTGGAGCGGGCGGTGCCAAAGGCCCGGGGGTCTAGCTCCTGCGCTACCATTGCCCTGATGGCTGGAAGCTCACTTTTTGCGAAGCGTTCGGCCAGGCCTTCAGGGTCGGGGTGGTGTCCGATCCAGGCGGCTGTATCCACCGTATAGCAGTAGGGAGTGCCGTCCTCCTCGCGCATCAGGTAGCTCATGGGGTCCAAGCTGTCCCCGGTGCCCACGTGTACCGGGGACAGCACCTCCAGCTCCAGGTCGAGGTGTTTCATGGCGAGTCCTCCATGGCAAATGGCACGGTCAGCGGCCAAGTCACCTGCACCACCTTGGGGTCGCTGTGCACGTTCTGCAAGACGTGGCCCGGTCCGGGCACACGGCGGAATACCGATCCTTCCTCAAAGGCCAGGAAGGGTTTTTTAAAGGGGTTGCTTTCGCCAAACCCGCTCCATACCTTGCCATGCTTGATAAAGGGTTTGTAGTGTCCCGCCACCTCGGTCAGGGTAGGGGTGGCACAGACCGACAGGTTCATCTGCCAATCACCTTCTGCTTCAAACAAGTCTTGGTCGAAGTTTGGATCGCACTCCCACTGGAAATGCCCTTTGCCCGTGGTGCGGTCGGCGCCGAAGCCGGTTTGGGCCATGTAAGCTAAGATTTCCTCGAAGCGTTTTACGTCGTCGCTTTGCACATACAGGTCCAACTTGCTTCCCGGCTTGTAGAAGGTCACTTGGGTGAAGAACAATCCTCCCTCGTCCAGGACGTTATCCCCCCTGCGGTCTATGCTGTTGTGCGGCTCCAATACATTCTCACTCTTTGGCGGCTCAAAGGCCGTTTCGTCCTCCAGGTAGGCTGCGAAGATCTTTTCCTGGCTAAGCCCGGCTCGCAACTCCCGCCATACCTTTAGCGGCAAGTACCCCAGCTTTCGGAGCCCCTTGTATCTGCCCAGCTTGTCTACCAAGACAACCACGTCGTCGCCGTGCGCAAAGCGCTCTCTAAAACGCGCCCGCGGAATGCCCGGCAGTACCGGCATGGGCAGAAATCCGGACGGGAAGGCCGAACTCAGGCGAAAGGGGGGCGAGTCCGATTTGAAGACATCAATTAGCTCGGCAACCGCAGAATCGCCCTCCCACTCCGCCACCGCACAGAGAAGGTGGCCGTAAAGGGTGTCGCTCCTGAGCGGCGTGGCAAACGCCGATAAGGGCTCGATCGTATATCGGTAATAGCCCATGCTTACCCCCTACAGAGTTATGGACTCCAGTGCTACGGCTTCACCGTTGCAACTCAGATCGAGGAACTCTACCTGGCCGCAACCACGCGAGCTGTTGCCGCCCAGGGCGTCTAGCTGGATCAGCTTCAGGCCTTTGTACACGTAGTCAACGAGGTCCTCGTCGTCATCCTCGAACACCTTAAAGGAGAGGTGAAAGTCGAACTCCACGCCGGCCGGAACGCGCTCCAGGGGGCGGGGGTCCTTTGCAGTGCCCTTTACACGGTGGATGGTGTTCTCGTACTTGACTTCCATTGGCAGGTCACCATTCTGGAATCGTTTTTCCCAGTCCGGTGAGAGGTAGGCGTCGCGTACGATCAAGCGGGTGGGGCCCAGGTCCTCGTCCTTGTTGTTGGCCGAGGTGCCGAATATCTGGCAGGAGGGGCAATCCTTCTTGCCACACCCGCAGGCCATACCCCGGCTCAGCCAATGCCTGGTTTCCGGCCTCTCTATAAACTGGCTCATTTCCAAAAGCGACCGCATCTTTCCCTTGATGGACGAGCCTGGGATGTAAGGCGCCTTGCTAAGAGGGTGCTTGATTATCGGCTGGTCCAGTCCCCCGATCTCCAGCGAATCTTTACCCGCGCCGATATGCAACCCGGTGAGCACCCTGATCCTGCCTTCTATTTTTTTAATGCTTTGTAAACGCATGATTCGCACCCCTTTATTAATCTTTGAGCCCTAGTCCATAGCAGTAGCCGACCACCGCCTCGAAGTGCAGCACAAAGGCCTCGAATGACTTGACGTCCTTAATGTCCTGCACGCAATCCTCGAACCAGTCAACGAAGGTCCCCGGCACTAAATCGCGGCCTTTGGCATATTTGACCTTGGCTATCGTCATCTTGACGATGGGATGCAAGGCTCGATAGCCTGCTTCCTTGTCGGTTTTGGTATCTAGCTTTCTCTGGAGCCCCTTGAACTCGTTGAAGAAGCGACGCAGTTGGTGGGCTTTGAGCTTCAATCGCCCTCTCCGGTCTTTTTCACTGGTAATGTCTTTAGCCACCTTCTCTGCCTCCTCGCAAAGGAGCGTAGCCTTGAGGTGCTCTTCCTTGTCGAAGTACCTACTCATATTTTCCTCCCCGTTTAGTCCTTGCGCAGGCGGTACAGCGCGTAGGAAACCGGTATCTTGATATTGTCGAGCAGGAAATCATCCTGCTGTATCTCAAATATTTTCTTTCGTTCTGCCAGTTTTTCACTGATGTTGCGTTCGAAGTCATATGACATGTGGGATCTGAACATCCCTTGCTCTATCTTGCCCGACTCAAAGGACCGCTTCTGTTCACCGTAGTGCAATAAACGACCCGCCAGGCCCATGGGAACTTTGTCATCTTTAAGAAGGCCGTGCAGCCATTTGCCTTTTTCCAGCAGCAAGAGGAAGTCATCCCAGCTCACCGTGGTGTCAAAGACGCTCATCCCGTCCTTGACCACCCGGCCCCCTTCCCGGCGGCGCTTGGATTGATCCAGGAGTTTTTCCGCCATGTCGGCCATGGTATGGACCGGCAGGCCGGGCTTGCTCAGGGCCAAGCCGGCCGAGACGGTGATATCGCGGTTGTGGGCGGTGAACTGCCGGAAGGCCGGTCCTATCTCCTGGGCGAATTCCACCAGGTGGTTCCAGGGTCCCAACAGGAAGAGGTCATCGCCACCGCTGAACACCACGTATATGCTTGGGTGTCTCTCCTGGATCAACTTCAGGAGGTACTCGGTGAAGAAGTAGTTTAGCATCCGGGAGAGGGCCACAAATCGGGACATGGAAAGCCTGCCGCCCAAACCCACGCTAAAGATGAAGCCCAAGTTGTCCACGTCGGCCTTAAACACCCCCAGGAAGGACCTCCCGAGGACCTCCCTTTTGCCATTTTCTTCCCCGCTGAGTTCGCGCGCCTCTCCGGCCAGGATGTTAAAGGTCTTGGGCGCTCCAACCTCCACGCGGTCCCCGCGGTAGGTTTCCCGCTCTTGGTCGTCAAGAATCAGCAGGTCCCAGCTTCGCCAACGCTCAAGGTCCCCGGAGGTTATCACCGGCAAGTTGCCTGCCAGGGGCATGAAGGATGCCCAGCCGCGCTCCTTCAGTGACGCCACCTCCACCGTCTGGGTCCCCCTAGTGGCCGGCGGTGCCTTCTCGCCGTGGAGGCGCATGTACATTTCACCGAAGAGCGCCGCGTCGCTATTTTCATCATCCCGGGAGATAACCAGCCAGCGCGCGTTAGGCAGCTTTTTGCCGATGCCTTCTATCTGGCCATGGCAATGTCGGCACAGTTTTATCTCCTCACCGTGTTCAGACTGGTAAGCGGCTGACGACCGGGGGTCTGCCGGGTGTATCTGGCAAATGGCGCAGGCGCCATCCTGGGCAAAGGACGAGAAGTCCAGGTCCATGACCGTGTCCAATCCCTCGTTGACCAGGGCGGCGAACTTGCGGGTCTTGGCGTTTTCCAATTCGTCGTTGAGCTCATCGATCTTGTTTTTAAATTTTTTTAGTTCCAGGTCGCTTTCCTTGAGAAGGATGGCGCGGGTAAGACACAAACTAAGCCGGCCGTGAAACCGCTGGAAGAACCAGCGCTGCAAATCTAAATCCAGCTCGGGCAGCATTTGTCGTACGCTCGCGGTGGCGGGCAGCAACAACACGAAGCGCCCTCCCGCGTCCATGACCCGGGCCAGGGGCGACAATCCTGCCCGACGGGTTGCCTCCAGTACCACGGAGCGGGTGATGGCCTGAAGGTAGAAAGACCGGGCGCGAAACAGCTTGGCGACTCCCGCACCATGAGAACGGTCCACCTCGAAGATGTATTTTTGTATGCCGGAAAGGTCCCCTCCCACCCAAATGAACTTGTCGTCCTTGGATGCCGCTTCACCGGGCATCCCGCCGGCCTCCTGGTGATATAGGTATAGGCTCTGGGCTATGGCCGCGGTGGTGATGGAGTGGTCGTAAAGCGAGATATCGGGCAGTGAGCGATAGGTGGAAGACGGCACGCACCACGTGTAACGCTCCAGCAGGGAGACCACGGCGTCGATATAGCGGGGCACACCCTGGTCTAGGGGTAGCCTCGCCAAATCCGCAAGGAATCTACTGAACAAGGCCTGGTAGCTGGTGCCCCGGGCGTCTTGCAGCGGGCCCGGGAAAGCACTTTCTTCAATGGGCGAGAGATGATAGTAGGCGCCTCCCACGATTTCGCCCGAGCGTTTTTCCCCGCTCAGGGAAACTTGTTCAAACACGGAGAGCAACCGCGCCTTCTTGTAGCTCCCGGTATCCTCCGTTTCATTGGTCCGGTCGGTCCCCGCCGAAAGCCGGTCACCCTGGCAGATGGCCTTTTCGGCCAGGCTGTCCTCGGCCGGCTTGTGGTGGGCCGAGGCCAGGCGGGCCAGGCGCGACCGGTCGTTATTCAACTCCAGCGGCAGGGGCAAGTCGTTTTCGATGAAGTAGTCGGTGTAGAGCACGTGTAGGTGGGTGGACTGGCCGCTATCGTTCGTACGGCAATACTCACCGACTTGGTCGGCGCTCTTGGGCCGCTCCGCCCGCTGGGCAAACTTCCCGATGTCGTGGAGCAACGCTGCCAGGACCAACAGTTCAATATCCTTCTCCATAACGTCTCCAACCTGCGTGTTGGCATTTATCCTCGAATTACTATCAACCATTTATTTGGGCTACTTTTGCAATGTTGCCGCCTCACATGACAACCTTTATGCGATCTTTCTTCATGGTGATGCCGTAGCGTGTATCCGGCCTCTGCCCCTGCGAGGCGATCTCCAGCCGGGGCAGTTCGTAAGGACCGAAGGCCTTTTCCAGGTCGGTCCGGATCTTAGACTTGTAGGAGTTAAAGTTTTCGGCCGATAGGGCCATGATGCCGGAATCGCTCATACGGCCTTGTAGCCTGGTCCCGCCAACCGTGGCGTAGAGCTTTGCTATCTCGTCCAACCGATCCAAAATTTCCACCAGGGTCAAGAGGCAGGCATCGCACCCTTTGCAATCAGGCGTGGCGCAATCAGAGCGCTTTTTTTGGAGGGCAAAGAAGGCGTAGAGTGCGAGCCGTGCCGGCATCATGTCCATTTCCAGTCCCCGATAGATCAGCTTGCGGTTGCGACAGTCGACCACCAGTTCGGGCTCGCGCTCGCGCACCAGGGAAAGCAGGAGAGCGCTGGGCGGCTCGGGTTTTTTGAGCATGCCGTCAGATATACGATCACGCACTGAGATGAATGGCAGGGGGGCCAAGGTCACCCGGGCATAACGGGTGCTTTTGTAACAGGGCTGGCCCATGGCGTCCCTGAGCTCTATTCGCCGGGGCTTTGCCGGGGGGTAGTAAAAATTTCGGTTGCTCTCGAATTCAGGGCTAACCAAAACGTGGTACATGCGGTCCTGGGGCCGGCCATAGAACTGGGCCGCCAGGCTCAAGCAGGCCCCCATGGTTTTGCGCCCGCCAGCGATCGAGAAAAGCACGCGGTTGTCTTCAGAGGCAGTGTGTTCAAAGGCGGCTTCCAGGCAAGCCTTGAGAAACGCTTCGTTGTCGTCTGAGCCTGCTATGTCGTCTATGGGAGCTCCCGATGGGCCGGCGACCGACCTGACGTGGCGAGGTGCAAAGTCGATCCGCTTGTTCTCCGGGGCATATTCCCGCAGGTAGCGGTGGAAATGGCCGTCGCCCGCCCCGAACAAGCCGGTAAGGCAGGCGTCCTTGCCCGGCCGGGTGGTCAAAATGCGAATGGCGTCAACTGGGGTCCCGCGCTGGTGCAAGGCGTATAGGGTCTCGGTAATGACCTGGGGGGTGAGACCGCACACCGCCAGCAGGATGGTCTTCATCGGATTTCCCCTTGCCATGTGAAGTCAATTTTGCCCAGGCCAAAGCTGGTCTGTTTGCCCAGGTGGACCGCACGGGACACTTCCATCAAGGGCAGGTACTCGCCCAAGTCCCCCTGGTAGGTAACGTTGCCGACCATACCGCCCATGAGCAATGCCTGCTCCTGCCGGTTGGAATATCGCCTGATGTCAAGCCATCGCAGGCGGGACTCCACCGTCTTTACCTCGTGCGATCGCGCGACAAGAGCTTTGTAGTCAAGCGCTGGTTCCCCGTTATCGTGAGCTGCGAACAGTGATGATATCCGGCGCAGCATGGCCCTGGCCAACAGGTGGAACGGGAGGTCAGCTTGGTACCGATTGGACCATTTCATGCGCAGGGGAGTGGTGAGCTCCAGGGTCAGGGTGCCGTTGGCCGGATGGGGCTCTGATAACACCAGTTCACTGGTGGGGGGGATGGATCGGATGCGTTCCTCGCCCTGGAGATAGACCACTTTACCCTGAGCGGTCACTTTTTTTAGCTTGAAGCGGGCCCTTTTACCGTCGGCCCTACGCCCGATCCCCTGCCCACCCATCTGCTCAACCGCGTATATGAAGTAGGGGAGGTATTCATTGACTGCGCCAAACAGGAGCAGGTTGAAATCGAAATTCTTGCCTTGGGTCAGTTCTGTATCGGTATCAAGCGGAGGCTCGATCACGTACGGGTGGGGCGGGGCGGCTACTCTCGGCCGCCCGTTATCAGATCGGTGCGGACGCAGCTCGAATACTTTAGAGTAGATACACCTCTCGGATAAAAGGCAGGCAAGGCAGTCCTTGATCCTTACGGCGCAGCATACCTTCTTAAGCGCATGCCCAAACGCGCCGCGAAAAACCGATCCTTTATATCGTGGAATTCGGCAGCCGTCAGCCATGGAGCAGTGGAAAGAATATCGTCCTAGCTTCATAGGTACTTTCTCCTGCAATATCCATGAGAAGTACAGAGATCATCGCGCAAATCAAACATTCGCAATGTTGCAGAATGGTCAATACTTCAAGACCAATGCCGATCCTGGTTTCGTCGCCAAAGTCGGCGCGGTCTCTCCAGGTTATTATGGCTGGTCTCATGGCGTCACCGGTCAAGCCCTTTTAAAGTATGCCTTATGGGGAGTTGCACCGTCCAGAATGGATTGGTATTTATCGTAGGTTTCTAGGTTACTTTATAGGTTAGAGACCTATGACGTGGTGCCACGTCCAGCCAAGTGGTGTATCGTCATCCGGGCATTATAAAGCTGATCAATTGTCAGGCAGTTGCCGGCAATAAGAATTGCGTGATGGCCATGCAGCTATTGGGAGCTTTGGCGTTGTCGATCAGACAAAAGGGAAGGTTAACCGCCACTTAAAGTCTGGTAGGCTCCAGCTGGTAGCGTAATTCATTAAAGTGAAACCCCGGGCATATGACGGCCCACTTAAATCATAATCTGTCCTAGCGGTTGTTGTTAAACAGGCTGTTCTCACGTTGTAGCTTGGAGCCGGGTGGTTCTCGGTTCAAAGTGCAACGCGGTCTCTGGTTGTTGTAAAAGAGGCACCGGGGCGGGTGCGCACATACCGCACCCTAATCCCTGGAGAGGGAGGCGGAAAAGCTGCGAGCGGTAGCAGGCAGCTGCCGATATCGGCCGAGCAACCCGCTGCAACCGCATGCCATGACCGCCCTGGCCACCGGGCCCCTGGCCCGCGGCGGGCCTGGGATTCGGGCCGGCCGGGTCGGGTCTAATCTTCCAGGACCGAGCGCGGCGAAGACAGTATCCGCGACACCTTGGCCTCGCGGATGCGGTCTTCCTGCTCGGCCTTGCGCTCGTAGGCCTTGTTGATCTTGGAGACCAACTCGTCGGTGTCGCAGGGCTTCATCAGGTAGTCGTAGGCCCCGAGCTTCATGCCCTCCACGCCGGACTCCACCGAGGCGTGGCCAGTGAGCATGATCACCTCGGTCAGCGGCTTGAGGTTCTTGATGGCCCGCAGGGCCTCGATGCCGTCGATGCCGGGCATGAGCACGTCCAGGATCACCACGTCGAAATTGGCTTCCTTGATCTTTTCTATGGCCTCTTCGCCGCTAAAGGCCACCGATACGTCAAAACCACGGTTGACCAGTCTCTTGTTCAGGTAATCGGCGAATTTTTCTTCGTCGTCTACAATAAGTATCCGTGTTTTCATGACGGCACCTCCTCCAAAGGTGGTGAATGTGGCAACTTAACGGTGAAAGTGGAGCCTTTGCCCTCTTCACCACTCTCCACAAATATCTCTCCTCCCAGCTTCTTCACAATGCCATAGCAGATGGCCAGGCCCAAGCCGGTGCCCTGACCCACCGGCTTGGTGGTGAAGAAGGGGTCGAACAGTCTTTTCTTGATGTTCTCCGGTATGCCGGGCCCGTCGTCGGTCACCTTGATGAGCACATGGTCGGCGTGGGCCTCGGTGCTGAGGGTGATGAGCCCGCCGCGCTCCTTGGTGAAATGGATGGCGTTGTCGATGAGGTTTATCAGCACCTGCTGCAGTTGGCTGGGGTCGGTCTTGATGATGGGCATATTGCGGTCGAAGCGGTCCACCACCCGCACCTTGCCGGTCTTGGTGAGGATGCGGGCGTAGGACTTGAGCAGCTCGCCAACTAGCTTGTTGATGTCCACCTCCATGATCTTGGCGTCGGGCCCGCGGGCGAAGCCGAGCAGCTGTTGAGTGATATCCTTGCCCCGGAAGCTCTCTTTGATGATGTCGTCAAGGGCGGTATATATCTCCCGGCGTTGCTCCGGGGTGAGGGGACGTCCCTGGGCCTCGGCCATGTCCATCACCTCCTTGGCGTAGCCGGCCGATTCGCTGATGATGGCCAGGGGGTTGTTTATTTCGTGGGCCAGGCCGGCGGCCATCTTGCCCAGCGAGACCAGCTTGCCGGTGCGCGACATGTGCTCCTGGATCATGTCCTTCTGGCGGTCGGCCACCTGGATTTTCCTGACGATCCAGTGGGCGGCGTAAAAGGTGATGGCCCCGATCACCACCACCGCGATGAAAAACAAAAACAACCCCACCCGGCGGGCCTGGTAGAGCGAGACGAACTCCGAGGTGGGGTCCTCGGCCACCAGCAGCAGCCAGCGGTTGTGGTTGAGCCATCCCACCGCGGTGAGCATGCGGTGGCCGTCCACCGTGGTCACGGTGCCCACCGATATCTCGCCGGGCCGGGGCAGGGTGATGGTGGCCGGGTCGATGGGTTTGCTGCCGCCCTGGTGCAACTGCAGGGTCTTGTCGCTCTTGTAGAGATAGGCGTCGCGTATGGCCCCCACCTGGCCGGAGCTGATGAGCCGCTTGAAGGTCTCGGTGTTGATGGTGGCCCGCAGGTACCAGGGCGGGCCGTCCCCGGCGCCGCGGACCGCGATGGCCAGGTGGGGGATATGGCGGAAGCCCAGGAACACGTCGCTGATGTACACTCCGCTTTTGCGTACCTGCTGGAACCACAGGCTGTCGGAGTAGTCCTTGCCCTTGAGATCAAAGGGGCCCACGTAGGCGATCTGGCGCCCCCGGTGGTCGATCATGCCCATGTCCACAAAGGAATCCGACAGAGGCTTCACCACCGAGAACAGGTACTCCAGGCCTCTCTGGCCGCTCCGAGGGTTGACGCACCGGATGTGGGCCAGGGTCTGCAGGTAGGCCACCCGTTCGGACAAGAACACCTCAATGGCCGTGCGCCGCTTTTCCACCACCGCCTTGAGGTTTTGTTCCACCGTGGTGCGCACGTAGGTCTGGTAATAGCGATAGATGGTGCCGGCCACGATGGGCAGAGGCAGGCACACCACCATGAGCATGAACAAAAAGAGGTTCCACTTCAGGCGCTGGTAGTAGTTCATACGGGGAGGACGGAAGACCATTTGGATCACCGCGGCGCCTCCCCGGCGTTGTCCTCGCCGTAGCCCATGGTGTAGTCGCCCTGCAGGAAGAGCTCGATGTAGCGCTCCACCATCTCCTCGTTGTGCATGGTGACGTCAAGCTGCCGGGAGCAGCCCATGAGCCGTCCCAGCATGCGCAGCTTCTCCTCCATCTGCTCGCGGGGCAGTCGCTTGATACGGGCGTTGATCAGGTCGGACTTCTGGTCCACCCAGAAATCGAAGCGCCTGAGCACTTCGCCCAAAAAACGGGCCCGGCGGGTGCGCATCTCCAGGCGGGCGGCGCCGCCCTTGAAGCGGAAGGAGAGGTAGTTGTCGTTGGGGTCGCGCCCCAGGTAGGCGTCCACGATGGAGAAGTGGTATCCCAGGCGGGAGGAGAAATTAACGTAGTGGCGCGAGAGGATGGCGTAGCTGTGGTCGCCCAGCTTCCTCTCGTACTTGGCGCCGTCGAACATGGTGTTGGCGAACACGCTCATAAAGCCTCGGAAGTCGATGGGTACGTGTCCCGCCCAGCGCACCCCCGGCGTGGTCATGCCTTCATACAGGGCCCGCATGGGGATGGAGGTGATGTCCTCGGGGTCCACCCGCTTGGGCGAGGCCCCCTCGGCGATGCCTCCCCCCAAGTCTATCAGGTAGATATCCAGCGGCACCTCCGAGCGCAGGCGCACCACCTTGCCCCGGCCCATCAGCCGGCTGTCGTTGAGCCCGAACATGGCGTTGATGGCGCTCTCGTGGGCAAAGCGGATGATGTCGTGGATGGTGCGGATGGACTGCAGGCGGAAAGAGGGGTCGCGGGGGTTGACCAGGTTCAAGGGGGTGACGTATTGCAGGACCTCGTCCAGCAGGCGGTGCAGGGGCGACGGCGGGGTGTCCTGGGCCTGCTGGTTGATGCGTTTGGCGCACTCCAGCAGGGCCTCCACCCGGCCGGGATAGATGGCCCCGGTGAAGGCGTCCACGGTCACCTGGTCCTGGCCGGTGAGCAGCTCGGTCTGCCCCGGCGGCAGGCCGATGACCAACGGTACGTTGAACTCCCGGGCGATGAGGGCCAGGTGCCCGCTGAGATTGCCGCGCGCCGCCACCACCGCGGCCGCCCGGGGCAGGATGTTGACCAGGTCGGGTGCGGTGTTGCTCACCAACACCACCGCCCCGGAGGGCAGGGCGCCGTTTTCCCCGGGCTGGTCCAGCACCACCGCCGGGCCGGCGGCCGCCCCGGCGCTGCCCACCTGCAGGTCTTTGACCAAGGGCTCGGCCGCCCGGGCCATCTCCTGCCAGGGATAAAGGTCGGTCCAGCTAAGCACGGCCGGCTCCACCACCAGCGGCCGGCACTGCACGATGTTGATCCGGCCGCCGGCGTCGATGCTCCACTCTACGTCCTGGGGGCTCTCGAAGTGCTGCTCCAGGCGCCGCCCCAGCCGGGCCAAGCGGACCAGTTGATCCTCGGTGAGGCAGGGGGCCCGGCGCAAGTCCTCCTCCACCGGCGCCCGGGCGGTGCCGCCGCCGGGCAGCAGCTCCAGCTGGCAGGGCTTGTCCCCCGGCGTGATCTCCAGGACCCGGGGCACCTCGCCGCGCGACAGGCGGAAGGTGTCGGGGGTTACGCTGCCCTCCACCGCCAGCTTGCCCAGACCCCAGACCCCGCTGATGAGCATGGCGTCGCCTTCGCCCTGGCTGTCACGGGTGAACATCACCCCCCCGGCCCGGGCCTGCACCAGCTCCATCATCAACACCCCCATGGGGCACAGGTCGTGGTAGATGCCCTTTTGCATGAAGTAGGTGAGGGCCCGGGGGGAGAACTTGCTGGCCACCACCGCCTTGTAGGCCTGGTCCAATTGGTCGGGGGGGGGATTGATGACGCTTTGGTAGAGCCCGGCAAAGGAGGAGCCGGGGGCGTCCTCGCCCACCGCGCTGGAGCGCAGCACCACCGGCACCGGCGCTTGGCCCGGCTTCTGGAACCCCTGGTAGGTGTCTTGGATAAGCTGGTGCAGCTCCTCGGGCATCTGCGCCTGCATGATCATCTCGGTCAGGCGCTCCGACAGCTCGGTGAGCATCTCGGGCTCCTCCGGGGTGAGCACCAGCAGCTCCTTGTTAATCTGGCGCAGCAGGTCGTTGTGCTCCAGGAAGCGATGGTAGGCGTCGGTGGTGAGGGCCAGGCCGTCCGGCACCCGCAGATCGGGCAGGCCGGCGATCTCGCCCAGGTTGGCCGCCTTGGCCCCCAGGCGCTCGGCCTGGCTGGCGTCGGCCCGGCTCAGCGCGACCCCCAGGGGTCCCTGTTCGGCCGGCGGGTGGACCTCCAGCTTGGCGGTGATCTTGGCCTCCAGGGAGGCGAAAATCTTGTCCAGGGACTTGTACTGGTTGTCGCTGATGAAGTTCAGGTTTTGGATCAGGCGGTAGACGTTTACCGCGGTGCGGGTCATGAGGGAGCGGATCTTGCCCAGGCTGATCCACTGGTCGCGGTCGCGGATGTCGGCCAGCAGGCTGATGGTCTCTAAAACCTCGTTGTTGCGCTCCAACAGCTCGCGAAACTGGTCGTACTTCTGCCGGAAGGCCCGGTTTTCCTCCTCCTTGGATGAGGCCAGGAATCTTTTAAAGAAACTCAGCATATCGGGTCCCTCCGGCCGTCGCGGTAATCACGGGTCCCTTTTCCTATACCCCTTGGCCTACACCTGCGCCACGGGGCCGCCTCGCCGCTATATTGCTTCAGAGCAAGACCTATACCAAGGCCAACCCGGGACCGCAGGGCCGGGCCCAGGGACCTCCCGGACAGGGTGGGCCCACGAAACCACCATGATGATAGTAGGTTAGGCCTAGATCAGCTCCCCGGTCGCCCTCCGCCGGCCACCTTGTCGTCCTGGGAAACTCCCCGTGGCCCGTGGTGTTCGGCAAAAATATGCCGCTTTGCCGCCGGGCGGCTCCCGGTGGCCGGCCATGACTGCGGACAGCCGGCAAAAAATTGCCCACGATGGCCGCTCCGGCCGGCCCGGCCAGCCGCCCCGGCGGGGAGATGCGTTTTCAACCATCCGGGGTTACAGGCAAAAACCCCTGCGTCCCCTAGCGGCGCGCCACCGGACGGCGGCGCTGGTACTTGATGCCATAATCGCTCATCTTCTGGCGCAGGGTGCGCGGCTTTATCTCCAGCAGCTCGGCGGTGCGTTGCCGGTCGCCGTCGGTGGCCTTGAGCGCCCGCAGGATCAGCTCCCTCTCGGCCCGTTGCCGGGCCTTCCACAGCGGCTCGATCCGGCCGCTGGCGGCGGGGCCCGTCCCGGAGTCCGGGGGGGGGGCCTCCTGCTCGGCCTGGCTCACCTCCCCGCTGAGAAAATCCGCGGGCAACTGGTCCAGGTCGATGACCTCCGAGGTGGCCGTGATGAAGAGACGCTCCAGGAAGTTCTTTAGTTGCCGTACGTTGCCCGGCCAGTGGTAGTCGACCAAAAGCCGCATCACCGCCGGGCTCACCCGCACCCGGGGCTTGCCGTAGAGGGTGCCGAAGCGCTCCAGGAAGTGCTCCACGAAGTGGGGGATGGCCTCGCGGCGCTCACGCAGGGGCAGCAGGTTGATGGGGATCACGTGCAGCCGGTAGTAAAGGTCCTTGCGAAAGGCGCCCTGGCGCACCGCCTCGGCCAGGTCCTTGTTGGTGGCCGCCACGATGCGCACGTCGGCCTTGATCGGCTTTTGCCCGCCGATGCGCCGGAACCAGCCGTCTTCCAATACCCGCAGGAAATTCACCTGGTTGCGCGCCGATATCTCCGACACCTCGTCTAAAAACAGGGTGCCCAGGTGGGCCTGCTCAAAGCGGCCCTGGGAGCGGCGCTGCGCCCCGGTGAAGGCCCCGGCCTCGTGGCCGAAGAGCTTGCTCTCAAACAGGTCGCCGGCCAGGGACCCGCAGTTGACCGGTACGAAGGGGCGGTCCCGGCGGGGGCTTATCTGGTGGATAATGCGGGCCAAAAGCTCCTTGCCCGTGCCCGACTCGCCGGAGATGAGTACGCTGGCGTCATAGGCGGAAATCTTTTGCACCAGCTCCATCACCGCGCGCAGGTGCTCGCTGGCCACCACGTATTCCTGGTACAGGTCTGGCTGCAGGGGGTGCAGCAGGGTGATGTTTTCTTGTTCGGCCAAGGTGCTCTCCTGCGCCGGCGGCGCTTTGGGGGGTGGTCGGCGAGGGCCGCGGCGTGGGTTTAGTCTCCCTTAACGGCAAAAAAATGTCAACTTTTTGTGCACAAATACGCAAACGGCAAAAAAATACCGATAAATAATAACGCGCCGTGGGTGATTTCAGTAACTAAGTGAAAAAACGGATAAAAAAATTTTGTTGCATAATGGTACGTATATTGCTGCATATGCGAACAGACCAGTGACCTCACCCGGCCCTGAAAACGGAGGACCGCATGTTCAACATATTTCTTCCTGTAGCGGACATGAGCATCAACCTGTTCCTGGTTCTGGGTATCGGGGGCTTGGTGGGCTTCTTGTCCGGGTTGTTCGGAGTAGGAGGCGGATTCCTGCTCACCCCCCTGATGATGATGATCGGCATCCCACCGGCCGTGGCCGCGGCCAGCGATTCCAACCAGATCGTGGCCGCCGCCGCCTCCGGCGCCATGGCCCACACCCGGTTGGGCAACGTGGACATGAAGATGGGACTCATCATCCTCATCGGCGGCATCGCCGGCGGCACCGTGGGGGTCCAGGTGGTGAAGGTGCTCAGGCAAATGGGCAACTTCGAATTCGCGGTGAAGATGGTTTACGTCCTGATGCTCGGCGGGGTCGGCAGCGCCATGTTCGTGGAGAGCCTGCGCACCCTGCGCAAAAAGGCGCCCACCGGGGGCCAGGCCGGCGACACCGCGGTGGGACAGCCCAAGTTCAGCGCCTTTTTCAACCGCCTGCCCCTGAAGATGCACTTCAAAAAATCGGGGCTGCACACCTCGGCCATCTTCCCCTTCACCATCGGGGCCATGGTCGGGTTCCTGGCCGCCCTGATGGGAGTGGGCGGCGGCTTCATCATGGTGCCGGCCATGATCTACATCATCGGCATGCCCACCGTGGTGGCCATCGGAACCGACCTGTTCCAGATCGTCTTCACCACCGCCAACGTCACCCTGCAACAGGCCATCACCAACCACACCGTGGATATCGTGCTGGCCCTGGTGCTGCTCATCGGTTCCACCGTGGGCGCCCAGTTCGGAGCCCGGGTGAGCAAGGTGCTAAAAGGCGAACAGATACGCATCCTGCTGTCGGTTATCGTCCTGGTGATGATGATCAAGCTGCTATTTGACCTGCTTATCACCCCCGACAGCCTGGTGGGCTTTGTCGCCGCCAAGGGAGGACACTAATGACTAGAAGGCTATTGCAGTTGGCGCTGGCGGCCTGGTGTCTCCTGGCCTGGGTCCCCGCGGCCCCGGCGGCCCAGCAAGAAATGGTGACCGACCACAGCCAGCAGAGCATCGAGGTCGACATACGCTTCCACGGCGAACGTATCTACTTCTTCGGAACCGTGCCCGACCCCAAGGCCGAGGTGGTGGTAAAGCTGGTCCCCCTGAAATCCCCGCCGATCAAGCTGACCCGCAAGGGTAAGGTGGTCCTGTTCTGGATGGGCGTAAAGCAGTTCGAGATCAAACGCATGCCCTTCCTCTACAAGATCCACTCCTCGCGCCCCCTCAAGGAGATTCTCTCCCCCGAGGTGGCCGCCAAGTACCGCCTGGGTTACCAAACCCTAAAGAACGATATGGAACTGACCCTGCTCAAGGGCACCCCCACGCCCGATGACCGCGACGTCATGTTCAAGGGCTTCGTGGAGCTCAAGGAAAAGTTCAACCTCTACCGTATCGCCGAAAACCGCATCCGCATCCGCAAGGGAAGGCTCTTCGATCACTACTTCACCTTCCCGGACAAGGCCAAGGAAGGCGACTACCTGGTGGAGTCCTACGCCATCAAGGACGGGCGGGTGATCGCCATTGCCCGCGATAAGATCACGGTGCGCAAGGTGGGAATCACCGCCTGGCTATACCGCACCGCGCAGGAAAACGGGCTGCTCTATGGCGTCCTGGCCGTGATTATTGCTCTCGGCGCCGGCCTGTTGGTGGGCGTGTTCTTCAAAGGAGGCGGGCACTAATGTCAAGCGAGGCCAAGATTCAACAAGTAATGGTGGCGGTGGATGGCTCTCCACCTTCCCAAAACGCCCTCAAGTACGCTATCTTCACCGCCTCCAAGTTTGGAGCCCAACTGGTGGTCTTTAGCGTGGTGGAGCAGGAGAAGGTCGGCTACTGGCAGTTCGTTGATGAACACTTCAAAAAAGAGCTGCTGGACAAGGCCAAAGAGGTGATTCGCCAGGCCGAGGCCCAGGCCACCGAACAGGGCCTGAGCATCACCTCCGAGCTGGTGGAGGGCGCCCAGCCCTACCAGGAGATAGTGGATTTCGTGGAAAAACACTCGGGCATAACCACCCTGGTCATGGGCGACCACGGCGTGGGACTCACCGATCGCCACCTGCTGGGCAGCACCACCGAACGGGTCATCCGGCTCATCGCCAAGAAGGGACTGCCGGTGGCCGTTACCGTGGTGCCCTACGTGGCCCCGGGCAGCCCCGCCTGCCAACTTTACGCCGGGCCTCTTTGCACCTGATACGCACAGGGCCCACGGTCATGGAGATGCCTTGGTGAGTGGTGATTGCTGATGCCGGAAAGACGTGTCGGCGAGCTGGTCAAGGAGGCCAAAGACCCTGACTGGATCAATAGCGGTTCGCTGATCGTGGAAGCCGTGAACCTCCTGGGCCGGCAGTTGGCCCAGGGGGGGCCCGGCTTCTTGCTGGTGGTGCGCCAAAAAGCCGACCACCGCGAAATCCTGGGCATGGTCACCCTGGATGAAATCCTGGCCAAGCTGGAGCCCACCGCCTGGTCCACCGAAAGCGACGTGCCCATCTTCTGGCAAGGCCAGTTGACCGAGCAGGCCCGTGAGCTGTTCCGCAAAGAAGTCGACACCGTGATGATCGAGCCCGAGTACGCCCTCAACCACAACAGCACCCTCATGGAAGCCCTGCACCTCATGAACTCCCGGAATGCCCGCATGCTGGTGGTGATCGACGGTGACCGGGTGGTCGGTATGCTCACCCGCCAACACCTGGAGAACGAGATCATCAGCCTGGCCGGCGACTGATACCCGCCCCGGGCTGACCAGGACCCTCGGCCCAGACCGTCGCCTGCATACCCGCCGCTGCACCCGGTGCGCGGGCGCATGCGGCACCCGCCTTGTGACATTGTGGCGCGGCGCCAGCAACTATAAGAATCGATGCCAGTTAAGCCATGTAGTCATTGACCTCTACGCTTAGTATAGGATACTATATGCTGCGAGTAGCGGCAGCGACTACGGCCGATGACAACCTGGGCGGTTGGACTATCAAGCCGGGATGGCGTTAGTTGGGCTACCGGGATGGCGGTAGTTGGGCTGGCTATAGGTGGCGTTAGTTGGGCTATTTAGGTAATAGTCCCGCGCTTTGGTATGGCGTCATACACGACTACTAGGCGCTAGAGCAAGCGGGCGCTAGGACAAGGCGCTAGGACAATTAGTACAGGCAAGTGAATCTTGAGGGCCTGCCTATGGGGCCGCGAGGATCAGAACGGTGGGTCGCGAGGACCAGAACGGTGGGCCGCGAGGATCAGAACGATTAACACATTAGACCCTAAACGGTAAGGGAGATCGACGTGTCAAAACGCAAACTCATTATGATTAGTGTTGTGTGCGTGGTGTTTGGCCTGAGCCAAGTCGCCTTGGCCGCCACAACGCTGAAAAGGTTGGGCCGTAACCCGCTCAACCCCACGGCGCTGACCTCAATCGAGGATCTGCGGGCCGCGGTGCAAAAGTACCAGTCCGACCTGAAGGACGGCTTTGCCAAGGCGGGTGATGCCGACCTGTACGAGGCTTTTGCCCAGCAGTTCCCCTCGGCCAAGGTGGAAGAGGTAAAGATCCAGCCGGGTGAAACCCTGCAGTGGATGCTTTACAAGCGCAAGGGCAAGGGGAAAGTCCGGGTGGTCCACGATGTCACCTGGGCCGGCGCCCAGCCTTTTGACGCCTACCGCTTTGTCATCAAAAAGGACAACGTACTCTACGAGTTCATCGTGCCGCTGGTGTGCACCAACCTGGCGCTCAAGGGCTCGGCCCCGGCGCCCTCGGTGAAGAAGACTTCGCCCCCGCCCCCGCCGCCGCCGCCCAAGGTGGTCCCGCCGCGCCATTGGTTCCCGGTGATCGATCTGGCCTACTTCCGCCAGTTTGACCCGGCCAACTACATCGGTCTTCGCGGTGGCGTGGAGTACAAGTTCAACCCCACCATCTCGGTGATGGCCCTGTTCGGCGGCCTGGCCAAGGTCCAGGGCGATGACGGCGAGAGCCAAGCCGTGGTGGACGCTATCCTCAACTTCAACGTGGATCGCTTCTTCGTGGGTATCGGCGCCGGCTACCGCTTCGGCTCCGACAATAACAACGTGGACCTCATCGCCGACCTGGGCGCCCGGGTCTACGGCGATCCCCAGGCCTTTAACGTGTCGGTGTTCGTGGAAGCCCGCATCGCGGTGGACCAGACCGATGACATCAGCGCCTTCAGCCGCTTTGGCCTGGGTGTAAGGATCAAGTTCTAGACCACGACGTAAGAACCAACCCAACTGCGGACCGGTGGCCATTGTGGCCACCGGTCCGTTTTTTAGACGGCCGGCCACCTTTTTGGGGGCCGACCGGGACGGTCTACTTGAGCTTGGCCAACTCCTCGTCGCGCAGCACCCGGCGCAGCACCTTGCCCACCACCGAGGTGGGCAGCTCGTCGCGAAACTCCACCTCGCGGGGGCGCTTGTAGGCGGCCAGGTGCTCCTTGGCAAAGTCCATGATCTCCTGTTCGGTGGCGGTGACGCCTGGTTTGAGCTGGATAAAGGCCTTGACCTTTTCGCCGGAGTGAGGATCGGGCACGCCCACCACCGCGGCCTGGGCCACCGCCGGGTGCTCATAGAGCGCGTCCTCGATCTCCCGCGGGTAGGCGTTGAAGCCGCCCACCAGGATGAGGTCTTTCTTGCGGTCGGTGATGACCACGAAGCCGTCTTCGTCCAAGTGCCCGATATCGCCGGTGAGGAACCATCGCTTGCCGTTGATCTGGCGGAACACCTCGGCGTCGGCCTCGGGCCGTCCCCAGTAGCCCACCATCACTTGCGGGCCGTGCACCGCGATTTCGCCGTCTTCGCCCTGGGGCAGGAAGGTGTTACCCTCGGCCAGGTCCACGATGGCCACCTCGCAGCCTGGGAGGGGCATGCCGGTGGAGCCGATTTTGCGGGTGGCGCGGTTGGTGGGGTTGACGGTGACCACCGGTGAGGTTTCGCTGAGCCCCCAGCCTTCGAAGATGACCGCGCCGGTTTTTTCCTCGAACTGGCGCAGCACCTCCGGTGGCAGCGGCGCGCCGCCGGAGCCACAGGCCCAGATGGAGCTGAGGTCGAATTTATCGGTGAGGGGGTGGTTGATGAAGGCCGAGTAGATGGTGGGCACGGCGATAATGATGGTGCACCGGTATTTTTCCACCGCCGCGATGGTGTCGGTAAAGGGCGGGTCGCCGGCCTTGGGGTCGGGGATGCATACCAGCTTGGAGGCGCTGCCGGCGGCGGCGAGCATGCACATGGTGAGTCCGAAGCTGTGGTACCAGGGCAGGACCCCCAGGTAGGTGTGCACCCCGCCAAAGGCCAGCTTGGTCGGCTCGGCGTCCGGCCCGGCGTTTCCGTCGGTGACCTGTATCCACTCCAGGCAGGCCAGTGCGTCGTAGACCATGGAGCAGTGCCGGATGGCCGCGCCCTTGGGCACCCCGGTGGTGCCGCCGGTGTAGATGATCAGGGCTAGGTCTTCATCCGGATCGATGGTGAGCTCCGGGGGCTGGGGTGGGGCGGCTTTGACCACGTGGTCGAACATGAAGTGGCCGGGGTCGTGCTGTTTGGCGTGGGGGATTTTGCCGAGCAGGCCGCCGAGCAGGCCCTTGATGGCCGGCAGGTATGACTTGAGGTTGCAGACCACCACGGTCTGGACGTCGGTGCCGGCTACCGCCTCGGCGGTGGTGGGGTAGAATTGGGGATGGTCCATGCAGAAGACGGCCTTGGCCCCGGAATCGCTCAGTTGGAAGTTGAGTTCCTCGGTGGTGTAGAGGGGGTTGCAGGTTACGCAGACCGCGCCGGCCTTGAGGATGCCGAAGAAGATTGCGGGAAAATGCGGCAGGTTGGGCAGAAAGATGGCCACCCGGTCGCCCTTGGCGACACCGCGGGAGGCCAGGAAGTTGGCGACGCGGTCAGCGGTGTCCTTCACCTGGGCGAAGGTGCGGGTGGCGCCTTGAAACATGGTGTAGGCGAGGTTGGGGTATTGGCTGGCCGAGTCGTCGAGCAGGGAAGATACCGGCCGGTGGTAGCCGTCAATATCAAAGGGGATTTCCTTAGGCCATCGTGGTGAATTATGCCATGGTTTGTCAGACATGGACGTCCTCTAGCCTGGGATCGGGGTTGAGTTTTGTTAGTTTAGAACGATATTACAGAACGCCGCGTATCCGGGGCAATGATCAATTGATCGTTAGCCGAGGCCAAGGTTGGCGGGGGCATAAAAAACGTCTTCCATGCGAGATGGAAGACGTCGTGATTTTGGCTGGATTGGGCCCGTGGGCGCTGGACTAGTTGGCTTGTCTGAGGCTTGGTCTCTACTTGCCCCTGTCGTATTTGCTTGCCCCCTGTCTTAGCGTCGGCTCTCTTTGCTTGTTGGCCCTTGGTCCCTTTGTCCGCTTGGCCTTTGCTTGTAACTCTTCGCTGCCCCCCCTGCCTGCGCTTCTGCCTACGCTCCCGCTTGCTGCCCCTGGCTTGTTGCCCTTTGCCTACTTGGCCCCTCTAGCCCCTAGTCCCTAGTCCCTAGCCCCGGTTGGCTTGTGACCCTTTGACTCTCGTTTGGGCCCTTACTGCTTGTTGCCTGCTTGGCCCCTTTGGCCCCCAGCTCCCCTGGTCCCTTTAGCCTGTTTGGCCACCAGCCCCTTTGGCCCTTCTAGCCCTCTTGGTCCCTCTAGCCTGTTTGGCTCCTAGCCCCCTTGGCCCCTCTAGCCCCCTTGGCCCTTTAGCTTACTTGGCTCCCAGCCCCCTTGGCGGCGAGTTGAGAGGCGAAGGAGTTGATGAGGTTGGCCCGGTCTTCGGGGGTGATGGCGGCGGATATTTTTTGGCTGGCGATATCCACGGCCAGGTCGACCATTTCGATGGCCAGGTCGCGCTTGGCTTTTTCGAGGGCGCGCGAGGCCTGGTTTTTGGCGCGTTCGATGATGAGGTCGGCTTCGCGCTTGGTGGCGGCGATTATTTCGTCGCGTTGCCGCTGGGCCTGTCTTTCCATGGCTTGGCGGTAGGCGTCGAGTTCATCTTGCAGGCCGGCGATTTTTTGTTGGATTTCGGCTAGTTTTTCCTGGGCCTCTTTTTTAGCGTTTTCGGCGGCCTCGAGTTCTTCGACGTAGGAGGCTTTTTTAGTTGCCAGGAAGTTTTTAAACGGTTCTTTGCCCAGTTTGAAGATGAGTCCGGCCAGGATCAGGAAGTTTAGTATCCGCCAAGTGAGGTTCCATATTTTCATACCCTCGGAGATTTCCTTGGCTTTAGCGGCCAGGGCCGGTTCGGCCAGGGCGAGGATAGTGGTGGCGGCGGTTATGGCCAGGGCGCCTGTCATGAGGTGAGATTTTTTCATGACAGCTCCCTTCCCAGGATGCGGGTAGCCATGGAGCGTGCGACCCGCTCGGCTTCTTGGCCTATATCCTGTCGAGCCTGGGCCATTTCGGCTTCGATTTTCTCGACCAATTGGTTATAGACCTCTTGGGCTTCCTGTTGTTTTTCTTTGATCATGGCCTGGCTTTGGGCCCGATGCTCTTGGAGCATCTGTTTCATTTTTTGGCTTATCTCGCCTCTTCCCCGGGAGAGCTCTTGGGCATACCGGCTCTGGGTTTCCTGGGTTTGGGCCAGGGTCGCCTTGGCTTGGCTCAGACCATCATCGATAGCTTGTTGGCGTTTGGCCACCAATTTTCTGAGCGGCTGGTACATCACCTTGTTGAGGATGAAGATCAGCAGCAGCAGATTGATGATCTGGACGATTAGAGTTGCGTTGATACTTATCATACGCCCACGTCCCACCTGCGGGCCGGCGATCCGGCCCGTAGCGCGGCAATAAGCAGCGCTAGACCACGAAAATCAGAAGCAGGGCCACGACCAGGGAGTAGATACCGGTCGACTCGCTAACCGCCTGTCCCACCAGCATGGTACGGGTGAGGAGTCCGGCCTGCTGGGGGTTGCGTCCGATGGCCTCACAGGCCTTGCCGGCGGCATAACCTTCGCCCACGCCGGGGCCGATAGCGCCCAGGCCCATAGCTATTCCAGCGCCCATGAGAGCGGCGGCCCTAATCAAATCCGCGCCTTCAATACCCATTCTCTAGCCTCCTGATTTGACGCCTGGGGCGTCCCAATTTAATCCGGCGGATTTTTTCCGCCTATTGTTTACACCACGAACAGTAACAAGAGGGACACGATGAGCGAGTAGATACCCGTGGACTCGGCCACGGCCTGACCCACCAGCATGACCCTGGTTAGGAGCACTCTTTGTTCGGCATCGCGAGCGATGCGGTTAACCGCGTAGGCGGCGGCGATTCCTTCGCCGATGCCTGGTCCTATTCCTCCGAATCCCATACAGATACCGGCGGAGAGGGGTATGGTCCAGTCGACGATATTGGTGGAGGCTTCCAGGGGTATGAACAGCAGTATGAGGCTGACCAGGAAGCCGTAGATAACGGTTGACTGGGCCACGGTTTGGCCGATGAGCATGGTGGTGGTGATAGGTCCGGAGGCCTCGGGCACCCGGGCCACGCCGGCGGAGGCTTCCCAGGCGGTGAAGCCGTTACCGATACCGGGGCCGATGGCGCTGAGGCCGGTGGAGAGACCGGCGCCGAGCAGGGCGGCCCAGGTAGGCCAGGCGGCGCGGTCGGAGAAGTCGACGAACATGAGCATGAAGGCGACGACCATGCCGAAGATAGCCGGGGTTTGGCTGACGGCCGATCCGATGAGCATATTGGTGCGGATTTGGCTAGCGGCCGCGGGCTGGCGGGAGATACCGAGGGTGGAGGAGCCGGCGGGCATACCGGAGCCGACGCCGGAGCCGATGGCGGCCAGTCCCACGCTGAGACCGGCGCCGAGCAGGGCGGCCCAGGTAGGCCACAGGGCCATTGAGGAGTAGTCGGTGAACATGAGCATGAAGGCGACGACCATGGCGAAGATGGCCGGGGTTTGGCAGATGGCGGCGCCGATGAGCATGTTGGTGGTGAGGCTACCGGCGGTGCTGGGGTTACTGGCCAGTCCTTCGCTGGCCTCGGCGGCGGGGAATCCGGAGCCGAGTCCGCTACCGACGGCGCCGAGTCCCATGGCCAGGCCGGAGCCGAGGTAGGCGAAGCCTTGCACCAAGGTGGCGCCCTCGGCGTTTACGAAGAGCATCAGCATGGCGATGACCAGGGCAAAGATGCCGGCGCTTTCGGCCACCGCCTGTCCGATGAGCATGTTTTTCAGTATGGGGCCGGAGAGTTCGGAGTCTTTGGCAATGGCCTGGGCGGCGCGTCCGGCCGCGTAACCTTCTCCGAGGGCGGCGCCTATTGCGCCAAAGCCCATACACAAGGCTGCGCCGACATAGGCAGCCGCTTCAACCCATTGTACTTCGAGTATCGCCATCGGACCTCGCTACTTGGTCTGGACCGATATATAAACCAGAGTAAGCATGGTGAACACAAATGCCTGGATCGTTCCGACGAACAGCCCGAAGAAGGCGTTGAGGAACGGAGGCAGAACCAGGGAGTAGACCAAGTCGCTCACCACCATGATGATGATGAAGCCGCCCATGATATTTCCGTAGAGGCGGAAGCTGATGGAGACTACCTTGGATAGTTCTCCGATGATATTCAGCGGCGCCATGAAAAACATGGGTTGGACATACTCCAGGGCGTACTTTTTAAAGCCTTTGGTGCGTATCCCGGCGTAGTGAGCGATTATGAATCCGAGGATACCGAACCCCAGGGTGGTGTTCAGGTCCTTGGTGGGCTCGCTGAGGCCGGGGAAGATGCCGAGGATATTGGAGAGCCAGACGAACATGAAGACAGAGATGACCAGGGGGAAGTATTTGCGGTTACGTTCGTCGAGCGCGTCGTTGACCAGGCCTTCGAAGGCCGTGACCATGACTTCGCCGAGGGTTTGGGCGGTACCCGGGATGAAGGACAGTTTACGGGTGGAGAGGACACCGAAGACGATCAGGGCGCCCATAACCACCCAGGACATGATGAGGGTTTCGGAGTTGAACACCAGGCGGTAGCCCGCAACTTCCCAGGTCCACTGAGGAATGTTGGTCAGTTCGCCCACAGTCTTTTTATCCTTGCGTCTGGTCCGGCGTGCGGCCCAGCAGGCCGGACAGGGTTCTTTCACCGAAGATCGTTATTTGCACCACGAACAGGCCGATGACCACGGCGGCGAAGGCGAAGCGGTCCGGGAATTTCAGGGCCGCGGCCAGGGCCAGGGCCATAACGCCGAAGCGTACAGCCACGGAGCCGAGGCTGAGGACTTGGGCCTTGGTTCGGTTGGGGTTTAGGGTTTTGGGTAGCATTTGGCTCATGAGGAACAGGCTGAGGCAGGAGGCCACGGTGCCGAGGGCCAAGCCGCGGGCCCAGGGTAGCAGCCCCGTCGCCCACAACACCAAGCCAGCGGCGGCGCATAGCAACAGCGCCCGCTTGATCACCGTCCCGGTGTATTGTGCCAATCCGGTATCGGTCATGCTGTGGTGAGGCTCCTGTTCCGTATCGGTGTATTTAAAGCGGCGTCGCTTGGCTGTTGGGTCCAGGGACGCAGGTTTTATTTTATTATACGCCAGTTTGTTGGCGATGGCCTTGCTTTGCCGCGAGTTTTTGCCGGTGGTGGTCTTTATGTTACCGTCCGCGGTCCCTTTACTTGGTCCCTTGGCCGCTCGGTCTTACTCGCTGGCCTTGATCTTTACTTGCTGACTCCCATCTCCCATCTCACGCGCCCCGATCTTGCGCTGGCCCCGATCTCACGCGCCCCGGTCTCACACCGGCCCCGGTCTCACGCCGGCCCCGGTCTCACGCGCCCCGATCTTGCGCTGGCCCCGGTCTCACGCGCCCCGATCTTACGCGCCAGCCCCCTTGGCACCCGTGGTATTATGGAAGTGGAAGGGTGGAAAGAACGCGGTCACTTGG
>JAMOVV010000155.1 GCA_027067385.1 Desulfarculaceae bacterium
GGCCATCCTCATCACCCACGAACACCGCGACCACCTGGCCGGCGCCCGGGTGCTGGCCAAGCGCCTGCGTTGCCCGGTGCTCTTTACCGAGCCCACTTGGCGCGCGGCCCTGGCCAAGGACCAGCGCCTGGCCGAGGTGCGGCGGGAGTCCTTCGCCCCCGGGGGCGGCTTCGAGCTGGCGGGGCTTTGCCTGCGCGCCTTTTCCCTGAGCCACGACGCAGTGGACCCGGTGGGGCTGGAGATATCCCTGGGGACCGCCCGACTGGGGTTGGCCACCGACCTGGGCCAGGTTACCCGCCTGGTGCAGGCCCGGTTGCAGGGCTGCCAGGCCCTGGTGGTGGAGTCCAATCACGATCCCCAGATGCTGGCCCAGGGTCCCTACCAGGAGTGGCTCAAGCAGAGGGTACGCTCCCGCCAGGGACACCTCTCCAACCAGCAGGGGGCCGAGCTCATCGAGAGCCTGCACCACCGCGGCTTGCGGCAGGTGGTGTTGGCTCATCTCTCCGAGACCAACAACCGGCCCGATCTGGCCGGCCGGGCCGCGGGCCGGGTGCTGGAGCGGTTGGCCTCCCGGGCCGAGCTGGTGGTGGCCGCCCAGGACCGTCCCACCCCGGTGCTGGAGATATGACCGGTCAAATTTTGCGGCCGGCCAGGCGCAGGCTGTTCAGCACCACGGTGACGCTGGACATGGCCATGGCACCGGCGGCCATGACCGGGTGCAGGTCGCGGATAAAGACCGGTACCCAGGCCACCGGGTGCAGCACGCCGGCCGCCACCGGCACCAGCACGATGTTGTAGAAGAAGGCCCAGAACAGGTTCTGCTTGATGGTGCGCATGGTGGCGCGCGACAGGCGGATGGCCCGCACCACGCCGGCCAGTTCACCGCCCACCAGGGTGATGTCGCCGGCCTCCATGGCCACGTCGGTGCCGGAGCCGATGGCGATGCCCACGTCGGCCCGGGCCAGGGCCGGGGCGTCGTTGATGCCGTCGCCCACCATGGCCACCTTGTGCCCCTCCTCCTGGGCGCGGCGCACCGCTTCTTCCTTGTGCTGGGGCATCACCTCGGCCACCACCTGGTCGATGCCCACCTGGGCGGCGATGGCCTGGGCGGCGCGGGGGTTGTCGCCGGTGAGCATCACCGGGGTGATGCCCATGCGCTTCAGCTCGGCGATGGCCTCGGCCGCGCCGGGCTTGACCGCGTCGGCCACGGCCAGGATGCCGGCCAGGCGTCCGTCCACCTCCACCAGCATCACGGTCTTGCCCTGGGCGGCCAGTTGGCCGACCCGTTCTTGGATGGCCTGGTCGTAGTCCGGGTTGCCGGTGAACCAATCGGGCCGGCCCACCCGCAGCTTGTGCCCCGCCACCTGGGCCTGGATGCCCCGTCCGCTCAGGGACTGGAAGTCCTGGGGCGGGGTGATGGCGGCGCCGCGGTCCTTGGCGCCCTGCACCACCGCCCGGGCCAGGGGGTGCTCGGAGCCGGACTCGGCCGAGGCGGCCAGGGATAGCAGGTCTTCGCCGGCGCTTTCGCCCAAGGGGTGCCAGTCGGTAAGCTCCGGGTGA
>JAMOVV010000156.1 GCA_027067385.1 Desulfarculaceae bacterium
CAATATCGGCCTGGAGGAAGCCGCCATGTGCATCCACATCCTGGAGAGGGCCTGACCCGGCCAGACCGGTAGCCGGCCTGACGCCCCTGGGGGGTCGCTCCATCTGAAGACAGTCTTGCAGAACGTTAAGAGCGGGGAGGTCACGGTATCGGAGCCTCCTCGCCTCTGGTGCATCCGGGCACGGTGCTGGTGCGCAATGTCTGTTCCCTGGTATCGGCCGGCACCGAGCGCCAGGTGATGGAGTTCTCCAGCGCCAATCCCCGCAATGAAGATAAGGCGGCGTCCTGATCTCTTCCGCAAGGTATTGAACCGGGCCAAGAACGAGGGCCTTTTGGATACCTACCACCGGGTGGTGTGTAACCTGGTGGAGCCCATCCCCGGGGGAGTATCCCTGGAGGAGGCCGCCTTTAAGCGGGGTCGCCTCTACGATGCCGTCGGCCTGGTGGGCCAGGGTTTCTGCAGATTAACGATTATAATGCTGGCCGCACCGAGTGGACTTCTTTCACTTCTCGGCTTAATGTCAGGGGGACTTGATTTTTTTGCCAATATTGGCCAGAGAATTTCATCGGGGAGTCGGGCCAATCAACCCAACTCCCCGTTATTATTTGGTGCCCTCGGCGCGATTCGAACGCGCGGCCTACGGCTTAGGAGGCCGTTGCTCTGTCCAGCTGAGCTACGAGGGCGCTGGCTTGCTGCGCGCAAAACTAACACAGCCTCCCGGACCTGCCAAGGCTCAATTGGCCACCGGGCCGCCCGCCGCGGCCCGTGCCGCCTGCGGTGTGGTCAGTGCAGCTTCTTGGGCCTATCGCCGGGGACCGGTTGGTCCGGCGAAGGGCTGGCCGCCTGGCCGCGACGTCGCACCTGCATCTGTAGGTAGGCCTCGCTAAGAGGATAGGGACCACCCATGAAATGGCGACAGGGGTATATATCGCAATCGGCCGAGCAATAGGCGATTTGGCGGCTCACCGCGCATTGCAGGATGGGGCAAGGCGCCCCGATGAGGCTGAGCTGGGCGGCCAGTTTGTCGTGGGCCTCCGGCTCGGTGCCCGAGGCGCAGGGGCTGCATTTCCCCTGGCGAAACAGCCCGCAGACCATGCAGTTGATCCCGCAGGCGCCGGTCCCCTCACCCATGGTTTTGCGCCGCCAGCCGGTGGATGCCCACGTTGACCAGGGCAAACACCCCGTCCAGGGCCAGGTGGTGCACCACGCGCTCATCCAGGGCCACCACGGCCCGTGCCGTGAACTCCTCGTCTGCCGTCCACAGCAGCACGTAGAAGTCGACCTTGGGCAGGGCCGGCAGCTTCACCGCCACGTCGGCCGCCTCCACCGCCTCGCCGCCCAGGGCCTTGGCCGACTCGATCATGGCTTGGGGGTCGTCGCCGTAGCGCTCGATGATGGCGTCCACCACGATGGCGTGAGGACCGTTGAAAAACAGGCTGCCGCCGGGCAGCTCGTGCGGGGTGGCCATGTTGCCCGAAGGCTCCACCGGCAGGGCCCGGCTCAGGGTGGTGACCAACACCACCCCGGTTTGGTAGCTCACCCGGTGCGCGGGGCGGCGCAGCTCGGTGATGGTACGGGCCTGGGGATCAACCTGGTAGCCGGCCCCGAAGAAGTCGATGGAGAACACCCCGTCGCGCCACGAGGCGCCGGTGGCCTCGGCGGCTTGCTCGGGCGGGCGGTGGGCCAGGTCTTCCCACAGGCCGGGGGGAAGCTGGTCGGCCCAGCGAAACAGGCTGATGTCGCCTGGTAAAACCGGACTCATGCCCTATCCTCCCCCCGGGTTGAGCCGCCGACGGATGTAGGGACGCCAACCCTTTTTCACAAACATGCCGTTGCGGCCACGCTTGAAAAACTCCAGGTACTTGGCCACCGCCCGGCTCATGTCCGGGCGGTCCACCACCTCGTGAATCCCCCGGATGGGTCCGAAGTAATCGCGCATCTCGTAGGTACGGGCAGAGATGCGGGCCAGGCTGTCGGAGCGCACCGCATCTTCGTCCACCTCGAAGCCGCGCGCCTTCATTACCCGGGGGCCGGTGAACACGATGAGCGCCTTGGGCTCGGCCAGGCAGACATCGCCCAGAGCGGCCCAGGAGGCGATGGCCCCGCCGGTGCTGGGGTCGGCCAGGATGGAGATGAAAGGCAGCCCCGCCCGGCGCAGCCTCTCCAGGGCGGCCACCGTCTTGGTCATCTGCATCAGGGCCACGATGCCCTCGTAGAGCCGGGCCCCGCCCGAGCAGCAGATGCCCACCAGGGGCCAGCCCCGGTGGATGGCGTAGTTCACGGCCAGGCGGAACTTCTCGCCAAATACCACCCCCATGGACCCGCCGGCAAAGGCGAACTCGCTTATGGCCAACACCGCCCGGTAGCCGTGGATGGTGGCGTGGGCGGCCACCAGCGACTCGGTGAAGTTGGTGCGGCCTTCCTGTTTGGCCAGGAAGTTGCGGTAGTAGTTGTGGATATCCTCCTCGTCCAGGAGATCGCGCACCGTCATGTTGCGGAAGAGCTCGTGGAAGGACCCCGGGTCCACCAGGACGTTGATCCAACCGTTGGCGTCCAGGACGTGGCGCTTACCGCATTCGGGGCAAACCTGGTGTTGGTGCAGGTAGTCGTCCAGGGGCACCATGGCGCCGCAACCGTTCACCGGCTTGCCGTCCTTGATATCACCGCAGCGCACCATGGGCTTGCTGTGGTCCAGCACGGTGCCGTCGCCGTAGTCGTCTTCCACGTGCACGCCGCCGCTGGGGGCGCTCACCAGGGTGACGTCCGGCGGGGCCTTGTAGAATTGCTTCAGCGGCCGTTCGATGAACCGCTTGATCTCGTAGAACCGCCCCCGGCTCATCACCCCCAGCTCGTCGGCCGTCTTGAGACGCTTGGCCAGCAGGCGGTCCAGCTTGGCCCGCATCAGGTCCTTGGCGGTGCGTTCCACCCAGACGCGCACGTTGTTGGCCAGGCCGTCGGGATCGTTCACCACCTTGGTCTGGGGAATGACCGAGTCCACCACCCGGAAGTAGCGCAAGTGGCGGGCGGTGGACTTGGAGATGGTGAGCGCGTCTTCCACCCGGGTGGCGTCCCGGAAGATAATGGCCGCCAGCGACTCCGGCGGAGCGGTGGCGTACATGGCGTCTTCCACCACCGCGCGGCGATCGGCCACCTGCAGGGCCAGGGCCCCGCCGCTGCCGCCCTCGCCCAGCACCACGCTCATGGTGCGGATGGGCACCGTGAGGTAGGCCCGGATGAGGTTGGCGATGAAAAACGCCTGCAAGCGCCGGGCGGAATACATGGAGATGTCGGCCCCGTAGGTATCCACCAGCGACAGCAGCAGGGCGTCTTCGTAGGGCCCGCGCTCCTTGAGCCGGTCCAAAAACGATAGCACCTGGGAGTGCTCGTCAGCCGTGAGCATGCCCCAATTGAGCTTGTTCACGTCCGCGGCGGTGCGAAACTGGGAAGGCTTGGGCTTTTCCTGGGCCACCACGAAAATCTTTTGCTCGCCCATGTGCCCTTCGCCGATGATGAGGCTATCACCCTGGACGCCGTGGTCGCGAAAGTCGGTGAAAAGCCGTTGTATGATATCCGACGCGCGCGGCCGGGCGGGATTCCGGGTGCGGGTTTTGAAAATATCGATGAGCTTCAAAACTTGGTCGCTCTCCTGCCTTGGGTTGACCAATTATAACAAACCGCCGGCCACCCTGCGTCTTTTCCCCCTGTGCCGGTACGGGAACAAAAAAGGCGACGCTCCGACCAAGGGGCCATGGCGCCGCATTGGCAATGCTAAAGAGCCGCGGGGCATCTGTCAAGGCGTTTGCCGGCCGCCGGCGGCCGGGGAAAAATGTTGCCAGCCAAGGGGGGCTCTGTTATAAATCAGTCGCTCGTTGTAAATGGGCCTTGGCGGCCCCAACGGCGTTTGTGGTGGCTATAGCTCAGGCCGGTTAGAGCGCCAGGTTGTGGCCCTGGAGGCCGTGGGTTCAAGTCCCACTAGCCACCCCATCCCCGCCAATCCCGTAGCGCCCCTAATGGGGCGCTTTTTCGTGGTGCGGGCGATGGCGGACGGCTCGGTATCGCGCCTTGCCGGATCACCGGCGGTTATCTACAATGGACGAAAATAAACACCGGCCGCGCCGAGCCAACCCCCATCCCACGGAGCCCGTTTTGAGAGACCTCAATCAACTAACCGACCAGTTCACCGAATCGGTGATTCGCAACATGACCCGCGTCTGCCTGGAGGCCGGCGGCATCAACCTGTCGCAGGGCTTCCCGGACTGGGACACGCCGCCGGAGATAATCGAGGCGGCGGTGAGGGCCCTGCGCTCCGGGGTGAATCAATACGCCATCACCTGGGGCCAGCCGGAGCTGCGCCGGGCCATCGCCGAACGGGTAGCGGCCTATAACGGCTTCACCTGCGACCCCGAGACCCAGATCACCGTGTGTTGCGGGGCCACCGAGGGCATGATCGCCACCCTCAAGGCCATCATCAACCCGGGCGACGAGGTGATCATCTTTGAGCCTTTTTACGAAAACTACGGCCCCGACACCCTGCTCTCCGGGGCCATCCCCCGCTACGTAACCCTCAACGCGCCGGAGTGGGACTTTGACCCGGACCAACTGGCCGCGGCCTTCAACAACCGCACCAAGGCCATAATCATCAACACCCCCAACAACCCCACCGGCAAGGTCTTCGTCCGCGAGGAGCTGCAGTTCGTGGCCGATCTTTGCCAAAAGTGGGGCTGCTACCTGGTCACCGACGAGATATATGAATACATCCTCTACGACGGGGCCGAGCACGTCTCGCCCGCGTCGCTTGCGGGCATGGCCGAGCACGCCATCACCATCAACTCACTGTCCAAGACCTACTCGGCCACCGGCTGGCGGGTGGGTTGGATCATCGCGCCGCCCAAGGCCACCGCGGCCATCCGCAAGGTGCACGACTTTCTCACCGTGGGCGCGCCGGCCCCCTTGCAGGCGGCCGGGGTGACCGCGCTCACCATGCCGGAGTCCTATTACGCCGGCCTCTCGGGCCGCTACCGGCAGGCCCGCCGGTTCCTCCACGGGGTGCTGCAAGAGCTGGACATGCGCCCCACCCTGCCCCGGGGCGCCTACTACATCATCACCGAAAACCCCGCCCTCATGGCGGCCCACGGCTGCGACGACGACTTTGCCTGGGCGCTCAAGTTGGTGGAGCTAACCGGGGTGGCCTCGGTGCCGGGCAGCAGCTTCTACGCCGACCCAGCCAAAGGACGACACCAAGTTCGCTGGTGCTTCTGCAAAAAGATGGAAACCCTGGAGGCCGCGGCCCAGGGCCTGCGCCGGTTGGCCTGAGCCGCCGGCGCAGCTCAACCGCGCTCTTCCAGCAGGCCGTCGAGCTTAAGGTGCTTCTCCAACAGGTCGGCCAACAGGTCGTACTGCCGGTCCTTGAACCGGCTAAAGTCCACCCGCTCCCCGGCGGCCGGTCCCTGGCCGCGCACCCAGTCCAGCAGCCCGGCGCGCAGGGCGTCGTTGTCCATGATGCCGTGCAGGTAGGTGCCCACCACCCGGCCGTCGGGACTCACCTGGCCCTCGGGTTGCTCGACGCTACGCTCCAGCCGGGTCTGCAGCATGAGCGCCGGCCGCGGCTCCTCCAGGGGCTCGGTGCGGCCCATGTGAATCTCGTAGCCGCTCACCAGGCCGGGCACCCCAAAAGGCAGGTGCTCCAAGCAGCGGGCCGTGGCCCGGGTGGTGGTTTTGTGGCCGTCCATCACCGTGGCCACGGCCAACAGGCCCAGGCCCTCGGCCTGGCCGGGCGCGCCGTCGACCCCCAGGGGGTCGGCGATGGTGCGACCCAAGAGCTGGTAGCCGCCGCAGAGCCCCAGAATCTTACCGCCGATGGCGTGGAAGGCCACGATGGCCTTTAGCAGGCCGCTTTGCCTAAGCCCGGCCAAGGCGCCGAGGGTGTTCTTGGTGCCGGGCAGGATCAGCAGGTCCAGGCCGGCCAGTTGCTCGGGGCGCTCCACCCAGGTGAGGGTCACCTGTTCCTCGGCCGCCAGGGCGTCGGCGTCGGTGTAGTTGCTGATGTGGCTGAGGCGAACCACCCCCACCCGCACCGCGCCGTGGCCGGCGTTCAGCTCGCCCCGCTCCAGGGCCACCCCGTCTTCCTGGGGCAGGCTGATGTGGTTAAAGTAGGGCACCAGGCCCAGCACCG
>JAMOVV010000157.1 GCA_027067385.1 Desulfarculaceae bacterium
AATGTTGTCCACGTTGGTGATGGGGTCGTCCACCACCAGGCCCAGGGAGAGGATGAGGGCGAACATGGTCACCCGGTTGATGGTGTAGCCGAACAGGTAGTTCACGAACAGGGAGCAGGCAAAGGACAATGGCACCGCCAGGGCCACCACCAGCGCCTCGCGCCAGCCCATGGTGAAGGCCAGCAACGCCACCACGGTGATCACCGCGAAGAACAGGTTGGCCATCAGCTCGTCGGATTTTTCCTGGGCGGTCTGGCCGTAGTTGCGGGTGACCCGCACCTGGATGCCGTCGGGGATCACGCTGCTCTTGAGCTGTTCCAGCTTGGCCAGGATGTGGCGCGAGACGGTGACCGCGTTGGTGCCCCTTTTCTTGGCCAGGGCCAGGGTCACGGCCGGGTAGCGGTAGGGGCCCTTGCCCAGACATTTCTCCCGGGCGCAGCGCCC
Source organism: Desulfarculaceae bacterium (assembly GCA_027067385.1). GTDB lineage: Bacteria > Desulfobacterota > Desulfarculia > Desulfarculales > Desulfarculaceae > JAMOVV01. The sequence continues at coordinate 445 of JAMOVV010000157.1, forward strand.
GGAGAACCCCAGGCGCGAGTAGGAGGTGGGCTCGGCCGGTCCGTCGTAGACCTCGGCCACGTCGCGCAGGTAGACCGGCCGCCCCCGGTGGACCCCCACCACCAGCTCGCCCACCTCGCGGGCGTCAAGCAGGAACGAGTCGCTGGTCAGGGTGTAGCGGCGGTCATTGCGGTCGAATTCGCCGGAGATCAAGGCGGCGTCGGCGCCCATCAGGGCCTGGCGCACCATGAGCGGGGTGACCCCGAAGCCCGACAGGCGCTCGGGGTCCAACTCCACCCGCACCTCGCGGGGGCGCCCGCCATAGAGGGTGGCCCGGGAGATGTCCTCGATCTCGGCCAGGTGGGCCAGAAGCTCCTCGCCCACCCGGCGCAACTGGTGGTCGTCGGCCGTGGCCGAGTATAGGGTCAGGTCCACGATGGGTACGTCGTCTATCTCCACCGGCTTGATGACCCAGCCCTTGACCAGCTTGGGCACCATGTCGCGGTTCATGGAGATCTTGTTGTGCAGCTTGACCAGGGAGCGTTCGCGGTCCTCCCCCACGTAGAAGCGCACCGTGACCACCGCCATGCCCGGCCGCGACATGGAGTAGACGTGTTCCACGCCGTCGATCTGCCACAACAGCCGTTCCAGGGGCGTGGCCACCAGGCGCTCCACCTCCTGGGCGCTGGCCCCCGGCGCCTGCACGAAGACATCGGCCAGGGGTACCACGATCTGGGGCTCCTCCTCCCGGGCGGTGAGCATTATCGCCATCCAGCCCAGGCCGGCGGCGATGATGACCAGAAGCAGGGCCAGGTTGGAGGTCAAGAAGGGGCGCACCATCCCGGCCAGCCCCCCGCGCACCTCCTGGGGGTCGTGGTCGTGGTGGGGCCGCTCAGACATGGCTTCCCTCCAGGGCCAGCAACTCGCCGCCCCGCAGGCCGGATAGCACCTCCACCTTGTCGCCCACCCGGCGGCCGGTGGTCACATAGACCCGGCGCCAGCCCTTGGGGGTCTTAAGGCGCACCATCTCCAACTGGCCCACCCGGATGATGGCCCGGCGCGGGGCCAGCACCACCTTGTGCTTGCCCACCGGCACCAACAGCCGGCCGAACATGCCGGAATAGAGCCCCTCCTCCGGGGGCAGGGATACCTTGACCAAAAAGGTGCGGGTCATGGGATCGGCCGAGGGGACGATCTCCTCCACCCGGCCCTTGATGCGCTTGCCCAGCGCGGGAATGGATACGTCGTAGGTCTGGCCCAGGCGCACCTGGTGGATGAGCCCTTCGCGCACCAGGGCCTCCAGGCGCAGCGCCCGGCCGGTCTGCATGACCAAAAGCGGCTTGCCGGGCAGGGCCAGATCACCCGGCTCCACCAGGCGCCGCACCACCTGTCCGCTCTCCGGCGCCTTGATCCGGGTGTAGCCCAGGGCGATGGCCGCCTCCTCCACTTGCTTCTCGGCCTGGCGCATGCGGGCCTGGGCCGAGAGCAGGGCCTCGCGGGCCCGTTCCATGTCGCGCTGGGTGGCGGCCTGGCCGGCCAGGTACTTCTTGACCCGGTTGTACTCCGAGCGCGCCCGTTGCAGGGCGGCCCGGGCCGCGGCCAGTCCCTGGCGGGCCTGGCCCAACTGGGCCTGGTAGCGGCGGTCGTCCAGCAGCACCAAGAGCTGGCCGCGCTTCACCTCGTCGCCGGAGCGCACCTTGACCTCCAGCACTCGCCCGCTTACCTGGGCCTCCACCGTGGTCTCGGTGCGGGGGCGCAGGGTGCCCACGGCATCGAAATACTCCTCCAACTCGGCCTGCTGGGCGCGGGCGGTGGCCTTGGGCGCGGGCTCCGTGTCCGGGGGCGGCGACTCCTTGCCGGGGGGGACCTTGCCCGTGACGAGAAAGCCGCCGGAGTAGAGGATCAACCACACCAGGGCCACGGCCCCGAGCAACATGAACAGTCTTTTCCACCAGGGGTTTTGCATGGGCTATTTCCCCTCCTTGCGGCCCTCGGTCCACAGCCCCAGCGCGCGGGCGATGTCGGCCAGGGCCTTCTCACGGTCGTAGCGGGCGGCGATGGCCCGGATGCGGGCCCGGGTAAGGGCCAGCTCGGCGTTCAGGTAGCGGGTGATGTCGGCCGAGCCGCCCTGGTACTGGCGGCTCACCAGCTTGAGCGATTCCTCGGCCCGGGCCACCGAGGCCCGGCTCACCTCCACCCGTGCCTGGGCCTCGGCCAGGTTGAGATAGGCGCTTTTCACATCGAGCTGCACTTGCAGGGCGGCCTTGCGGTCCGCGGCCAGCATCTGTTCCAGAAAGGCCCGGGCCTTGGACTCCCCGGCCCGGGTGGAAAGCCCGGTGAACAGATTCCAGTTGAGCAAAAGGCCCGCGGTCCAGTTGGCATAGTCCGCCCGGAGGTCGCCGGGGTGCGGGGCGTCCCAGTAGTAGTTGGCGTTGGCGTTCAGGCTGGGCAGGTATTCGCCCCGGACCATGTCCAGCCCCATGCGGGCCTGCTCCACCCGCCGCCGGGCGGTGAGCAATTCCGGCCGCCGCTTGAGCGCCACCGACAGGCCCCGGGCATAGGTGACCGGCACCTTGGCCGCCGGACCAGGCCGGTCCTCCAGCTCGAAGTCGGCGTCGGGGTCGGCCCCCAGCAGGTTGGCCAGGGCCGCCAGGGCAAGCTGGTGGTTCTTGCGCGCGGTGACCAGGTTCTCCCGGGCCCGGGCCAGCCGCACCTCCAAAGAGAGCACGTCGGAACGAAGCACACCGCCGGCGCGGTAGCGCACCTGCATCACCGACAACTGCTTCTGCACCGTGCCCACCGATTTCTTGGCCACCACGATGAACTCGCGGGAGGCCAGGCAGTTGTAGAAGGCCTTGGTCACCGAGGCCACCAGGGCGTTCTGCACGCTGCGCCGTCCGAGCCGGCTGATCTCCAGGCCGGTCTCGGCCATGCGCCGGCGCAGCAGGTCGCGCCCGCCCCGGAACAGGTTCCACTGCGCCCGGATGCCCACCTCATAGTTCTCGAACCCGCCGGGGTGGTTGAAGTCCACACGCGGGGCCAGGCGGCGCTGGTCGATGAGCTTGAACAGGTAGGCCGAGGGGGCGTCGCCGATGGTGTAGCCGCCATAGAGGGAGAGCCAGGGGTAGAAGGGCGCCATGGCTTGGTCCACCAGGGCCTCGGACTGGCGGATGCGCGCCACGGCCATGTCCTGGTCCGGGTTGTTGGCCAGGGCCAGTTCGATGGCCCGCTCGAGACTGAGCTTGCCGCTCAGCTTGAGCTGATTGCCGCCGGCCGCGGGCAGGCTCTGGTCGCCGCCCCGCTCCGCCACCGGCTGCGTAGCCAGGCCCTGGTACTCGCGTTTGATGTCTTGGTAGTGATAGCGTTTGGTGGTGGCGCAGCCGCCCAGGACGAGCGAGGTCCCCACCAACAGGATCAAGGCCGTGAGCTTGGCACGCAAGGTCGGTCCTCCGCGTGACGGTAAACTGATGTGATTTCCGCGCTGGGCGGTAACAGGGATTACCTGAAATGTTGCGGCCTGGAGGTCAAAAATGCAAGCACTGTCCGCTATTTCTGCAACCGGGCCGGAGAGGAGGCGACAAATAGGCCGCAGTGTCGGTTGGTTAGCACCTGAGGGCAAATAAGGTAATTTTTGTTGATAGTTATGAACTATCGCGGCGGCCGGCGGGGACAGGGGAAAATGCAATGGACCAGAATCATGGGGAGGTATGCGGTTTTTCATCGAAAACGGCGCGCAAGGCGGCCTCTGAAAGACCTGGCGGGAGAATAGGGGGTAGAGATTTGTTTTCGCGATGGTAAAATCAAGAAAACAGGTATTGGATTACCTGAGCTACGGGGATGACGAGGAAACGGTGATTGGCGCGAGCGGGTGAACAGGGGTAGCATGGCGGTGATTCTGCCTGTCCCCAGGCGGCCCCAGGCCGCCGGTGACCCTCAAGCCTCGGGCGGTCATCTCGCGGGGCAGGAAAGATTTGATACAGGGGGTGGTGCAGACAGGCGCCCGGCGCCGGTTCCCGCCCCCTACTTTTGGGAAAGATAGAGGTAGGTGTCCATGTCGTCTGTCGCCATGAACAGGGCGGAAAGGCTCGGCTGGCCGAGCGGAGAAGCCGGTGGGGCGCCCCGCCGGGCGGCGAGGCTCCTTTGGCTTTTGGGAGCCTGCGCGGTCTTGTTGGCCTGGTCGGTGGCGCCGGCCCGGGCGCTCACCTTGAAGCAATGCGTGGAGCTGGCGCTCAAGAACAACCCCTCTCTACAGGCAGGGCGCACGGGGCTCAAGCTGGCCCACAGTGAACTTTCCGAGCAGCGCTCGCGTAACTTCGGCCGGCTGGAGATGGTTTCCTCCTATACCCGTTACAATCTGCCGCGCACCCTGGCCCCCATGACGCCGGCCGCCATAATGGGCGATCCCACCTCGGTGGCCACCACCGAGAACCTTTTCACTGCCGGCCTGGTCTACGAGGTGGCGCTGTTCACCGGCTTTGCCCAGACCCGTTCCATCGAGATAGCGGCCTTGCAAAAGGAGATGGGCAAGGTCGATCTGCGGCTCAGCCGCGAACAGCTCATCTACAACGTCAAGACCCTGTACGTGAAGATCCTGGCCCAAAAGGCCCAGGAGAAGGCCCAGCGGGCCTATCTGAAGGCGCTCCAGCGCCTGCACGACGACATCGCCTATCAGCTCAAGCTGGGCAAAAAGGCCAGGGTGGATCTGCTCAAGGCCGCGGCCGACCTGGAGAAGGCCAGGGCCACCCTTTTCAAGATCACCGCCGCCACCAAGAACCTCACCGCCGGGCTGCTGGCGCTGTTGGATGTGGGCAGCCTGGGCGAGTTGGAGGAGATCGATCCCACCCGCCGGGCCATGAGCGCCGTCCAGCAGGACTTCACCGGCCGCATCCCGGAGCTGCGCCGCCTCAAGGTGGCCCAGATGGAGGTGGACAAGAACAGGCTCCAGGTGGAGCGCGCCAACAGCGAGTACTTCCCCCAGGTGGTGCTCTCCATGGGCTACGGCCACAATTTCGGCCCCAACGACAGCTCCAACTATCACAGCGGCGACTGGCGCGACGAGGAGGTCTGGCAGGCGGGGCTGATGCTCAAGTGGAACCTGTTCGATTTCGGAGTCCGTAGCGCCAAGCTGAAGAAGGCCCGCCTGCGCCAGCGCCAGAGCCGCTACCGGCGCCGCCAGACCGAGCTGGAACTCCGCCGGGCGCTCGAGGAGGCGGTCACCAAGATCAACACCGCGGTGGCCGAGTTCAAAAGCGCCAGGAGCGAGCTGGCCATGACCAAGGAGACCGAGGCCATCGAACAGGTGCGCTTCGACAAGGGCGCCGCCGACATCAACGACCTGCTCTACGCCAAGGCGCGCAACCAGATGGCGCTGAGCCGCTACATCAACGCCGGCTACAACTACATGATAAGCCGCTTCTACCTGGATTACCTGCTGGAGCGGGGAGAAGAAAAGCGATGAAAGTGCTCAAGAGGCTGCTGCTGATCGCCCTGGCCGTCCTGCTGGTGGTTTCAGCGGCCAACCTGCTCAAACAGAGGAAACAGGCCGTGGCCAAGACTCCGCCGGTGGGTTCCTTGCCCCACGCCGTGAGGGTGGTACGGCCCCAGACCAAATCGCTCATACAGACCAGCGTCTTCCTGGCGCGCCTGGAGTCGCGCAAGAGCGCCCGCATCAGCTCGCGGCTGAGCGGCAGGATAGAAGAAGTGGCGGTGAGCGAGGGCCAGCAGGTGGCCGCCGGCGCTCTGCTGGT
>JAMOVV010000158.1 GCA_027067385.1 Desulfarculaceae bacterium
CGCGTCACCTGGGACGCCATGGGGAGCCCAAAAAAAGAAGGGCTAGCCTATTTCGGCTAACCCTTTGTTTTAATTGGTGGGCCGTGCGTGATTCGAACACGCGACTCTCTGATTAAAAGTCAGATATTACTACCCGCCAGCACACCCACCCAAAAACCCACCTTGCGATATCGTTAGCATTTATCGGGCCTATTGCACGCCCCCTTACTTTGTGCTACGCTGCGAATTGAGTCCTGTTGCTTCCCATGTGCTTCCCAGCGGGAGGGTGGCCGTGCCGAAAGTCAAACTCACCAAGCGTCAAATCGACTCCATAAAACCCGGGGACCGCGAGCAGGTGTTTTGGGACACCGAAGTCAAGGGGTTCGGCCTTCGTGTCCGGCCTGGGGGTAGCCGGGTGTTTGTCGTTCAGTACCGCAATGCAGCCGGGCGCACACGGAAGCTGTCTCTGGGCCGTTACGGGCGGCTCACTCCAGCAGAGGCCCGGTCACTGGCCAAGCAACGACTGGCTGAGGTCGCCAAGGGCGAGGACCCGGCCGAGGACAGGTCTTTTGCGAAAACCTCCCCCACTATCCGCGACCTGGCCGAGCGCTACTTGACCGAGCATGCGGCCGTGAAGAAAAAGCCCCGATCCGCAGCCGAGGACCGTCGGCTCCTGGAAAAGCACATCCTGCCGGCTCTTGGCAACACCAAGGTCCTAGCCGTCACCAGGGCGGACGTGGCCAAACTCCACCACGGGCTGAGAGGGACGCCATACCTGGCCAACCGAGTCCTGGCCCTTGCCTCCAAGATGTTTGCCTTGGCCGAGGCATGGGGGCTTAGGCCGCAAGGCCCCAACCCAACCCTTGGCATTGAGCGTTTCAAGGAGCGCGCACGAAAACGCTACCTTTCCGGCGAGGAACTGGCCCGGCTGGGCGCGGCGCTCGCCAAGGCAGAGCAAGACGGCTCCGAATCGCCTTACGTGGTCGCGGCGATCAGGCTGCTTCTTTTCACGGGAGCCCGGCGCGGCGAAATTCTCTCGCTCAAGTGGTCTGAGGTAAACTTCTCCGGCGCTCGCATTAACCTGAGCGATAGCAAGACTGGCGAAAAGGTGATCTACCTCAACGAGCCGGCCTTGCGGGTGCTGGCTGAAGTCCCCCGGCAGGCAGACAACCCGCACGTGATTGTGGGGGCTCGGCCGGGAAGTCACCTCGTCAACCTTCAGAAGCCGTGGACGCGCGTACGGGCGCGGGCTGCCCTGGATGACGTGAGGCTGCACGACATTCGGCATTCCTTTGGCGCCGTGGCGGCCGCCAGCGGCATGGGCCTACCCTTAATTGGCAGCTTGATGGGCCATTCCCAACCGGCCACCACAGCGCGCTATGCCCACTTGGCCGATGATCCCCAGCGGGCAGCCGCCGAGAAGATCGGCCAGAAGATTGCCGAGGCCTTGACCCAGGAGCCGAGCCGGAAGGTGGTCAACCTGGACGAGCGTCGCATGAAATGAGACCGCCCTCCTGCCCCCCATCCCTGGTATCCTAAATACCGTATCACGGATGAGACCCCTCCGGCGCACA
>JAMOVV010000159.1 GCA_027067385.1 Desulfarculaceae bacterium
CTGGTCTACCACCGTGCCGCGCAGGGGATCGATGAAGGTGATGGCCTCCACCTCGTCGCCGAAAAAGCTGATGCGCACGGCGCGGTCTTCCTCGTAGGCCGGGAAGACCTCCACCGTGTCGCCGCGCACCCGGAAGGTGCCCCGGTGAAAGGAATACTCGTTGCGCTCGTAGAGAATCTCCACCAGCTTGGCCAGCACCGCCTCGCGCCCGGGCTCGTCGCCCACCTCCAGGGGCAGCAGTTGCCCGGCGTAGGCCTCGGGTGAGCCCAGGCCGTAGATGCACGACACCGAGGCCACGATGATCACGTCGGGCCGGGTGAGCAGGGCAAAAGTGGCCGCGTGGCGCATCTTGTCGATCTGCTCGTTGATGGAGCTGTCCTTTTCGATGAAGGTGTCGCTGGCCGGCAGGTAGGCCTCGGGCTGGTAGTAGTCGTAGTAGGAGACGAAGTATTCCACCGCGTTGTGGGGGAACAGGGATTTGAACTCGCCGTAGAGCTGGGCGGCCAGGGTCTTGTTGGGGGCCAGCACCAGGGTGGGCAGGTTGGCGGCGGCCACCAGGTTGGCCATGGTAAAGGTCTTGCCGCTGCCGGTGACCCCCAGGAGCACCTGGTGCTTCACCCCGGCGGCCAGGGCCTGGGTGAGTTCCTCGATGGCCCGTGGTTGGTCGCCCTGGGGGGTGAAGTCGCTGACCAGCTCGAAGCGTCCCGAGCCCGGGGCCTCGCGGGTGGACCAGTGGTGGTAGGTTTCTTCAAAGTCGCGGCCCATGTTCAAGCCCGCTTCTTTTGCAAGACGGCGATGATAAACCGGCCGGCCAGGGAGTCCATGGACAGCATCCAGCCCAGGTGGCGGCGGTGCAGCTCGTGCCGCTTGGCGTGCTTCTTTTGCAGCAGCTTGAGCCGCAGCCCGCCCCAGAGCAGGGGATAGAGCAAAACCGCGGCCGCGGTGGCCCCCTTCTTGCGCCGGTTGCACGCCAGTTGGACCAGCTCGGCGCCGTAGTGCTCGGCGTAGAAAAGTAACTGGGGCAGGGCTATGGGGTTGATGTGCTCCATGGACACGTCGGCCAGGTTCGGGTCTATGGGATAGGGCGCGGCCTGGTTGTAGCCGTGCACAAAGAAATTCCAGCGCGAGGCCAGGTTGAGAATATTGGGGGTGGTGACGATGATGCGGCCGCCGGGCTTGGTCACCCGGATGATCTCTTCAAAAAAACGGGCATGGTTGGGCAGGTGCTCCACCACCTCCAGGCTCACGGTGAGGTCAAAGGTGCCGTCGGCCTGCGGCAGGCCCTGGTTCAGGTCGGCCGGGGTGAAGGGGATGTCGCGGGCCAGGAAACGGGTTGGGTCCAGGTCGCAGGCCTCGGGCGCATAGCCGCGCTCTTTGAGCAAGCGGCAGAGATAGCCCGAGCCGGCGCCCACGTCCAGTACCCGCTCTCCCTGGCCCGGTCCCAGGATAGCGAGCACCTTGTCCACCAGGTCCTGGAAGGCGGCCACCGGCAGGTGGTCCTGGTCCGGCTGGTCCCGGCCGGCCGGGGCCGTCGAAGGTTGACAAGCCAAGGCGACCTCCGCGTCAGGAGAAGATGATGGCGCCGTAGTACTCGGGCAGCTCGTCCCGGAAGCGGCGGGCGAAGCGCTCGGGGAAGATCACCCGGCGCACGTCGTCGAGTTGGAAGTCGAGGTTGCCGAAGATGCGCCACTCGCGTTCCATGTAGTAGTTCTCGGGATGCTCGGCCGGCAGCCCCTCGTCGTAGAACTTCACGAAGTTGAAGAAGTGGTAGACCAAGAATCCCAGCAGGCGGCGAATCTCCCGGGTGGTCTCTCCTCCCCCGGCGGCGTGGGCCTTTTCGGCCTCCTGGAAATAGTCCCATATCTTTTCGTGCCACTGGTCAAAGTAGGCCGCCCGCTCTTGGCTCTGGCCGTGGGCCAGCTTGGCCTGGGAGTTGCGGACCACGTAAAAGACCGGGTTGGCCCCGCGGTCGATGAGAAAGGACTTGCTAAAGGCCAGGCCGAAACGGCTGAACTTGCCCATGTGTATGGCCAGGTCGGGCACCGGGATGTCGGAGAAACAGACCATGCCCGCCTTGTAATACTCGTTGTGGCTAAATAGCTCGCCCACTTGGCGCTGCACCTGGGCGTCGCCGCCGGTGCCCAGCAGGCCGCCGCGCAGGATGTCCACCAAGAGCTGGAACTGGTGCTCTTCGGCCCCGGGCTGGCGGCGCAGCCCGCGCCCCACGAAGTGGGTGAGTTCGTCGGAGATGTAACGCTGAGTGGTCACCGGTCGTCAGCCCATGCGCCAGCGGGTGCCGTCCGCGGTGTCCTCCAGGACCACGCCCATGGCGGTGAGCTGGTCGCGGATGGCGTCGGCGGTGGCGAAGTCCTTGTTGGCCCGGGCCTCGGAGCGCTGGTCCACCAACCGGTCGATCTCGGCCGGGTCGGGTCCTTGGGCCCGGAGCGCGTCGCCGCCTTGCAGGAACTCGGTGGGGTCCTGGCCCAGGAGGCCCAGGCGGGCCCCCATCTGCTTGAGCCGGGCGGCGGCCAGTCCCACCAGGGCGTCACGCTCGTCAGAGGGGTTTTGGCTCACCAGCTTGTTGAGGCGACGCGCCAGGGTGAACATGGCCCCCAGGGCGCGGGCGGTGTTGAAGTCATCATCCATGCCCGCCTCGAACTCGGCCACCGGCTCCTGGATATCCTGGTGGGCCTGGCGCAGGTGGCTCTTGCCCATCTCCAGGCCCACGTGCTCGATGCCGGCCTGGTCCGCGCCCAACAGGGCGATGTAGAGTCGCTCCAAGGCCTGGTTGGCCTCGGTCAGGGCCTGGTCGCTGAAGTCCAGGGGCGAGCGGTAGTGTTTGGAGAGCAAGAATAGCCGCAGGGTCTCGGGCCGGGTGGTCTTGAGAATGTCTTTGATGGTGAAGAAGTTACCCAGGGACTTGGACATCTTCTCCTGGTTCACCCGCACGAAACCGTTGTGCACCCAGTAGCGGGCAAAGGGCTGGCCGGTGAGGGCCACCGACTGGGCCAGCTCGTTTTCGTGATGCGGGAAGATGAGGTCCTCGCCGCCGCCGTGGATATCAAAGGTGGCCCCGAGATACTTGGCGCTCATCACCGAGCACTCGATATGCCAGCCGGGACGGCCGGGGCCAAAGGGGCTGTCCCACACCGGCTCTCCCGGCTTGGAGGCCTTCCACAGCACAAAGTCCATGGGGTTCTTTTTGCGGCGGTCCACCTGCACCCGGCTGCCGGCCTGCATGTCTTCGAGCTTGCGTCCGCTGAGCCGGCCGTAGTCGGGAAAGCTGTCCACCGCAAAGAGCACGTCGCCGCCCTCGACCTGGTAGGCGTGGCCCTGGTCCAGCAGCTTGGCGATGCCCTCGATCATCTCGGGGATGTGCTCGGTGGCCCGGGGCTCCCGGGTGGGCGGCAGCACCCCCAGGGAGGCCATGTCCCGGCCAAAGGACTCGATATAGCGCTGGGTCAGCTCGGCGGTGGTGACGCCGCTCTCGGCCGCCCGCTTGATTATCTTGTCGTCGATGTCGGTGAAGTTGCGCACGTAGTCCACTTGCCATCCCTTGGACTTGAAGTGGCGCACCATGGTGTCAAAGGCCACGTAACAACGGGCGTGGCCGATGTGGGGGTCGTCATATACCGTCACTCCGCAGACGTACATGCTCACCTTGCCGGGCACCAGGGGCTCGAACTCTTGCTTGCGCCTTGCCTGGGAGTTGTAGATAGTCAGCGCCATAATCTCTCCGCAACCAGCCATGCCGTTTTCATTGCGCGGCCGTCTCCTCTGGGACCGCCGGGGCCGGGGTGATGGTGGCCGAGGCCATGGCCGCCATGCCCTGGCCCTGGCCGATGAATCCCAGACCCTCGGTGGTGCTGGCGGCCACGTTGACCATGGCCGGGGGTACACCCATAGCGCCGGCCAGGTTGACCGCCATGTCGCCGGCCCGGGGCGCGATCTTGGGGCGCTGGGCCAGCAGGGTGACGCTCACCTGGGCCGGCCGCCAGCCGGCCCGGGCCAGGCGGCGGCAAACCCGCCCGAGCAGATCGATGCTGTTCGCGCCGGCCCAGGCCGGGTCGCTGTCCGGGAACATTCGGCCGATATCGCCCAGGCCGGCGGCGGCCAGCAGGGCGTCCATTATCGCGTGGGTCAGCACGTCGGCGTCGGAGTGCCCCTCCAGGCCCAGCTCAAAGTCCAGCTCCACCCCGCCCAAAACCAACCGCCGGCCGCTCACCAGGCGGTGCACGTCATAGCCCTGCCCCACCCGCACCGCCGGCCCCGCGGCCCAGGCGGCGGCCAGGCGCAGGTCCTCGGGCGTGGTGATCTTCAGGTTGTCAGCCTGGCCCTTTACCATGCGCACCTCGCCGCCGTAGTGTTCCACCAGGCCGGCCTCGTCAGTGGCGGTAAAGCCCTCGGCCGCGGCCCGCTGTTGGGCCTGGCGCAACAGGTCGGCCTTAAACGCCTGGGGAGTCTGCACCAGCCAGAGCCCCTCCCGCTCCAGGGTGGCCTGTACCCGGCCGTCGGGGGCGGCGCGCTTTACGGTGTCCACCACCGGCCAGCCGGCCGCCGCCGCCCCGACCTCCCGGGCCGCGGCCAGCACCCGGCCGAAGACCTCCGGCCCGGCCAGGGGGCGCACCGCGTCGTGCACCACGATCCAGCCCGCGCCGCGCGCCACCGCCTCCCGGGAGCCGGCGGCCACGCTATCCTGGCGCTGCCGGCCGCCGGCCACCACGACCGCCACCTTGTCCAGGCCATAGGGCTCCACCAAGCGCCGGGTAGCGGAATCCACGTCTGCCGGCGGCACCACCAGCACCACCCCGGCCACTTGCTCCACCCGCTGCAACACGGCGCAGGTGCGGCTCACCAGGGGGGCGCCTGCCAGGCCCAGGTACTGCTTGGCCACCGCGGCGCCCATGCGCAGCCCCCGGCCGGCGGCCGGCACCACCGCCCATACTGATTGGCTCATGGCCTCATGACCCCCAGCCTAAACATAGACTTGGAATTGTATTACCCGCGGCGGTTCAAGGCAAGGGAACCAGGCCGCTCACTGGTTGGCGGGCAAATCGGTTTTCAGCAACTGCTTGGAGTAGGCGCTGATGATGTCGCGGTGGCTGATGATCCCCACCAGCCGGTTGCCGTGCTCGGGGTCCACCACCGGCAAGGTAGCAAAGTCCCGCGCCGATATCTTACGCAGGGCCTCTTCCAAGCTGTCATGGGGTGAAACCGTCACCACATTGGTAGTGGCCATATCGCCCACCACCACCACGTCCTCCAGGTTGGGATCGTCGAAATGGTCGCCGTAGTCGGCGTGGGAAACGATACCGCAAAGGCGGCCAGCGGCGTCGACCACCGGAAAGGAGGTGTTCTTGGAGTTGGTGAGCACATCGCGGAAGTGCCGCAGGGTCATGTCGCGGGGCACGCTCTCCACGTCGGAGCGCATGGCTTGCTCCACGGTCATGGAACGCAGCAGGTTCATCTCTTTGCCGGCCTGCAAGTCCACTCCGCGCCGCAGCAGCTTCAGGGTGTAGATGGACTCGGGGCGTATGCCCCGGGCCACCATGGTGGCCACCACGCAGCCGATCATCAGCGGCAGGATGATCTTGTAACCGCCGGTCATCTCAAAGAGGATCAAAAAGGCGCTGAGCGGGCCGTGGGTGGTGCCGGCCACCACCGCGGCCATGCCCACGATGGCGTAGGCCCCGGGCCCGGCGGTGATCTCGGGAAACACCAGGTGCACCAAGTGGCCGAAGGCCCCGCCGAGCATGGCCCCCATGAACAGCGAGGGCGCAAAAATACCGCCGGACATGCCGCCGGCCAGGGAAATGGAGCTGGCCAGTATCTTGACGGCCATCACCGTCAGCATAAACCACCACACCAGGCTGTCGCCCAGGGCCAACTCTATGCCCTCATAGCCCACCCCCAGGGCCATGGGAAAGGCCAAGCCCACCAGGCCCAACAGGAGGCCGGCCAGGGGGGTCTTGAGGTATTCCGGTACGGGCAGGGCGTCAGCGGCGTCCTCGATCTTGTACAGAACCGTGGTGAAAGCCACCGCCACCACCCCGGCCCCGGCGGCCAAGATAGCGTACAGGGCGAACTCCCACCAGGACACCAGTTGGTAGGTGGGTACCATGAAGGCGGGATGGTCCCCAA
>JAMOVV010000160.1 GCA_027067385.1 Desulfarculaceae bacterium
TACAACCAAGGACTCCGGCTCCGGGCTGGGACTCTCCATTGTGCACAAGATAGTGACCCGCCACTTCGGCCAGGTGGAGGTGCATACCCGGGCCGGCGAAGGCGCCACCTTCCTGGTCACCCTGCCGGCGGCCGAGGAGGGGCGGGCCTATCTCAAGTAGGCGGGGAAGAGGAAGCCGTTGTCCAAGCTGATTCAAATGGAGGCGTTTCGGCGCCAGCGCTGGGCCGAGCGGGCCTTTGCCCGCTGGCAGCGGCGGGTGGGTTTCACCCCCGGGGCCGACACCCGGCTGGCCGATATCGACAACGCCGGCCTCATGACCCTGGCCGAGCTGGCCGACCCGGCCGTGCTGGCCCTCTACGACCTGGTGCTGGGGGTGCGCAACTGGGGCCCGGGCGAAAAATTCCACTACCTGGAGTCCTGGCGCAAGATGGAGGCACTGGACGCCTACCTGTTTTTGGCCGACCAGGTGCGCTTCGAGGTGATGCGCCGCCTGGGATGGGTGGTGGGGCTGGCCGGCGAGGACCGCACCTTGCTGGAGCTGGCCGACCGCCCGGGCGAGATTCAGGCGGCCAGCCGGCTCAAGGTCCCCCAACTGCAACCCGACTACCACCGCTACGACGACCTGGAACAGCAGTACAGCGTGGAGCCGGCCGCCGCGGTGCGCTCGATTATTCCTGAGGCCCTCAGCGCCTTCAAAAAGCTGGTGGAGGAGGGCCCCAAGCCCTGAGCAGGACGCTCTTGACAGCCATATCGCCACCTGCTAAAGGTGAGCGGTCATTCATAATATGACCGGCGCCGCGCTATTGGCAGCGCCCGTTTTTATACCCGACTTGCCACGCAAGGAGTTATTCGGCCATGCCCGCTACCCCGTTTTTAGAAGTCTCCGAAGCCATCGTCCTCATGGGCGGCGAAACCCTGAACCACTGCATGCAGTGCGGCCTTTGCTCCGGCCTGTGCCCCTGGCCCGAGGTGGGATCGGAGTTTCGCACCCGCCGGCTGATGCGCATGGGCCAGATGGGCCTGGAGGGATTTGAGTCCGACGATATTCTCTACGCCTGCACCACCTGCAAGCTCTGCGTGGTCAACTGCCCCCGCCAGGTGGGCATCATCGACGTGGTGCGCGCCATGCGGGCCATGATCGCCGAGTCCGGGGCCACCCCGGGCAGCCTGCGCCCCATCATGGGCTCCCTGCACTCCAACGGCAATCCCTGGTCCGAGGACCGCGAAAAGCGCGAGGCCTGGACCGAGGGGCTGGATGTGCCGCGTTTTGCCGAAGGCACCGAGTACTTCCTCAGCGTCTGCTGCACCTCGGCCTACGACCCCCGGGCCATCAAGATAGCCCAGGCCTTAGTTAAGGTGCTTAACGCCGCCGGCGTGAGCTACGGCATCATCGGCAACCAGGAGTCCTGCTGCGGCGAGTCCCTGCGCAAGATGGGCGACGAGGAGCAGTTCCTCAAGCTGGCCGAGAAGAACATCAACCTGTTCAACGACCAGGGCGTCACCAAGATCATCACCACCAGCCCGCACTGCTTAATGACCTTTACCCAG
>JAMOVV010000161.1 GCA_027067385.1 Desulfarculaceae bacterium
GACTAGTTCAAGGCAGGTTTCTGCCCCGCGCTTGCCTCCCACTAGGTCAAATGCATAGTCCGCGCCGATACCGCCGGTTATCTCCAATACCTGCTCCAGAACATCCCCTTGGCTCGCGTTGACCGTGTGGGTGGCGCCCATCTTCGTAGCCCGACCTAGCTTGCTATCTAGCAGGTCTATGGCGATGATCTTGGTGGCCCCCGCCACTACCGCCCCCTGGATCACGTTGATCCCCACTCCACCGACACCCAGGACCGCTACACTACTGCCGGCCTCCACGCCCGCAGTATTCAAAACAGCCCCCGTGCCGGTGATGACGCCACAACCAGTGATCGCGGCCACATCAAATGGAATATCTTCCTGTAAGGGCAAGATGGCCTGCCGGGAAACCACCGTAAATTGTTTGAAAGTACCAAGGCCGGTCATATTGAGAATATCTTGGCTGCCCTTGTGTAGGCGGGTGGTGCCATCGAGCATGGTTCCCGCCCGGGTGAGATTGCGCAGTTCGCAGAGATAAGGCTGGTCATGCAAGCAGTAGTAGCACCGGCCGCAACGAGGCGCCCAGAGGAACAACACGTGGTCACCGGGCTGCAAGCTTGTCTCTCCGGGCCCTACCTCGCGTACAATGCCGGCTCCTTCGTGACCGGGCACACAGGGGGTATCGGGTACCGTGTAGCGTCCCCTGATGATCGACAAGTCGGTATGGCAGAGACCGGCGGCCTTAACTTCCACCAGCACTTCACCTGCCTTGGGGGGGTCAAGCTCCAACTCGTCTATGGTCAGAGGTTGCTTGTATTCGTATAAAACCGCGGCCTTAGTGTTCATCTCCTGACAGCTCCTTTCCCTGATACGTAAGTTTTTCCGCCTTAATGAAACGGTGATGTATGAGCAGGCAGAAATATAAGAGCCACACGGAAACCTCCCAGCACTATCCAGCTCTCATACAACCGGTCCAACCGTAGCCGGTACCCTACATCCCCCGTTTTGCGCCACGTCTTTTGGCCTATGGCGTAATTCGGGGATATTCACCTTCGTAACCAAGCCCCCGGGAGATGCGCATGCCTGCCTCGATTAATTTAGTTTTCGCCTGTTTCACCACGTTCTCTTTGTCTTTATCGTGTATGGTTAGCGATATGGAGGCGGCAGCCACGACTGAACCAAACCGATCCAACACGGGCACTCCCATGGAATACAGGTCCAGAGAAAACTCCTGGTCCGCCACCCCATAGCCCATGCTTCTGGTTCGGAGAACCTCCTCTAACAGCTCTTGTCTGTTGGTAATAGATTTGGGTGTGATCGGCGCCATATCCAGTCGGTCGATCAATGTTTTCAGCTCATCGTCGGGTAAACCGGCCAAAAGAACCTTGCCCGTGGTAGTGCAATGGCAGGGCACCTTGGAACCCACGTGCACCGCATAAGGATGGAAACGCATTCTTTCTTCGCGATGGAGCATAAGGACTTCGGCGTCGTCCAGCACGCCTAAGCTCACGCTCTTGTCCATTGTCAGGGAAAGCTCCGACAAGATAGGTTCGGCTATGACAGAAAGTCCATTACTACCTAAGAACTGGTGCGCAAGGCTCAAAACCTTATTACCCAGGCAGTATCGCTTGTGTTCCAGGCGGTCAACGTAGCCAAGTTTCATCAAGGTATAGAGGAAACGCTGTGCTGAAGTCTTGTTGGTGCCCATCTGATTGGCGACTTCCGTAAGGGTAAGCGGCTCCGGCGAGTTGGCCAGAAGTTCCAAAACAGTGATTCCTTTTGAAAGGGAACCAATAAACTTTTTGTCACGCATTGTGTTTGCCAATCTCGTCAAGTATTGTGACTGTGCGTCCCCAATAGCAAAGTCAATTCATTTTCTACTTAGGTCAGTTACTGGGAACAACTATTCTGGTTTCCACAGCCAGCAGTCCCCCTCGCTCGATGCATTAGTCAGTAATAGGCAGGTATTTACCGCTTTGCACAATGGCCACCACAGTTAGGGGACCGTCGATTCTTTTATAGCGATAGGTATGCTTCACACCAGGCGGAATATAGACAGCACAGGGGGAAGTAGCGGTATAGACCTCATCGTCTAGTTCTAGCTCAATTTCAGCGTCACCAGGCTTGGAAATGAATAAGTAGGCTTCGCTCTCGTTGTGGTAATGCTTCTCTGTTATCGGCTCTGCCTGGTAAATTTTATGATGGATACCGCCGGCCACAAAGAAATCGGCTCCGGGGACTAACTCACCGTCCATGAGTATCTGGTATTTACCAGGCGCATGCGCCGCAAAGACGTCGATGATTTTGGGCTCGGTCACCACGCATTTTTCCCACTTATTTCCCATTACAACTATCCTCCATTTCATATTTCATTCTTGTCCGACGAGCTCGGCCCGTCAGGACTTTTACGGTGCTAAGGCCTTTTCAAAGGACATCATGAAGTCGTCTATGTCTATCCCGGCCATCTCCACGTCATCCCGGGCGTATATTTTTTCCAGCTCACTCCGCACCACCTCCAGATCGCACTCCTTGCCGCGCAAAGCATCCTCGATGTCTCCCACGACTCCATAGGGAGAGGGATGAAAATCACCGGTGATGATCAAGTCGAATATTTTGCCGTTAAGTTTTAAGAGGGTTACCCGCACCAGCCCCGCCACCGCCTTATGACGCCCCTCGCTCTTGATTGCCTGGGGAGGGGCATTTTTAAAGCGCACCCGTTCGGAATTGCCATATAAGAACTCCTCGGAGTTAAACTTGCGCTCATACTCGCGGGAGTACTTTAATTCTTTTGCGGTCAAAGGAGCGCCCACCAACTTGACGTCATCTGCAAATATTTTCCTAATGGCCAACAGCGCCATGTCTTCCAACTCGCTTTGCTTCGGTCGGTGGCCTATTTCACTCTCCAGGCAGGTGAAGCGTTGACCTAGTCTTTTGATCTCTTTGTCTTGTATCTTCTCGGCTATGGTACGTATGGCCAGGTCCAAGGTGGTCCGGTTGGTTTTAACCACGTTGACCATAAGGCGCATGGTTAAGATGCCCTTTTCCAGGCGCGCCGAACTCGGCACCAGTTTGCGGCCTTGCACCTGAAGATCATTTAAGGGGCGGTATACGGCGTCTATGCCCCATTTCTGATTGATGGCCTCAGCCAAACCTTCCAAGGTGATGCGGAAGGCGTCAGAGATGTTGGTCAAGGGCAGGGACAGGGATTGGGGGATCAGGTACAGGCACAAAAAAGCGCTGCGCTTGGGACCAAAAATGGCGCCGCCGGTATTTTGGCGTCGGCGTACTACTATGTTGTGCTCTCGGCAGAAATCAAGGTCAATCGCCTTTTCCGCATCGTCCAACACCCCCGAAGTGATACTGTCAGATGAGAATATGTTCAGCACCACAGTATTGGGAGCGTCACCATCTGCCAAGGCGCGTTCAATTGCGGGCGAGACACTGGTAGAGTAGTCCGCGTATGAGTAGTCACACTTTATGTACCTTAATTCCTTCATAGCACTGCCGTCCAGGTATCATTCACGCTAGGTTGCAACACGAGTCCCGTTTTCACTAGAGGCCTTTTCACTACCTAAAATTGGGTTTTCGCTTTTCAAGAAAGGCCTGGCGTCCTTCTTTAAAATCGTCGCTGCCCAGGGCTACTGCTTGTAAACTGGCCTCCAAATCCAAGTAGCTCTCCAGGTCCATGGGCCAGCGGTTGAGCGCAGACTTGATAAGTGCGTATGCCTGACTTGGCCCCTGGGCTAGTTTTTGGGCCCAGTCCCAGGTGGTTTTGACCAAGTCCTCGGTGGCAACCACCCGGTTAATCATGCCTATCTGTTCCGCACGCCGGGCGCTGATTACCCCACCTTCCAACATCAGTTCTTTGGCTCTGACCATGCCCACCCGTTGGGGTAAGAAATAATATTGCCCCCAGTCCGGAGCCAACCCTATCCTGGCAAAGGAAAAGTGGAATTTTGCTCTCTCCGCGGCTACCGCCAAGTCCGAGGCCAAAACCAAGCTTACGCCCGAACCCGCAGCCGCCCCGTCAACCTGCGCGATGATAGGCTTCTCCAGTTGCACCATGGCGCGTACCAGGCGATGGCCATACTTCAGGCGATTGCGGGAGGCCACCGGGTCCGGCACATCTTTCATGGAGTTGATATCGCCACCGCCGCAGAAATGCTCTCCATGGCCGGCCAGGATCACCACCCGCACCGTGGAATCAAAGGCCAGGTCCTGTAGCACTTCGATGAGCTCGGGGCGTATCTCCATGTCCAGCGCATTGCGTTTTTCCGGTATGTTGATGATGATTTTGAGGACCGGGCCGTCTTGCTGAAACAATAGTTTCTTATAGCCCCGGTTCTCTTCTTGTATTGCCATGACCATTGAGTGCTTTCTCAGTTGCGTTTGTTAACGAGAAGTGGTCCGCCAGCCAAATCGGGCTGGAATTCGATCTGGTTGAACTTGACTAGGGTTTCGGTTTTAAGCAAATCCGAAATCCTTTTCACAACCCCGTTCTCCGGATCACTTCCTTCGATGGTGAGGGTCAGACTGTCTACTCCTTGGTCGGATTCCACCGTGACCTGATATTTCCTTCCCGCCAGCTTCGGGTCACTGCAAAGGATAGTACCCACTTGGCTGGGCCAGAACTTGACGCCTTTGACCTTGACCATCTCGTCAGTACGACCCATCACGCTCTTGGGCATGGTGAGCGTGCGTCCACATGCGCATGGAGCCTCTTGCAGTACGGTCAAGTCTCCGGTTCGGTAGCGCAACAACGGCGCCGCCTCCTTGCACAGGTGGGTAAGCACCAACTCCCCCTTTTCTCCCAGGGGGACCGGTTCGCCGCTGTTTGGGTCCACCAGCTCTGCGTAGACGTAGTCGTCTACGATATGCAAACCTGTCTCATGGCGGCAGCTTCGTGCTATAGGCATGCAAGCGGCCATGCTATAGGAGTCGATGATGGTGATGTCATGGCCAAAGGCGGCTTTGACCCGGTCGGGGTATCCTGCCACCGAAGTAAAAGGTTCTCCGCCTACAAAGAGCGTGTGCACCGATGGAATCCCCTTGGCCGCGAGTTTCATGGCAAACGTGGGGTTGGATACCAGTACCCCTACGCTGTAATCGTTTATGATCCTCACCGCCCGGTCAGACTCGCCGGGACCCAGGGGTATGACTTTAGAGCCGTAGTATTCAAATTGGCCTTGATAGAAAAGCCCTGCCACAAACATGTGGTAGCCAAAAGTTACGGCCACCATGTCATCCGGTGTTACTCCCGCGGCCTTTAGGGTGCGGGCGCAAACCTGGTGTATGGTCTCTAGGTCCTTTTGGGTTTGGTACACCGGGTATAGTTGCCGACCGGATGGTGAAAAATTCACCCGGGTCACATCTGGGCCGCAAAAAGCACTATTGGCAGGGGGCTTGATAGATTCAGCAAAGAACTCGGCACTGGTAGTAAAAGGAATTCGCCGGAAGTCTTCAATGCTTGCAATATCATCCGGCCCCAAGGAAGCCTCTCGTAGCTTGTGGGAATAAAAGGGGTTTTTACTAAGCCGGTTTATTTGGGCTCGCAATAAATCCAGAACCGCCACTAACGCATATCCCTTATAAGTATTCTCGGTAAGTATTTCGCAAAACCTGTTGTGCAATAACGACCGGGCAACGAGAGCCGTAGCCGACCGGTGCATTATTACGCATTGCGTTACGCTAGGTCGCATTGCATGACTTTATTCTGTTGCATCTCCGTCAGGTTGTCAACTCAATTTTGCTAATTATTCTGAATTACCCTTGATCCTTTAGATGGTCTGCTCAAGTAACCATGTGTAGCTATTAAAAAATCCAGGCGAGAGCTCGCTGTAGCCGCCGCTGGGCTTAGCGTATAAATCGATGGGTCCGGAGTCTGTGCCGGGGTGAGCTGCAACCGAATTTTGTGTTTGAATGTTCGGAATAAGGTGCTGTGGGGTGTACCGGTGAGTTTAGAAACTCATCAACTTCCCGGGATAAGGAGTGAGCCGTCCTGGGGTTGCCGGAGTCTCAATTACGTGAGGGGGGAGATGGCGAGACGAAGTCGATAGTCATTATAAGTTAAGGGAACAGGTAGTACGGATGGTCGTTGAGCACCGGCAGAGAGCATGATCGGCCTTTACAAGACCCCGGTATGCCGCCATGACCATTCCGCGGCCCTATCGTGAATCCAAGCAGCCTTTTCAAGCGGCGCAATATTTATATAGTTGGCGTGATATTGTGTGGCCGGAGCTGCTGCCCGGCAAACGGTGAGGGCTACTCGTGCACCACCGGGTCACCCAGGTCCCGGATGGAAAAGTTGTAGAACACGTTGTGGCCGTTATAGTCCAGCACTCGCAGGTCATCCTCCTGTTTGACGTCGTTTAGGATGGCGTCGAACTTTTTTCCGTAGCGCTTGCGCACTTCGTCTTCGTCCAGCTCATAGGCGATGTATTTCATAATTCCCTTTTCGGCCAGTTTTTCCAGCAGGTTGGGGTCGTCGAAAGAACTGTAGCTCACCAGGATGAGGATGGGGCCGGTCCCGGTAAAGACGATTCCAGCCTTCATGGCGCACCTCCTTGCAAAAGTGGTGTTTCACTATCCTCTAATTCCAGGATGAGGCCGCCGGGCCGGAGGGTCAAGCCTTTGGCCGTTTGGGCAAAGCAAGGCCCCCGCGGCTATCCGCAGGGGCCTGGTGGTTGATTAATTTTGAATCGGCCGTGCTGGTTCGCTGCTTCCTATCGCCGCAGTATCGCACCCAATGGCCCCTGCGCCGCCTTGCACATCGCCCCGGTGGTCCCCGGTGGTCCCCGGTGTCGCCCCGGTGGCTCCCTGCGCCGCCCCCGTGTCGCCCCCCCTGCGTCGCCCCGGTGGCCCCGGTGGCCGGGTTAGTGGTCGCCGCCGTAGATGACCGCCAGGATGACGGTGGGTCCCTGGTCGGCCGGGCGCACCAGGTGGGGCTCGGTGGACTGGTAGTAGATGCAGTCGCCGGGGTGGAGCACCTCGCGGGCGTCGCCCACGATGGCCTCCATGGAGCCTTTCATCACGAAGATGAACTCCTGGCCGTCATGCGAGGAAAGCGGCACGTCCTCGTCGGTCTGCTGCAGGGTGACGATGAAGGGCTCCATGGACCGGTTGGTCATCTCCGGGGCCAGGGCCTGGTAGGAGTAGCCGTAGCTGGTGCCGCGTTGCGAGGCATAGCGGCTCATGTCCTTGCGTTCGTCCTTGCGCACCACGGTGTAGGCCCGTTCCTCGCCGCCGGAGATGAGGGTGCCGAAGTTCATGTCCAGCCCCTTGCCCAGCTTGATGAGCACTCCCAGGGGCGGGCTGGCTGGTTCCTCCTCGATGCGCCGCAGGCGCTCCACCTCCAGGCCGGTGCGCTGGGACAGGTCCTCCAGGCTCAGGCCCTTTTGCTCGCGGATGGCCTTGACCCTTTGCCCCACCGGCATGCTCTGGTCCACCTCGGTGGGTTGGTCCACCTCGGCCACTTCGCTGAAGCTGTCGAGGAAGTCGGCCTCGCGTTGGCTGGAGCCGACCCCGCCCATGTTCTTCATCAGATCGTGATGGCTGTTGTCAAAGTCTTCGACCATGATACCTCTCGGGGTTTGCAGCCGGCCTAAGTCCTAGAGCTCGGCCACGAAGCGCCCGCCCCGGCGCAGGGCCTCGGTGTTGATGGGGATCATCTTGTGATAGCGCTGGTCCAGGGCCTTGGGCAGGGCCTTTACCACCTGTTCCACGTCCAGCACGCCCGAGGCCTGGCACAGGGCGCCGAGCATGATCATGTTGCCCAGCCGCGGGTTGCCCACCTCGGTGGCCAGCTCCAGGCAGGGCACGTAGATGACCTTCTTGGTGCGGGCCTTGACGTACTTGGGGTCCACCAGGCTGGCGTTGACCAGCACCATGCCCTTTTTGAGCACCCGGGGGGCGAACTTTTCGGCCGAGGGCCGGTTCATGACCACGGCGCATACCGGTTCGTGCACCACCGGGGAGCCCACCGGGCGGTCGCTCACCACCACGGTGCAGTTGGCGGTGCCGCCGCGCATCTCCACCCCGTAGACCGGCATGTAGGTGATCTGCTTGCCGGCGTGCATGCCGGCCACCGAGAGCATGTTGCCCATGAGCATCACGCCCTGGCCGCCGAAGCCTGCGAATATAACGTCAAAATACATTACCATTTCACTCCAGGTCAATCGCTAGGCCGCGGCCAAAATGTCCTTGTACACGCCGAGCGGGAATTGGGCGATCATCTCGTTGGCCACGCGCGCGTTGGCCTCCTGCGGGGTCATCTTCCAGTTGGTGGGGCAGGAGCTCAAAAACTCCACAAAGGCGAAGCCCACGCCGTCGAGTTGGAAGTCGATGGCCCGCTTGAGGGCCTTTTCGGCTACTTTGTAGTTCTTGATGTTGTTCACGGCCACGCGGGCCACGTAGGCGGCGCCGTCGAGGGTGGCCAGCATCTCGGCCACCCGGATGGGGGGGCCGGCGGTGGCCACCTGGCGGCCCTGGGGGCTGGTGGTGGTGACCTGGCCCACCAGGGTGGTGGGGGCCATCTGGCCGCCGGTCATGCCAAAGACGGCGTTGTTGACAAAGATCACGGTGATCTTTTCGCCCCGGTTGGCCGCGTGGATGATCTCGGCGGTACCGATGGCCGCCAGGTCGCCATCGCCCTGGTAGGTGAAGACGAAGTTTTCCGGCTGGGCCCGTTTAGCGCCGGTGGCCACCGCCGGGGCGCGGCCGTGGGGGGCCTCCACCACGTCGGTGTCGAAGTAATCGTAGAGCAGCACCGAGCAGCCCACGCTGGCCACGCCGATGGTCTTGCCCTTGAGGCCGTAGGCGTCGATCTGCTCGGCCAGCATGCGGTGGATCACCCCGTGGTGGCAGCCGGGGCAGTAGTGGTAGGGCTTTTTGGTCATCGACTTGGGGCGGTCGAAGACCTTCTTCATCTTGACCGTGGTTTTTTTCTGGGGGCTCATTGGAGACCTCTCTTTCGCCAAACCTTGGCCACTTCCTTGGCCAGCTCGTTGGGGGTGGGGATGGAGCCGGGGGGTCGGCCGTAGAAGTCCACCGGGGCCCGGCCCTCCACCGCCAGGCGCACGTCTTCCACCATCTGGCCGGTGTTGAGCTCCACCACCATGAGGTGGCCGGTGCGCTCGGCGGCCTCCTGCACGGCCTGGTGGGGGAAGGGATAGACGGTTATGGGCCGCAGCAGGCCCACGGCCAGGCCTTTTTCGCGCAGCATGTCCACCGAGGTTTTGAGGATACGCCCCACCGAGCCGAAGGCCACCAGGACCAGCTTGGCGTCGTCGGCGCGGTAGTTTTCAAAGCGGGTCTCTTTGGCCATGCGCTGGTATTTTTTGTAGAGCCGCCAGTTGTGATCGGTGAGCTCGCCGTCGGCCAGGAACAGCGACTTGACGATGCGCCGCGGCCGGCGGTGGGCGCCGGTGAGGGCCCAGTCCTTGGGCTTGATCTTTCTGCGGTAGGGCTTTAGTTCCACCGGCTCCTTAATGTTGCCGATGAGCGCGTCGCCCAGGATCATCACCGGGTTGCGGTACTTGTCGGCCAGGTCGAAGGCCAGCATGGTGAGATCGTAGTTTTCCTGGGCGGTGGAGGGCGCCAGCACCAGCACGCGGTAGTCGCCGTGGCCGCCGCCGCGGGTGGACTGGAAGTAGTCGCCCTGGGAGGGGTGGATGCCGCCGAGGCCGGGACCCGAGCGGCTCATGTTTACCACCACGCCGGGAACCTCCGAGCCGCACAGGTAGCTGATGCCTTCCTGTTTCAGGCTGATGCCCGGGCTGGAGCTGGAGGTCATGGCCCGGGCGCCGGTGGCCGCCGCGCCCAGGAGCATGTTGATGGAAGCCACCTCGCTCTCGGCCTGTATGAAGGTGCCCCCCACCTCAGGCATGTGGGCGCTCATGTATTCGGGAATGTCGTTTTGCGGGGTGATGGGATAACCGAAATAAAATTTGCATCCGGCCGCGAGAGCCCCCATGCAGATGGCCTCGTTGCCTTTTACCAGCACTCGCTTGGCCATTATTTGCGCTCCTCTTTGTAGATTCTCAGGGCGATATCCGGGCAGAGACGGCCGCAGATGGCGCAGCCGGTGCACTTGGCCTTTTTGTCCCAGACCACGTAGGCGTAGCCCTGGGCGTTTACTCTTTGGCCCATGGCCAGGTTCTTGGTGGGACAGGCGTCCACGCACAGGCCGCAGCCCTTGCACAGTTCCTTTTGTACGACAACCTTCGGCATTTCACTCGACTTTCTCATCGCACCGGGCCGGGGCCCCAGGGCCGCGCCGGGCTGGCGCCCGCGCCGCCGGACGATGAATTTAGCCCCTCTCAAATATCCAATGCTTCCCGCAGGGAATCGATCCCCGCGGGGTTCTCAACACTAAGCACCTTGACGTCCCGGGGCGCGATCTTTTTGATCAGCCCCGTGAGCACGGTCTTGGGACCGGCCTCGATAAAGGTGTCGACGCGCATATCCAGCATGGCCTGCACGCTTTGGACCCAGCGCACCGGCGAGGTGAGCTGGTCCATGATGGCCTGGTGGGCATCGGGCGCCCGGCGGGTGGGCTGGCCGGTGGCGTTGCTCACCAGGGTGCGGTTCATGGGGGTCAGTGGCAACTCGGCCAGGGCCTGGGCCATGTCCCGGCCGGCGGCGGCCATCAGGGGGGAGTGCCAGGCCCCGCTTACCTTGAGCGGGATGACCTTTTTGCCCCGCTCCTTGACCAGGGCGGCGGCGGCGGCCACCGCCTCTTTCTCACCGGTGATCACCGTCTGTACCGGGGTGTTGAAGTTGGCCGGCTGCACCACGCCGTCCACCTCGGCGCAGATGGCCTCGACCTCTTCGGGGCTTAGGCCCATCACCGCGGCCATGGCCCCGGGGTTGGCCCGGGCGTCGCGGTCCATGAGCCGGCCGCGCAGGCTCACCAGCTCCAGGCAGCGCCGCGGGTTCATAGCCCCGGCGGCCACCAGGGCGGGATATTCGCCGAGGCTGTGGCCGGCCACCGCGGCCACCTGGATGCCGGTGTCGGCGATGGCCTGCCAGCAGACCAGGTCCACCGCCACCACGGCCGGTTGCAGGTTGACCGTTTGGGTCAGCTCGTCCATGGGGCCTTGGAAGCACAGCCGCGGGATATCCAGCCCGCTGGCCGCTTCGGCCGCGGCGAATATATCGCGGGCGGCCGCCGACGCCTCGAAAAACGCCTGTCCCATGCCCACGTATTGCGAGCCCTGACCGGGAAACACCACGGCAATGACAGCCACGTGATCGCCTCTCTTGAGCGGTGCAAAAAAACCGGCGGCTGTGGACAAAGTGCCCGCCGCCAAACCAAAGGCTAAATCTACAAAAAGTATATGGTTATGTCAATGCGGCGAGGGCGGGGCGCCGTGGCGGCTACGGGCTGGGCGCAAAGAAGGCCTTGGGCACCACGGTGATGCCGCGCGGGGTTAGGGTGAAGCGCTTGGCGTCGGCCCGGGGGTCCAGGCCGATGCGGGTGCTGTCGGGCAGGGCGTTGCCCTTGTCGATGATGGCCTTTTTTACCAGGCAGTTGCGCCCGATGACCACGTCGTCCATGACCACGCTCTCGTCCACCCGCGACCAGGACTCCACGATGACGTTGCAGCCCAACACCGAGTTGCGCACCACCGCGCCGCTGATGATGCTGCCGGCGCCCACCAGCGAGTCCAGGGCCTTGCCCACCCGGTCGGGCTGGTGGCGCTCGTCGCCAAAGACGAACTTGGCCGGCGGCAACTGGCGCCGGAAGGTGCGGATGGGCCACAGGTGGCCGTAGAGGTTGAAGTAGGGGTCCACCCCGCACAGGTCCATGTTGGCGTTCCAAAAGGAATCCAGGTCGCCCACGTCGCGCCAGTAGCCCGAGTCGCCGGTGGGCCGCACCAGGGTCCTGGTGCGGCGTCCGTTCTCGTCATAGGTGTAGACGTAGTCCTGCAGGCGGTTGTGCCGGCGGTAGGGATAGGCCTTGACCTGGTAGCGCCCCAACAGGGAGGGGATGATGTCCTGGCCAAAGTCCAGGCCGGGGTTTTGGGCCAGCTCCCTTAGCAGCACTTCTTTCTTGAATAGGTAAATGCCCATGGAGGCCAGGGATCGCTGGGGATCGCCGGGGATGGCGGCCGGGTCCTGGGGCTTTTCGTGAAAGGCCACGATATTGAACTCCGGGTCTACCTCGGCCACGCCGTAGGAGCGGGCCAGTTGCCGGTCCACCTCGATGACGCTGATGGTGATGTCGGCCTGGTGTTCCTGGTGGTAGTCGCGGAAAAGGGAGTAGTCCATCTTGTAGACGTGGTCGCCGCTCAAGATGGCCACGTGGTTGAGCGTGGTGTCGCGCTCGATGAGGTACACGTTTTGCCGCACGCTGTCGGCGGTGCCCTGGTACCACTTTTCGCCGGTGCGCATCTGGGGACTGATGATGCGCAGGTAGTGCCCCAGGTCATAGGAAAAGATGTTCCAGCCGGCCTCCAGGTGGTCCACCAGGGACTGGCTCTTGTACTGGGGCAGCAGAAATATCTTGTAGATTCCGCTGTTGACGCAGTTGGACAAGGTGATGTCGATGAGGCGGTAGACCCCGCCAAAGGGCACCGCGGGTTTGGAGCGGTCCCGGGTCAGGGGCTTGAGGCGCTGTCCCTTACCGCCGGCCATGATGATGGCCAGGACGTCTTTCACGGCTTGGCCTCCTTGGCCGGAGCATCGGGCGTTTCGTCACCCGGGCATTCGGACTGGTTGTTGAGGAAGTGGCGCTCGTAGACCCCCAGCAGGGACAACAGCACCGCCAACACCAAGGGGCCCAGGATGAGCCCCACCACCCCGAAGACGCTGAGCCCGCCTAGCACGCTGAAGAAGGTGAGCAGGGGGTGGAGGTTGGCGTGCTTGCCGATGAGCCGGGGCCGTACCAGGTTGTCCAGCACGATGGCCGAGGCCAGGCACCAGATCATCATGCCGATGGCCGAGGCGGTGTGGCCGGTGACCATCAAGTAGATGCCGGCCGGCAGCCAGACCAGGGCGGTGCCCACCAGGGGCACCACCGAGCTGAGGGTCATTACCGATCCCCAGAACACCGCCAGGGGAACGCCAAAGAGGCCGAAGCCCAGCCCGGCCATGATGCCGTGCAGCAGGGCCAGCACCAAGGTGCCGCGCATGGTGGCCCGCAGAGAGATGAGCATCTCGCGCTTGATGCGGCGGTTGGTGCGTTCCGGCAGGGGCGAGAGAGACAGTATCTTGGCGGCCATGGCGCTGCCGTCGGTGAACAGGTAGAAAGTGACGAACAACACCAGGGCCGAACTGATAATGACGTTGGTGAAGCCCTTGACCAGGCCGGTGAGGTTGTTGTAGAGCAGCCCGCTCACCTGGCGCACCAACTCACCGGCCTGCTTGAGCACTTCGTCGCGGCTGATGCCGAAGACCTCCTGCATCTTCTCCAGGTATGGGCTCACGCTGCCCAGGCCCTTGTCAAAGGTGCGTTGCAGGGTGTCGCTGGTGAGCTGCTCACTCACGATGTTGTACAGGTCCAGGGCCTGGGCGGTGATCATGCCGATGATGAAAAACAAGGGTAGGGCGATTACCAACAGCAGCACGATGGTGGTGATGGCCGAGGCCAGCTTTTCCCGCCCGCCCAAGAGCCGCTTGACCAGGTCGTAGAAGGGGCCGGCCACCACCACCAGGACCACCGAGAGGAAGATGGGCACCAAGTAAGGCTCCACCAGGCGGTAGCCGGTGTATAGCATGAACACGATGAGGACGGCGAAGAACCAGCGGCTGATGGCGGTGGTAAAAGGCTGGGGGGCTTGATCCGAAGGCATCAGCGTCTCCAGGCGGCGGGTAGAAAGCGGGCGTGGGCCGTGGAGTCCAACCGGGAGCGCCAGTCGGCCACCTGGTCCGGGTCCACCTCGGCCATGGCCCAGCCGACTCCCTCGGGGCATTGGGCCAAGATCTCACCCCAGGGATTGACGATCATGGCGTGGCCAAAGCTCTCGCGCCCCTGGCCGTGGCTGCCCCACTGGGCGGCGGCCAACACGAAACAGGCGTTTTCCACCGCCCGGGCCCGCACCAGGATATCCCAGTGGGCTTGGCCGGTGACCTTGGTGAAGGCGCTGGGGCAGGTGAGGACCTCGGCCCCTTTTAGCCGCAGCCGGCGGTAGAGCTCGGCAAAGCGCAGGTCGTAGCAGATAGACAGGCCCAGTTTGCCGGCCGGGGTGTCCACCGTGACCAGGCGGCGGCCGGGCAACACAAAGGCCGACTCCCGCAGGGTTTGGTGGCCGGGCATGTCCAGGTCGAAGAGGTGGGCCTTTTGGTAATAGGCGGCCAGCTCTCCGGCCGGGTCGAGTACCGGGCAGGTGTTGTATATCCGACGATGGCCGGCCACTCGTTGGTTGAACGACCCCCCCACCAGCCACAGGCCGTGGCCGCGGGCCTGGTCGGCCAGCCAGGCGAACAGCCGGCCACGCAGCGGCTCGGGCCTGGCCGGCAGGATGCCCTCGCTCTGCATGTGGGAAAAGTGCTCGGGCAACACCGCCATCTCGGCCCCGGCCGCGGCCGCCTGGGCCAGTAGGTCGGCCGCCTGGGCCAGGTTGGCCTGGCGGTCGGCGCCGGAGTTCATCTGTAGGACCGCTACCTGCATGATGCCAGATTATAGCGGCCCGCGGCGGCCAGTACCAGCGGCAATCGAGCCCGCCTCGTCTTGCCGCCCCATGGGGCCTATGCTAGCATTACCACGGTCGCCAGGCGCAAACGTAGCGCGTCCGGCGGATGCGGGAAGTCGGCGGATACGGGGAGTCATGGATCAAGGGGTAAACCAGCTCATTGCCGAGGCCCGGCGCAACGAGATGATCCTGCGCCGGCTCGAGGCGGTGGAGGAGTTCCTGGCCGGCCACACCACCGTCGCTTCCCTGGTGGCCAAGCTGGGGCCCAAGGTCCGCGAGGTCTACGGCCTGCAGGCGGTGACCCTGTGCCTCAACCGGGACCACCTGGACTGGGGCGAGCTGCTCGGCGGGGACCAGGGCGGTCGCCTGCCGCCGGACTGCTACCCCCGCTCCTACCGCGAGATGCGCAGCCTGCTGGGCGGGCTGGAAAAGCCTTTTCTCGCCTGTGAAATCCCGCGTCCTCTACGCCGCTGCTTCTTTCCCCGGCACCGAGGCCTGGCCTCCCTGGCGGTGGTGCCCATCCGCAGCCGCAACCGCCTGCTGTGCACCTTGAACATGGGCTCGGACGACCCCCGGCGCTACCAGCCGGGATATCGCACCGACTTTTTGCAGCGGCTGGGGCGCAAGATGGCCCTGGGCCTGGAGGCGGCCCTGTTGGCCGGCCAGGCCCGGATCATGGAGCGGCGCGAGGCCGCGGTGGAGATGGCCGGCGCGGCCTGCCACGAGCTGGCCCAGCCGCTCACCACCATGAGCTTTCTCATAGAAAAGGCCCGGCGCCTCTGGCCCCCAGGCGAGGCCAGCGTGGCCTGCCTGGACCAGATCGAGGCCGAGCTGGACAAGATCAACCAGCTTATGCATAAGATCAGCCAGGTGAGCCAGTACGCCACCAAGCCCTACGTGGGGGGCGCCAAGATCATAGACCTGCAGGCGGCCGCGGCCGACGAGTTCGGCCGGCGGCCCAGGAGCGAGGACCATGAGTAGAGACCCCGATTGCCTGTTTTGCAAGATAATCGCCGGCGAGATACCCAGCTTCAAGGTCTACGAGGACGACGACGCTTTCGCCTTCATGGACATCAACCCCATCGCGCCGGGCCACACCCTGGTGATCCCCAAGAACCATCACGAGAACCTCTTGGAGATAGCCCCCGAGGACCTGGCGGCGGTGCAGCGGGCCAGCCAAAAGGTGGCCGGGATGATCATGGCCGCGCTCAAGCCGGCCGGCATCGCGGTGTTGCAGCTAAACGGCCGGGGGGCCAACCAGGTGGTGATGCACTACCACGTGCACCTGGTGCCGCGCAATCGCCCGGACGACGGGGTCACCTGCCTGGAGTGGGAGCTGGAGCCCGGGGACATGGCCGAGATCGCAAAGGTGGCCGCCAAGATCGCGGCCGCCGGTTGAGCCCCGGGGCCAAATAAAAAAATGATAAAGGCCCGGCGGAGTAGGTTCCGCCGGGCCTTGGTCTTTAGTCTTTCCACACCGGGGGAGGGCGCTTCACCCCGTCGCTCCATTGGGCCACCCGGCAGGAGGGCCCGATGTCCACGTCCCAGGTGCTATGCCAGCGGGTTAGCACCTGGCCCTTCAGTCCCCCGGACGGGGTGATCACCCCGCGAAAGCTGTGCCCCGCGCTGTTTTGGGCCTCCACCTTGTCGCCCTTGATAACGCCGTAAAAGGGATACACGTACTTGGTGCCCACGATGCTGCGGATGTAGGCGATCATGGCGAAGCGGTCGCCCTTTTGCAGTATCTGGGCCCGGATGGTGTAGAAGAAGCGCTTGATTTCGTATTTGCCGGTGAGGTCGCACTTGGCGGCCGCGGCCGGGCCCGCGCCGAGCGCCGCCAGCAACAGGGCCCCTAAAACGATGCGCGCGGAGACTTTCATGCCGGACGGCTACTCCTATTTCTCGTCGGCCAGGCGCTGGGCCACCTGCTCGGCGGCCTTTTCGCCCGAGAGCAGCATGCCGCCGAAGACCGGCCCCATGCGGTAGGAGCCAAAGGTGGCGTTGGAACACATGCCGGCGGTGAAGACGCCGCCAAAGACCTCGCGGGTGTTGGCCAGGGTGTTGGTCTCGGCCACCTCGGCCCACAGGGAGCGCTCGCCTTCCACCTCGCCGCTGTTGGTAAAGAGCTTGGCGTCGACCTTGCGGGCGATGACCCGCACCACCTCGGCCGCGTGTCCGGTGGCGTCGATGACGTACTTGGCGCGCACCGTGAGCGGGTCCACGTGCAGCCCGGCCATCTCCACCGCGGTCCAGTTGATCACCAGGCCCACCACCCGCTGTTCGCGCACCATCACGTCTTCCACGCTCACCAGGTTGAAGATGGTCAGCCCGGCCTTGGAGGCCTGGGAACACAGGGTGGAAGAACACATGACGCTGTCGGCGGTGTAGTAGCCCGACTGGTACTCCCGGCAGGGGACCTCCATCTCGTCGAGGATGCGCTTGGCGTCTTCCTGCACCACGATCTCGTTCATCATCATGCCGCCGCCCCACATGCCGCCACCGATGGAGAGCTTGCGTTCGAACATGGCCACCTTGAGGCCCGCCTTGGCCAGCTTGTAGCCGGCCACCAGCCCGGCCGGTCCGCCGCCCACGATGGCCGCGTCCAGTTCCAGGTGGTCTTTTAGTTTCTCCATGTAACGGTCAATGATGGCCCTGGTGATGACAATTTCGTTCAGCATAACTCGCACTGTTCCTTTCCGCCGGTAAAAGACGGGCCGGCCCCGCCTTGGGAAACCGGCCCCCGTAGCTATATCATTGGGGATCGATTGCTTCCCTGCGCTGGCATTATCCAACAGGTTCGAGGGGTCTACGCGGTGTGTGTCCGCGTACTCTCAGCCGGCCTGAGGGCTCCCCCAGCAATCTCCAGATGGTCGCGGCGCTTGGCCGGACCTCCATCAATTCCTACCTCCGGGTGCGCTTACTGTCAAGCGCGCTTGATCCGTTGCGCGGAAACCGCCATAGTAGTATTTTGGCGGTAAGCTTAAACAACCCCCGGGCGGGGCAGGCAACCCAAGCGATGGAGGGGGCCATGGCGGAAAAACGTACGCGTACCAGGGTCGAGTACCGGGCCCAGGCCGATATCGTCATCGACGGCCAAAAGCACAGCGGTTTACAGACCCGGGACCTGAGTCACCGGGGGGTGTTCCTCCTGGGCGCCCGGCAATTGCCCCTGGGCGCCCAGTGCGCGGTCACCATCCACCTGTTCAGCCAGGGACAGACGCCGGGTCCGGAGCTGTCCATGCAGGGCACGGTGGTGCGCAGCGCCCAGGACGGCGCCGCGGTGGAGTTCAACTCCATGGACGCCGATACCTACCTGCACCTGCGCAACCTTATCATCCTAAACGCCCCGGACCCTGACGCGGTGGAAGAGGAGTTTGCCACCGTGGCCTTTGAAAATCCGCCGGAGTAAGTATATAAATCATCGGCCCGGGTAGTGCGCCCGGGCGTTTCAACCACGGGCGCCGTAGCGCCCCCAACCAACGGATGGGAGACCACCCATGGAGCTTGCGGAGCGAGTAACCAGCATCCAACCATCGCCCACCCTGGCGGTCAACGCCAAAGCCAACGCCTTGCGGGCCCAGGGCATCGAAGTGCTAAATTTCGGGGTGGGCCAGCCGGATTTCGGCACCCCGGAGCACGTGTGCGCCGAGGGCATCAAGGCCATAGAAGAGGGCTTCACCCGCTACACCCCGGCCGACGGTATGCCCGAGCTCAAACAAGCGGTGGCCAATAAATTCAAGGCGGACTTCGGCCTGGAGTATTCCATCGACCAGGTGATCATCAACGTGGGGGGTAAGCACTCCGGCTACCTGCTGTGCCAGGCCCTGGTCAACCCCGGCGACGAGGTGATCGTGCCGGCCCCCTACTGGGTGAGCTACCCCTCCATGGTCATCCTGGCCGGGGGCACCCCGGTGATCGTGGCGGCCACCCAGGAAAACGATTTCAAGCTCACCGCCGACCAGGTGAAAGACGCCATCACCAGCAAGACCAAGGCCATGTTCCTCAACTCGCCCTCCAACCCCACCGGCTCGGTCTACAGCGAGGACGAGCTGCGGGCGGTGGCCGAGGTCTGCGCCGAGGCCGGGGTGATGATCTTCAGCGACGAGATGTACGAGGCCATCGTCTTCGACGGGCTCAAGTTCACCGCCACCGCCAGCCTCAGCCCCCAGATATTCGAGCACACGGTGACCATGAACGGCGCGTCCAAGGCCTACTCCATGACCGGCTGGCGCATCGGCTACATGGCCGGGCCCCAAGAGCTGATCAAGGCCTGCGCCAAGATCCAGAGCCAGTCCACCTCCAACCCCTGCTCCATCGCCCAGCGGGCGGCCATCGCCGCCTTGCAAGGCCCCCAGGACGAGGTGGTGCGACGCTGCGGCGAGTTTGCCAAGCGCCGGGACTATATCCTGGAGCGCCTGCTGGCCATCGCCGGGGTGAGTTGTCCCCGGCCCACCGGCGCCTTCTACGCCTTCCCCAACGTCAGCGCCTACTATGGCAAAAAGGCCGGGGACCAGGTGATCGACGGGTCGGTGGCCATGAGTGACTACCTGCTGGACTCGGTGCACATGGCCACGGTGCCCGGCGCGGCCTTTGGCGAGGACCGCTGTATCCGTTTCAGCTTTGCCACGGACATGGACACCATCGCCAAGGGTATGGACGCCCTGGAAAAGGCCCTGGCCGCCCTGGACTGAGGACTGCGCATTAAAACAGAAAACGGCCGCCCCAACCATACATGGCGGGGCGGCCGTTTTTCTTTGGCTTAAGGACGCGGGGCTTAGCGATGGCGGCCGGCGCGCTTGGAGGCCTTGAGGGGGTTGAGCTTCACCTCGTTGAGGGTCTCGCCCTTGACGTGGGTGGCGAAGTTGCACTTGCCGTAGCGCCACTTGGCGGCCGGGTCCGGGTAGGACTGGCAGTACATCATGTCGCCGGCGTTGACCGTGCGGTCGCAGCCCTTGCAAGGCTCTACCGCCGGGTGGCAGGTCCCGCCGTTAAAGCTACAGCCCGTGACGCTCATGAAGGCGCAATCCATTCCTTCGCGAGTAGTGGTGCACAGCATGGTGATCTCCCTTTCAGCAACAGGCAACCCAGAGTCGCAATGTCTTCTTTGGTTTTGGCCTGGGCTCTGGAACATAAAACACAGGCCCAGCCCACGGCCGGACCTGTGATAACATCTTGCAGGTGCGGATTATGATGATCAAAGCGGCCCCTGTCAAGAGCCTTGGTAAAAAAGTTTTCATCCCCGGCGCGCCCGGCGGCCGCCAGGGGGGCGCCATGCCCCGGCCAACCTTGACAAACATCAGTAGGTCGCGTACAAATCGTACGCGCGGTCAGCCGGCCATGGACCGTATGCGAAATACATTTACCCGGCGCTGGCACAGACAGGGAAGGTTGCACTTAAGTGTCTGAAAAGACAAAAAACAAGCCTAAGACCCCCGACAAGGGCGGCAAGAGCATTTTAGACGATAACCAACTGATCCGCCAGCGGCGGGCCAAGGCGGCGGAGTTGGCCGCCCAGGGCGTGCCTCTTTTCCCCAACACCTTCCGGCCCCGCGACCTGATCAGCGACATAAAAAAGAACTACGGCCACCTGGACATCGAACGCCTGGAGACCCTGAATCTCAGCTTTGTCATCGCCGGCCGCATAATGAGCCTGCGCTCCTTTGGCAAGGCCGCTTTCATGCACATCATGGACCGCTCCGGCGAGCAACTGCAGGTCCACGTGCAAAAGAACGTGCTGGGCGACGAGGCCTACGCCCGCTTCAAGAAGCTCGACGTGGGCGACCTGGTGGGGGTGAGCGGCCCGCTTTTTCGCACCCGCACCAACGAGCTGACCATCCGGGCCAACCAGGTCACCCTGGTCACCAAGAGCTACCGCCCCCTGCCCGAGAAGTTCCACGGCCTCACCGACGTGGAGCAGCGCTATCGCCAGCGCTACCTGGACCTCATCATGAACCGCGAGGTGCGCGCCATTTTCGAGGCGCGTTCCAAGATCGTCTCCACCATCCGCCGCTTTCTGCACCAGCGCGACTTCATGGAGGTGGAGACCCCCATGATGCAGCACATCCCGGGCGGGGCCATGGCCCGTCCCTTTGAGACCTACCACAACGCCCTGGGCATGCCCCTGTACCTGCGGGTGGCCCCGGAGCTCTACCTCAAGCGCTTGGTGGTGGGCGGCCTGGAGAGGGTCTTTGAGCTCAACCGCAACTTCCGCAACGAAGGGGTGAGCGTGCGGCACAACCCCGAGTTCACCATGCTGGAGTTCTACATGAGCTATGCCAGCTACGAGGACTTGATGCCGCTGACCGAGGAGATGCTGGCCGAGTGCGCCAAAGAAGTGGTGGGTTCGCTCAAGTTCGACTACCAGGGCCGCGAGATCGACATGTCGCCCCCCTGGCGGCAACTGGATTTCCGCACCAGCCTGCTGGAGATCGGCGGGGTGCCGCCCAAGGTGCTCTTTGACGCTGAGGAGGCCCTGGGGCTCTCGCGCGAGCTGGGCGGGGTGCACAAACCCGGCGACGGCCTGGGCAAGGCCCTGGACAAGATATTCGAGGTGACGGTGGAGCCGGAGCTGTGGCAACCCACCTTTATCACCGGCCACCCGCTGGAGATATCCCCCTTGAGCCGCACCAGCGACCACGACCCCGATGCGGTGGAGCGTTTCGAGTTTTTCATCGCCGGCCGGGAGATGGGCAACGGCTTCAGCGAGCTCAACGACCCCGACGACCAGCGGCAACGCTTCCTGGAGCAGGTGGCCCAGCGCGAGGCGGGTGACGAGGAGGCCCAGTTCATGGATGCCGACTATGTCCGCGCCCTGGAGTACGGCATGCCTCCCACCGCCGGCGAGGGGGTGGGCATCGACCGCCTGGTGATGCTGCTCACCGACCAGCCCTCGATCCGCGAGGTGATCCTCTTTCCCCTGCTGCGTCCCGAGAAGGGGTGATGAACCTCGAGGCCTTCATAGCCCTGCGCTACTTGCGCGCCAAACGCAAACAGACCTTCATGTCCCTGATCACCGTCCTGTCCATGCTGGGCGTGGGGCTGGGGGTGTGCACCCTCATCGTGGTGCTCTCGGTGATGAGCGGCTTTGAGACCGGGCTCAAGAGCAAGATTCTGGGGCTCAACGCCAACCTGATGATCCTGGGCTCCGGCATTCCCATCGAGCGGCCCGAGCTGGCGGTCAAGCGCATCCAGCGCGACCCCGAGGTGATCGCCGCCAGCCCGGTGGTCTACGGCCAGGCGATGGTCATCGCCGGCGGCGGGGCCAGCGGGGTGATGCTCAAGGGCGTTGATCTGCCTGGCATCCTGGAGGTCCTGGACCTGCGCGGCATCTGGCGCCAGGGCGACCCCAACGACCTCAAGCGGCCCGGGCCCCGCGGACTGCCGGGCATAGCCCTGGGCCGCGGCCTGGCCCGCCAGTTGGGGGTCTCCATGGGCTCGGTGGTCAACCTGGTCAACCCCTTGGGCGAGGACACCCCGGTGGGCCGGGTGCCCAAAAGCGAGCCCTTTCGGGTGGTGGGCATCTTCGAGTCGGGTATGTATCAATACGACACCTCCCTGGCCTTTGTCTCGCTGGCCTCGGCCCAGGAGGTCTTCGACCTGCCCGGCGCGGCCACCGGGTTGGATGTGCGCGTAAAAGACATCTACGCCGCCGGCGAGGTGGGGGCGCGGCTGGTCAAGGCCCTGGGGCCGGACTACTATGCTCAGGACTGGATGACCATGAACCAGAACCTTTTCGCGGCCCTGAAGCTCGAGCGGGTCACCATGTTCGTCATCCTCATCCTCATCGTCCTGGTGGCCGCCTTTGGCATCATCAGTTCGCTGATCATGCTGGTAATGGAAAAATCCCGCGACATCGCCGTCTTGATGGCCATGGGCGCACCCCGGGCCGTTATCCGCCGTATCTTTATCATGCAGGGGCTCATCATCGGGACCTTGGGGACCTTGATGGGCCTGGGGCTGGGTCTGCTTATCTGCTGGCTGCTGTCGCGCTACAAGTTCATCGACTTGCCGGCCGATGTCTACCCCTTCACCACCCTGCCGGTCAACGTGGAGCCCCTGACCGTGGCCGCGGTGGCCGTGAGCGCGGTGCTCATCTGCCTGGTGGCCACCATCTACCCGGCCCGCACCGCCGGGGGGGTCAACCCGGTGGAAGCCTTGAGGTACGAATGATGCAGCCGGGCCGACCAAAACCAGGAGAGGGCCCCCCGCCGGCCGAGGCAACAGGCTTGACAGGCAACCCAGGTTTTATACATATTAAGAAGCTGGTTAAATCCCACACGGGCCCCCACAAGGAGGTTGAAGTCCTCAAGGGGTTGGATCTTCTGGTCCGCCAAGGCGACACCATATCCATAGTCGGGGCCTCGGGCACCGGTAAGTCCACCCTGCTGCATATTCTGGGAACCCTGGACCGGCCCACCGCGGGCCGGGTGATCATGGAGGGCCGAGACCTCTTCGCGATGGACGAGGTCGCCCTGGCGGCGTTTCGCAACCATCATATTGGGTTTGTATTTCAATTCCACCACCTGCTGCCGGAGTTCAACGCGCTGGAGAACGTGATGATGCCGGCCCTCATCGCCCGCTGGGAAAAAGACCGGGCGCAACAGAGGGCCCGGCGCCTGTTACAGGACGTGGGGCTGGGGCAAAGGATGGACCACCGGGTCGGCGAGTTGTCCGGCGGCGAGCAGCAACGGGTGGCGGTGGCCCGGGCCCTGGTCCTGGGGCCCAAGGTGCTCTTGGCCGACGAGCCCACCGGTAACCTGGACGAACGCACCGGGCGCAAAGTGCAGGAGTTGATATTACGCCTGAACCAGCAGTACGGTCTCACCACCTTGGTGGCAACCCACAACGAGCGTCTGGCCCGGGCCATGGCCCGCAGGATTAGACTGGTCGACGGCCTGGCGGTGGAACAATAACTTGGGAGCGCGATAGTGATAAAAAGGCATTCTGGGGGCTCCGCGACGGCAAGGGTCCTACTGGTTTTCATGGCGCTGCTGCTCATGGCGCCCTCGGTGGCCAGCTCGGCCGATCCACCCAAGGTGGCGGTCTTTCCCTTTGACATTTTCAGCACCGAGCCGCTGGGCTCTTTGCGCAACGGCCTGCAGGACATGCTGCAGACCCGGCTGGCCAAGAAGGGCTGGAAGGTCATCGATCCGGCCCTGGTGCGCCAGGCCCTGGCCCGCATCAACAAGCCGGTGGACCTGAGCCTGGCCCGCAAGGTGGCCGGCGAGTTGGGGGCCGACTTCGCGGTCTACGGCTCCATGACCAAGATCGGGTCGCGGGTATCCCTGGACGCCAAGCTCCTGGATGTCCTGGGCATGCAGCGCCTGCAGTCCTATTTCGTGGAGGGGATGGGGCTAAAGGCCCTGCCTAAGCTGACCGACCAGTTGGCCCACGACATCGCCCTTAGCCCCACCAGCGGCGAAAAGGTGGCCGCGGTGAAGGTCAAAGGCAACCGCCGCATCGAGGCCGCGGCCATCAAGGCGGTGATGAGCACCAAGGCCGGCGGGGCCTACTCCGCCCTGCGCCTGGATGATGACATCAAGGCCATCTGGAAGCTGGGCTACTTCGACAACGTCCGCGCCTCCAGCGAAGACAGTCCCGACGGCAAGGTGGTCACCATCAGCGTGGTGGAAAAGCCCACCATCGGCGAGATAAAGGTCAGCGGCAACTCCGAGGTGGACACCGAGGACATCCTGGACCAGATCGACCTGAAGGTGCACCAGGTTTTCCGTCCCACCGCCCTCAAGGACGCCCGGCGCAAGATCGTGCAGATGTACCGCGACAAGGGCTATTACGACGCCAAGGTCAAGACCGAAGTGGTCACCCTCAAGTCCGGGCAACTGGGCATTCACCTCCAGGTGCAAGAGGGCAAAAAGGTCCTCATCTCCCGCATCGTGTTCAAGGGCAACAAGGCCTTCAGCGATTCCACCCTGCGCGACAAGATGAAAACCGCAGGCTCCGGCTTCCTCTCCTGGCTCACCGACGACAACGTGCTGGCGCAGGAGAAGCTGGAACAGGACGTAGAGCGCATCGCCGACTTCTACTACAACCAGGGATACATGGACGCCAAGGTTTCGGCCCCCCAGGTCAGCCGTGGCAAAGAGGGCCTGGTGGTGACTATCCACGTGGTGGAGGGCAAGCGCTACAAGATATCCTCCATCGCGGTGCAGGGAGAGATGGTGGTGGACCGCAAAAAGGTGATGCAGAGCCTCAGCACCCGCACCGGCCAGTGGTACAGCCGCTCCAACCTGCGCAAGGACATGCGCAAGCTCAACGATCTCTACAGCAGCCGGGGCTATGCCTACGTGCGCATCCGTCCCATGATCCGGCGCAACCCGGCCACGGCCACGGTGGCGGTGGTTTTCGATATCAAAAAGGGCAAGAAGGTCTACTTTGAGCACATCGTCATCACCGGCAACCGCAGCACCCGCGACAAGGTTATCCGGCGCGAGCTGGGGGTGGCCGAGGGCGACCTCTTCTCCGGGGCGGCCCTGCGGCGGGCCAACATGCGCCTGCACCGCCTGAACTTCTTTGAGGACGTGCACATCGTACCCAGCCGGGGCAGCGCGCCGGACCGCATGAACCTGGCCATCCGGGTAAAGGAAAAGCGCACCGGCTCCTTCATGATCGGCGGCGGCTACTCCACCCTCGACGGCCCCATGGTCATCGGCCAGATTCAAGAGACCAACCTCTTCGGACGGGGCCAGCGGCTCTCGCTCAAGGCCCAACTGGGCGGCAAGTCCACCCGCTACACCCTGAGCTTTACCGAGCCCTGGTTGTTTGACCGGCCCATCAGCGCCGGAGTCGACATCTACAACTGGGACCGCGAGTATACCACTTATGACAAGCGTTCCATCGGGTTCAGGGTGCGCCTGGGCTTCCCCACCCCCATACCTTCGACCCGCCTGTACACCTATTACAAGCTGGAGCGCAACACCATCGACGACGTGGACGAGAACGCGGCCCTGGTCATACGGGACCAGGCCGGCACCTCCACCACCTCATCCATCCGCTTCATCGTGCGCCGCGATACCCGCAACAACTACTTCAACCCCACCCGGGGGTCGGACAACAGCATCAGCGTGGAATACGCCGGCCTGGGCGGCGACAACGCCTTTACCAAGGTGATCGTGGACTCGGGCTGGTACATTCCGGTGTGGTTCAAGCACGTGGTGGTGTTGCACGGCCGGGCCGGCTGGCTGCGGCAGAACCCCCAGGGCAACCTGCCCATCTACGAGAAGTTCTTCCTGGGTGGCATCAACTCCCTGCGCGGCTACGACTACTGGGACGTCAGCCCCAAGGACCCGGCGACCGGCGACTCCATCGGCGGCAACAGCATGCTGCAATTCAACCTGGAGTACCGTTTCCCCATTTTGGCCAAGGCCGGTCTCATCGGGGTGGTGTTCTTCGACGCCGGCAATGTTTGGGCCTCGGAGAACGGCTACAATCTGGGAGACCTGCGGGCCAGCTACGGCGGCGGCATCCGCTGGTACTCGCCCCTGGGTCCCCTGCGCCTGGAGTACGGCCGGGTCATCAACCCCCGTCCCGGCGAGGACACCTCCAACTGGGAGTTCACCGTGGGTAGCTTGTTCTAGGGTAAGCCCTGGGCGCCCAGGCCGGCGCCCGGTATAATCACTCCCAACCAAAACCGGGGCGGCGTAGCCGCCGCGAGGGCTCCGCCCCGCAAACTCGAGAACTCTACTTTAGGAGCATGACGAATGTTCAAGCGAATCGGATTCATGGCGACCGCCTTGGCGGCTTTGGTGATCCTGGCCGGGGGTATGGTAAACGCGGGGCCGGTGGCGGCGCAGACCAAGATCGCGGTGGTGGACACCCAAAGAGCTATCAACGACTGCAACGCCGGCAAGCGGGCCCAGGTCCGGCTGAAGGCGCAACACGCCAAGCTCAAGCGGTCCCTGCAGCGGCTGGAGGCCCAGGTGCGCAAGCTGCGGGCCGAGCTGGAAAACACCGCCATGCTGCTCAAGCCCGAGGCCAAGCTGCGCAAGGAGCAGGAGTTCAACCGCAAGGCCAAGGAATACCGTGACCGCGCCCGCGACGCCGAGCGC
>JAMOVV010000162.1 GCA_027067385.1 Desulfarculaceae bacterium
TGGCTCGCCTGAAACGACAACCTGGAATTACCCGCCATCTCTATACCGGCGGTAATTGAATGATAACGCTGGCCCGTAGAAGGTCGCCCCGGCCCATACGGGTGCAGCAGCCTGCTGCTGGGTTAGTTGTTTAGTGGGCCGAGCATATCGCGGATAACCCGCGGGCTGGGCATAAACCGGTTCTGGTCCAGGTAGCGCTTTTGGTCCTGGCGAGTCTCCTGTTCGCTTTTTTTGTCCAGGCGATAGAGCCCCACCATACCGCGGGCCTCCAGGTCTTCCTGGGTCTGCAGTTGGTTGGGCACCGGCGGCCCCACCTGGAGTTTGAACACACTGGCTGAGCGTATGCGCTCCACGCGGGAGGGCATACAATTGGCGATCCACTCTCCCCGACGACTCACGGGGTCCCCTCCTTGGTCTCTCCACCGTCCCTGGCAGCAGAGAGAGACATCACCCATACCATCGGCAGTAGGGGCCCATGACTTTAGCGAAACTTTTTTGCGCTTGGTAAGCGAGGGGTTGGCCGGCGTCCCCGGCGGGGTTTAGGCCAGGGCCGGGGTGGACATGGCGTGGTTGTCGCGGATGTCGCGGCGCATGCGGGCCAATAGCTCCCGGGCCACCGGCCCCACCTGGCCATCGCCTATAGGCCGCTGGTCAAGGCGGGTGGCCGGCAACACGTCCAGGGTGGTGCCAAAGAGCATCACCTCGGCGGCCGACTCCAGGTCTTGGATGGACAGCCGCCGGCGCTGGACCCCGGCCAACTGGCCGTCGGCCACCATCTCCTGGGCCAGCTCCACGGCGCGCCGGGCGGTGGTGCCTTCCAGGATATTGCCCGGCGGCGGCAGCCGCAGGTTGCCCTGGTGGTCGACCAGGCCGAAGTTTTCGGTGGAGCCCTCGGCCAGGCCTCCCGACTCGTCCAGGCCCAGGGCGAAGTCCCAGCCGTTGATCACCGCCTCGCGCTTGAGCAGCACGTTGGGCAGGTAGTTGCAGCATTTGACGCTGGCGAAGAATCCGCTCTTGACCGGCACCTGGCTCACCCCGAGGGTGACCCCGCGCTCATAGGCCTCCGGGGCCGGGGGGTGGAGTCGCCCCACCTGCACGTAGAGCCCCGGCCGGGGGCATTCAAAGGGGTTGGTGGTAAAGCCGCCCGGCCCCCGCGAGCAGTAGATGCGCACCATGCAGTCGGGCTCGCCGCCGGCGGCCACCACCGCCAGGGCGATGTCGCGGATGCGCTCCAGGGTTTCCGGCAGCTCCAGGTGCACCGCCTGGGCCGAGCCGGCCAGGCGATCCAGGTGGCGCTGGAACTGGTAGATGCGGCCGCCGAGGCACTTGCTCACCTCGAAGACCCCGTCGCCGCGGTGCACCAGGTGGTCGTCCAGCGGCACGGTCATGAGCCACGGATCGGTGATGATCCCCTGCCACCACGAGGAGTACATGGCCAGGTAGTCGTCGGCCCAGGGACGGTCCAATGCCTTGAGGCGCTCTATGGCTTCTTGGTCGGTGAGCCGGGGTGGGTCGGTGGCATGCGGCATGGCACTCAATCTACACCGGCGTCCGCGGCCCGGCAACCCTTTGAAGGCGATTCATCAGTACTTGCGAATATGTCTTGATGCCTTTACCATAGGTGGGACTTATTCGCCGCGGCAAAGGGGTGAGACCAATATAAAGGAGAATCACCAACCGGTACGCGACAGTACGGGGAAGACCGATATGACCGAACCCACCGGCAAGGCCATCGTGCGTAAAATCCGCTACCGCCCGTTCACCTCGGGCTGGTTCAAGCGGCTGCCCCGCCGCGCCCTCATGGGACTGATGGAGCGCATCGATTTCGTCGACAAGTTCATGAAGATCGGCGCCTTGGAAGAGAGCAAGGTCTGGGCCGAGCAGATGGCCGATCTGCCCAACACCTGGCTCCAACACGACGAGATGAAGGCGCGGGCGGTGGAGCTCACCCTGGCCGAGCAGGAGGCCCTGGGCCAGCCGGCCGAGCGCCAGCGGGTCGAAGAGTTGGTGGAGTCCATCGCCTGCTGGTACGACCACGACATCTACACCCAGGGCGGGGTGACCATCCCCTTTCTCCTGGACAACCTCTTTGTACAGCACCAAGCCATCCCCCATTTCGTCTCGCCCGACCAGCGCGAGCTGGCCCACCTGGACAAGCTCAAGGCCTACCGCGAGCAGGGCCTGGGGGTGGTCTACCTGTGCAATCACTCCTCGCACCTGGACGAGTTTTTAGTCGATGACCTGTTCGCGCTCACCGGCATCGGCCTGCCGCTGTTTGCCGCCGGGGCCAACATGATGGCCATCAAGAGCTTTGAAAAGGTGCTGATGGTGGGCTCCTACGTGGTGCAGCGGCGTGGCGGCGACAAGCTCTACCTGGCCACCCTGCACAACTACTGCCGGGCCGTCTCCGAGCTGGGCGGCCAACAG
Organism: Desulfarculaceae bacterium; assembly: GCA_027067385.1. Classification (GTDB taxonomy): domain Bacteria; phylum Desulfobacterota; class Desulfarculia; order Desulfarculales; family Desulfarculaceae; genus JAMOVV01. Next base: position 2,428 of record JAMOVV010000162.1, read on the forward strand.
GGCATCTTCCTGGAGGCCTGGCTGGGCGGGGCCCGCAGCCGTGACGGCTCCCTGCGCTACCCCCGCCGCCTGGTCACCCTGCGCGGGGCCATCGCCGGCGAGCAGGACGTGGTGATCCAGCCGGTGGCCATCTCCTACACCGCGGTGCCCGAAGACCTGCCCCTGGCCCAGCGCTCCAGCGGCATAAGCTGGCTGCGGGGCATGAACCCCCTGATGACCTTGTTGCGCATGTTCACCGGGCCCAAGCGTGGCTTCTGGCGCTCCATGAAGGACATCTACGGCCGGGCTTACGTCACCATGCCCGAGCCCAAGCTCTTGTCCGAGCTGCGCCAGGAGCACCAGGCCGACCCGGCCGGCTTGAACCTCGACGAGTACGTGGCCCTAGACGCCATTCGCCAGATCGCCCGCACCAAGAAGGTGATGGCCAGCCAGATGGTGGCCCGGGGGATGATGCGGGCCCGTCGCCGCCAGGAAAACAACCTGGTGCAGGCGGTGGAGGCCGAGTTGGAAGAGGTGCGCGAGTATCACCAGGGCACCTTTGGCCATCCGCCGGACCTGGAGGATTTCATAACCCAGAACCCCATAGAGCGGGTGGTGGCCGACGGCCTGGCCACCCTCAAGCGCCGCAAGGTCCTGGCCCGCTGGGGCAAGGACTCCGAGGGCCTGCCCCGGGTGCTCTCCGAGGCCGGCTTGGCCTTCTACGCCACCCACGGCGACCGCCGGCTCTACTCGCCCACCGCCAAGGAAAATATCGTGGTGGTGGGGGGCGGCGATTGGGGTTTCGCCTTTGCCAGCCTGGTGGGCAACCGCATCCTGGAGGACAAGCGCTATCTAAACGCCAGCCTCACCCTGTTCGACTCGCGGCCCGAGGTGGCCACCGAGATGGGGGTGCACCGCCGCCCGCCGGGGCGTTTCAAGGAACACCTGCTGCCCAAGAACGTCTTTGTCACCTCCGACGGCCCCACCGCCTTTCGCAAGGCCAGCGAGGTGATCATGGCGGTGCCGCCCCAGTTCTTCGCCGAGCTGGCCGAGCAGGTGCTCAAGCACGCCGAGGGCGATATCCGTTTCGTGGTGGCCACCAGCGGCTTTGACCCGGAGACCAACCAACTGCCGATCCAGGCGCTCACCTCCCTGGCCGCCCGGCGGCCCGGCCGCAAGATAGAGGTCTACACCCTCTCGGGACCGGTGACCGAGGAGGACCTGGTGGAGCAGCGCGAGGTGATGGGGGTTTTGGCCGGTCCGGCCAGCGGGCTTTCGGAGCTGGCCGGCCTGCTCACCCTGCCGCCGGTGACGGTGACCACCAGCGACGACCCGGTGGGGGTGCAACTGACCAGCACCCTGGCCAGGGTCTACAGCTTGTGGGGCGGGTTTTTGCAGCGCACCGGCAAGCTCAAGGGCGCGGCCCAACTGGGCCACTACATCGCCCGGGTCTCGGCCGAGGCCTCGCTGCTGGCCCAGGCCCTGGGTGGCAAGGCCGCCACCTTCGGCCCGGAGAGCCCGGCCTGGATCGCCACCCTCGTCTACCACGGCCTCAGTGGCCCCTCCCTGGAGTTCGGCCGCCGCCTGGGCGGGCGCAGCCGGCGCAAGAAAGACCTGCCCAGCGAGGCGTCCAAGCTGCACCACCAGATGGCGGAAGACGACATCCCCCTGCTGGCCTACACCGATTTGCGCAGCGCCTACCTGGTGAGCCGCCAAAAAAACCTGGACCTGCCCGTCTTGTCAGATGCCTACCACGCCATCTGGCAAGGCGAGGACACGGAAGAAACCTAGCGTACCGGCCGCCGCCGGCCGGGTCGCACGTCTCCGGTACACGCAAAGCGCCTCCACCGTCAGCGGCGGGGGCGCTGGGTTTTTTGGCGGCCGGGGACCGGCTAGCTGCGGGCCAGCAGGCGGTCCACCTTGGACTTGAGCAGCATCACCACCTCGCCGGCCGGGTTGAGCTTGCCGCGGGCTCGGGCCAGGTTGCGGCTCATCTGGATGATGTTGTTGGGTACCGGCTTCTGCTGGTCGGCGGGTTTGCGCTCCAGGCTCAGGCCGCCGGTGGGGCAGGTGCTGACGCAGAGGCCGCAGCCGATGCAGCGGTGCTCCTGCAGCACCACCAACTCGTCATCGTCCAGGCCAAGAGCGCCCATCTGGCAGCGATCGACGCATACCCCGCAGCCGGAGCATTGGGAGCTGTCGGCCCGGGCGATAAAGGGGCTGGCGGCGATGTCGGCCGGCCGGGGGAAGCTGGCGATGGTCTTGAGCACGTGGCAGCAGTCACCACAGCAGCAGCAGATATTGATGATCTTCTTGGTGTTGGAGGGTTGCAGCACCAGTCCGGCCTTGTCGGCGATTTTGAGAATCTCCAGGCACTCGTCCACATCGATACGCCGTCCCAGGCCGTTGCGCTCGTAGTAGAAGACGCCGGCGCCGAAGACCAGGCAGGTCTCCAGCGGCCGGTCGCAGCCGTCGCCGGCGATCTGATGTTCCTTGCGGCAGATGCAGGGGGCCACCAGGATGTGCTTTTGCCGCTTGATCAACTCCTCGGCGCTTTCGTAGTCCAGAATCTCGGCCCCGGCCGGCAGGGCGCGTCCCACCGGGATAGTGCGAAGCTGGGGCGACTTGGACCAGGCCTCCTTGTCAAAGAGGTAGGGGATGTACTGGCGCATGTCGGCGATGAGACCGGGGTCCAGGTCGTTGACGTGGTATTCCCAGATGCCCACCACGAACTGGCTGGCCATGAACAGGGCGGGGCGGTTTTTCAGCTCGATGCTGAAGATGAGTCCCTTACGGGCCATCTCCTTGAGGCGGCGGGCCGCCTCGGCGGTGGGCAGCTTGGCCCGGCGGGCCACCACCTTGGCCTCCTCCGGGATGAGGGTGAGATGCAGGGCCAGCTCGGCCTCGTCCTCGCTGAACAGGCGTTTGAGGATGCGCAGCTCCACTCCGCTATCGGTGGGGGGATAGCCGCCGGGCAGCTTGTCCAGGTGCTTGGCCAGCTTGGTGTACACCCCGTTGATGTTGTTCATGTGCGGTTGGTTCTCCCCGGGGCGCCTTGGCTGGGTGTTGCAGGTCGGCCCGTTGGTGCCTTCCGTGGGCGGCCGCTCCGGTCGCTGATTTTTGGTGGCTGCCAGTCTATCATGAGGCGCGGCCACATACAACGGCGCGGCGGTTTTGGGAAGCGCCTCGCTCGGTGGCCACGCGCCGGCGTGCTATAGCCCATGCTACGGGTGCATAGCGCTGGCGGAGCGATCATGGCCAAAAGAAATATCGAGGTGGGCCTGCGGCTCACCGCCGACCTGCGGGGCCTGGACCAACTGGACAATCGTTGGCAGCAGAGCATGGCCTCCCTGGAACGGATGACCAATTCCCTGGCCCGCGAGACCGCCGGGCTGGCCGACCAGGTGGCCGAGGCCTTCGACGCCTTGAGCGACCAGGCCCTGGACAAGCTGGACCAACTGGGGGACAGCGCCAGCGAGAGCCTGGGCGACCTGGCCCGGGAGCTGCCCCAAAGCTTGGGGAGCGTCCTGGATTCCCTGAACTTCGACTTGGCCGACACCCTGGGCCAGGGCCTGGCCGGGCTTTTGGGCGGCGGACCGGAGGGGCTGCTGGACCGGCTGGTCAAGGGCCTGGGCGGGGATATCGGCTCCTTGTTGCAGTCTGGGGTGAAGGAGCTGGGGGGGCTGCTGGGCGATGTGCTCGGCGGCGGCCTGG
>JAMOVV010000163.1 GCA_027067385.1 Desulfarculaceae bacterium
TTTGCCGATGCGTTCTTCCAGGGTCCAGCCGAAGACGGCGGTGAAGGCCGGGTTGAAATAAGTGATCCGGCCCTCGATGTCATAGACCACCAGCGGATCGGGGTTGGCGTCCAGGACGGTGCGCAGCTTGCCCTCGCTTTCGCGCAGGGCGCGCTCCATCTGCTCGCGCTCAGCTATTTCGTCCTGCAGGCTGCGGTTGGTCTCACGCAGGTCGTGGGTGCGGTCGCGGACGTTGGCCTCCAGGGTGCGCTTGGCCTCCAGGGTGCGGACGAAAAACCACAGGGTGGTGAGCACCAGCAGGACCACCACGATGGAGTAGAGGTAGAAATAGATCGACGAGGAATACCAGGTGGCTGACAGGCGGCCAATGGGTTTTCCCTGGTAAACAATGTCGGAACTGATTTTAGTGGGCCCCATCAGGCCGCATTTCACCATCAGCCGGTCCAGCCAGCCCTTTATCTCGTCCCCCACCTCCAAGAAGACCGAGCCGTCGATGTCGTAGACCACCAGGCGGCGGTAGTACTCCCTTTGGGCAATGAGCGACAGGAAGTCGGCCGGGCTGTCACGATCCAGCCGCCACAGGGCATTGGCGATGACCTGGGCGTAGCGGGCTACCTCCTCCTGCTCGCGTTGCAGGTTATAGCGTTGGTAGGAATAGCCGATGGCAAACAATACAAGAACCGAGACGCAGACCACGCATATGATGATCAGAGATCGCTTCATGTACCGACCATCGTCCTGAACGTTAACCGTGTGCGCCTTGCGGCCACACCAAAGATCCGGCGGTCCTGTTGCGACCGTCACCGCCGCGCCCCCCCTTATAGGAACTCGCGGCGCCTTGGGCTGCCCTGCCAGGGGTTATGGCCGGACCGGCTGAAGTTCCTCCATGAACCTGGTATAGGTGCCGTCAAACTTTATCTGGTTTAGGACCTCCTGCCAGCGTTTGATTACCTTGTCGGAAGTGACGCGGGAAAAAGCAATGTACAACTCCTGGGGCATGACCACCATGGCCTGTTCGATTTGGGATGGATCAACCCCAGCCATCCTGGCCATGTGCTCTACTGTGGGATCCCCGGTAAGCCAAAGGTCGATACGGTCGGCCTGTAGCATACGGGGAAGGCTAAACTGCCTATCGATGTAATCTACGACGATCATGGGGAACTTATGGCGCATTAAAAAAAAGTGGGCCGGGGATTTATTACCTACCCCTACGATATAGCGCTTGGCATCCTCAATCTTCTTTAGGATTATTGGGGAGCCTTTTTTCTTGTAAAATGACATATTAAAGCTCACTAGCGGCCCCACCCATTTAAACTGTTTCTCCCGTTGGGGGGTGCGGGTTACCGAGAACAACACATAGGCCCGCTCGCGTTTAAGGGTACGGAAGGCCCGTCCCCATGGCATTAACTGTATCTCGGCCGTGCTGTGCAAACGCCGCATTATCTCCCGGACAATGCGTACGGCCGGACCTTTGAGTCGGCCATTTTCCAGGTATTGATAGGGAGGATAGTTCTCGGTCATTACAGTTAGCTGGCCGCAATGAGCCGCTGGTGTCCAGCACCAGGAAAAGAATATCAGCAAGGCGGACGGTAGGATAGTATGAAACCAGCGCGCCTTGGCCATGTGGTTCACAGCTAGCAAGCGCCGCACCTATCATTCCTAGTGGTTAAACTTCCACACGTTCAAAAAACACCTCGTAAACACCAAACCATGATTAAGGAATAATTATACATGAAAAGATAAGTCTGCGGAAGATTAAAAGGGCGGGATTGATTTTGGGGTACAAAATTTCAGCCAAGGCAGGTACGTCCCCGCGGTGTCGGGCCCGTCCCCGGGGCCAGGGTCCCCGCCGAGCGGACCGCCTCAGGCCGCCACCGCGGCCAGCAGCGCCACCAACAGGCGCGCCGCTGCAGGGTAAAAATCGGCCGGGGGCTCCTGGGCCAAGCGCTGGCTGAATTGCCGGACCCAGGGCAGCATCTCCTGGGCGGCGAACTGTACGGCCTCGCACTGCATGTCTTTCTCGGAGCGCAGGTAGGCCTCGTCCAGGTAGAGGGTCAGGTATTCCAGCTCCACCGCCAGGTGGTCCGGCGGTTCGGACAAGGACGATTCGTGGTCCAGGCCGGCCTCTTCCAGGCGGCGACGCATCATTATGGCCGGCCGGCCCATCAAGAGGCCCTCCTGGCTGTCATAGCAGGAGTGGTACAGCGGAGCGGCCACCCCGCCCGGCGCGTTGATGAACAGGCGGACGTAGTCCGGCTCCAGGGCCTGGAACAACTCCTCGGCCCGGCCAAATCCCCGCAGGAACCCGGTCATGGCCCGCAGGGCCTCCCGGCCGGAGTCGTCGAGCAAGGGGGCTAACGACTCGAGGTCCTCCTGGTACTCCCGGCCCAACATCTCCTGGCAGGCCTCGGGGTTGGGGCCCCAGAACACCTGGCTGAGCATGGCCAGGGCGTTAAAGAGCCCGGCCCGCTGGTCCGAGGTTAAATCCTGTATCGGTTTGGACATACTTCCCCTGGCCCGTCCCCTGGGTTGCTCGCGGTCATATTTATCCCATATCGCGAGGCAAATTACCACCACCTAACCGGTAGCAACCAAGCCGCCCACCGGCCGCCCCTACGGCGGCCGCGCTTGCCAACCCGGACTGTAAACACTATCTTTATAATTGTAAACCAACCATATACAGGGAGCCCCATGGTCGATACCGCCGAGGAAATCAGCCACTACTGGAAAACCGTGATGGACACGGTGCAAGACGGGGTGATGGTCATCTCGCCCGAGGGCAAGATTCTCTCGGTCAACCGCGCCGCCGAGGAGGTTACCGGCTACTCCGAGGCCGAGCTCACCCACAGCCCCTGCACCATGCTGGAGTGCACCGGGTGCCAGCTTTTCGGCCGCGGCTCGGGGCCGCACTACTGCCAACTATTCCGCGACGGCCGGGTGCACGCCAAGAAGTGCCTCATCACCAACAAGGACGGGCACAAGGTGCACGTCATCAAGCGGGCCTCGGTCCTCAAAGACGAGCGCGGGCGCCTGATCGGCGCGGTGGAGTCCCTGTCAGACATATCCGACGTGGTGCAGCGGGACCGCCAAATCGTCTCCCTGCGGCGTTCGCTGGCCAGCGAGGAGGGCTTCCACGGGCTGGTGGGCTCCTCGCGACCCATGCACCGCCTCTACGACCTCATCGAAAACTCGGCCCGCTCCCACGCGCCGGTGCTCATCCACGGCGAGAGCGGCACCGGCAAGGAGCTGGTGGCCCGGGCCATCCACAACCTGGGGCCGCGGGCCGACGGCCCCTTCATCAAGGTCAACTGCGCCGCGCTCAATGAAAACCTGCTGGAGAGCGAACTATTCGGCCACGTGCGCGGCTCCTTCACCGGCGCTGACCGAGACCGGATGGGGCGCTTCGAGGCGGCCCAGGGCGGCGATATCCTCCTGGACGAGATCGGCGACGTGCCGCCGGCCACCCAGGTAAAGCTGCTGCGGGTGTTGCAGGAAAAGGAGCTCGAGCGGGTGGGCGACCACCTGCCCATCAAGGTGGACGTGCGGGTTATCACCGCCACCAACCGCGACCTCGGCGCCCTCATCGCCGACGGCAGCTTCCGCCAAGACCTCTACTACCGCATCAACGTGGTGCCCATCCGGGTGCCGGCCCTGCGCGAGCGGCGCGAGGACATCCCCCTGTTGGCCCGGACCTTCATGGAGCGCCTCACCCTGCGCACCGGACGGCCCATCGAGGCCATCAGCCCCGAGGCCATGAAACGCCTGTACGCCTATCCCTGGCCCGGCAACGTACGCGAGCTGAAAAACGCCATGGAGTACGCCTTTGTACTCTGCCCCGAGGGCAAGATCCGGCGCGAGCACCTGCCGGAGCATATCGCCTTTGGCCCGGGTCCCCCGGTGGGCCAGGCGGTGCCCGACGTGGAGCGCCAGCGGCTGGTGGCCGCCCTCAAGGAGACCAAGGGCAACCAGACCCAGGCGGCGCGCATCCTGGGGGTGAGCCGCATGACGGTGTGGAAGCGCATGAAAAAATACGGGCTCAACATAGAGCGCGACGTGCGCTGAGTCGGCGGCAAGTCCGGCCACAAGCACACACGTTGTAAACTAGCTGTTTACAGTGGTCACCGTGCCTTTACAAACCCCCAACCCCCTTCACAAGCTAACAAATTTTTTATCCAACAATTTCTATAGATTAACTTCCGGCGTATTTTTCCGGCCAAGGTTGGCATGCTGGTTGCTAAGTATTCGGACAGTTAGTAAACTATATTAAATAACGCCTGCCAGCCAGGCGAGAAAAGTTTTATCTGCTTCTCTTAATGTCGGAGGAATCATGATCAAGACAACCCTCACCATCCTGCTGGCCCTGTTGGTGTTGGCCGCCACGTCCTCGGTGGTCTTCGCCTATGGCGGCGGCAACTATCGCAAGGGTAAATACCTGTTCCGCAAACACTGCCGGGTGTGTCACGCCGAGGAGGCCAAGGGGCCCAAGCCGGCCAAGTCGCTGAGCCCGGTGAGCAAGACCATGGACGAGTGGGTCAAGGCCTTTGAGCCCGAGTCGGTGGCCAAGTATCCCTGCAAGGACGTATGGGACAAGCTGGCCGCCGAGAGCAAAGGCGCCCTCAACGACATCTTCACCTACCTGCACAAGCACGCCAAAGACTCGCCCACTCCGCTCAAATGTAAGTAATCATCGTAGCGGGGGCGTCGCCTGACGCCCCCGCCCTGCCAACCACCGGGATTGGAGAACACCTATGACCAACCACCGGACAAGTGCGCTCTCACGCCGGGGCTTTTTGAAGCTCTCCGGCGCGGCCGCGGCCGCCGCGGCCGGGGGGGTGGGGCTCTTCGGCCCCCCCGGCGTACGGGCCGCCCAGCCCACCTCCCGCCTGGTCAGCAAGTACTCGGTCTGCGACATGTGCTTCAACAAGTGCAGCCTCATCGCCCGGGTGCGCGACGGGGTGGTGGAAAAGCTGGACCCCAACCCCAAGTTCCTCAAGAGTCGCGGCATGCTCTGCGCCCGGGGCAACGCCGGGGTGCGCCAGCTCTACGACCCCGACCGGCTCAAGCATCCCCTGCTGCGCAAGGGGGCCCGCGGCGAGGGCCGGTGGCAGCGCCTCAGTTGGGACCAGGCCCTGGACCACGCGGCCGAGAAGCTGCAGGCCATCGCCGAGCGCTACACCCGCTGCGGGGTGCTGTTCATGGCCGGCAGCGACATGCAGTCGACCTTCCTGCACCGCTTTGCCAAGGTCTTCGGCTCCTACAACGCCCTGAGCCACGAGTCCATGTGCCTCATCGCCGGCACCCGGGCCTTCCTGGACACCTACGGCGAAGTGCCCATCCCGGACATGCTCTACACCAAGTACGTGATCATGGTGGGGGCCAACCGCTTCGAATCCCTGGTCACCCCCGACAGCATCGACCTGATGACCGCCATGAAAAACGGCTGCCAGCTGGTGGTGCTGGACCCCCGCTACACCCGTACCGCCGCCCTGGCCCACCAGTACTACGCCATCCGGCCGCACACCGACATGGCCTTCATGCTGGCGGTGGCCCACGTGCTGATCAACGAGGAGCTCTACGACAAGCAGTTCGTGGCCGAGCGCTGCTACGGCCTGGAGCAACTCGCCGCCCACGTGCAGCGCTACAGCCCGGAGTGGGCGGCCAAGGAGACCGATATCCCGGCCGAGGACATCCGTCGCCTGGCCCGCGAGCTGGCCGCCGCCGCTCCCCAGGCCATGGTCTATCCCGGCCGCCGCAGCTCCAACTACCACGACTCCACCCAGATTCGGCGCTCCTTTGCCATCGTCAACGCCCTGCTGGGCAACTGGGACCGTCCCGGCGGGCTCACCGCCGCCCGCATGGTGGGGCTCAAGGGCGGCGTGCCCTTTGAGGAGCCCTTTTACGAGGACAACCCCGACGACCGCATCGACCACGGCCCGGCCAAGTTGATGTTCGAGGAGGAGGGGTCGTTCAAGATCGCCCGCGACGCGGTGATCGCCGGCAAGCCCTACCCGGTCAAGGGCTTCGTGGTCTACAAGACCAACCCCATGGGCACCGGGGCCAACCGCCAAAAGACCATCGAGATGTTCAACACCCTGGACTTCGTGCTGGACATCGACATCACCATGAGCGACACCGCCTGGATGTCGGACCTGGTGCTGCCGAGCCAATGCTACCTGGAGCGCCAGGACCCCTGCTCGGCCCAACAGGGCTCCTCGGCCTGCGCCTGCGTGGTTATGCGCGACCCGGTGGTGGAGCCCATGTTCCAGGCCAAGCCGGTCTTCTGGATCATGCAGCAGTTGGCCCGGCGGCTGAAGCTGGGGCAATACTTCGACTTCACCATCGACGACTACCGCAAGGCCCAGACCGCCGAGGTGCCCGAGGCCATGACCGCCCTGCGGCGCGACGGGGTCTACTACAACCCCTCCAAGCTCTACGGCGTGTACGAGGGGCGCATCTTCAAGACCCGCTCCAAGAAGATCGAGCTGTTCAACGAGACCTACCAGAAGATGGGGTTGGACCCCCTGCCGGTCTACCATCCGCCGGCCGACCCCGGCCAGGGGCGCTTCCGCCTGGTGGTGGGCCGCAACGCCCTGATCACCCAGAGCTCCAGCCAAAACAATAGCCTCCTGGTGCAACTGCAGCCGGACAACGACCTGTGGATGCACCCGGCGGCGGCGGCCGAGCTGGGGCTGCACGACGGCTCCTACGTCATGGTGCAAAGCCCGGCCGGCCGCCAGGCCATCCGGCTCAGGATCACCCGGCGCACCCGGCCCGACACGGTCTACATGCACACCGGCTTCGGGGTACTCTCGCGCGGGTTGTCCAACCTGCAAGGCAAGGGCGCCAGCATCGCCGCGGTGCTCACCGACGGCATGGACCAGCTAACCGGCAACATGGCCATGCATGAAACCATAGTCACCGTGACCAAGGGAGGCGCCTGATGAGCAAGCAACTGGGCATGGTCATTGACGCCTCGCTCTGCCTGGACTGCAAGGGCTGCCTGTCCGCCTGCAAGCAGGCCAACCAGGTACCCGAGGGCAAATGGCGCAACTGGATCAAGGACGGCGACCTGGAGCCGGCGGCCGCAGCCCGGCGGCGGGTGGTGTTCCAACCGGGGGGCTGCATGCACTGCGACCAGCCCACCTGCGTGAGCGCCTGCCCCACCGGGGCCACCTACAAGGACCGGCGCGACGGCACGGTGGTCATTAACCGCGACCTGTGCATCGGCTGCGGCCAATGCCTACCGGCCTGTCCCTACGGGGCGCGCTACCGGCATCCCCACCTACGGGTGGCCGACAAGTGCGACTTCTGCGTCCAGCGCCGGGCCGACGGCCTGGAGCCGGCCTGCGTGAGCACCTGCCCCACCAAGGCGCGGGTCTTCGGCGATCTCAACGATCCCCACAGCCCGGCCGGGCGGCTGATGAAAAAGCACGCCGCGGACCAGACCCTCACCCAGGTGGTCAACCGCCGCAGCCCCACCGACCCCAACCTCTACTACCTCGGGGACCCCGGCCCCAAGCATTGGCCGGCCCAGGCCAAGATGCCCGAGGCCCTGGAGTTCTTCAAGAACCTGGTGAAGCCGGCGGTGAACCTGGTGGTGGGGGTCACCGGCCTCGGCGTGGTGGCCATGCTGGCCAAGCAGCTTTTGATGCCGGGCGATGCCCCCCCGGAGCACCCCCCGCAAGGAGGCGACCATGAGTAGCCCGATGATCCAACGTCACACCAACACCGGTATCTTCATGCACTGGTTCAACGCCGGCTGCTGGCTCTTTCTGTTGGCCACCGGCCTGGGGCTGCTGCAAAATCCCGACCTGCAACCCCTGGGCGCCTGGTACCCCGGCCTGCTGCGGGCCGTCTTCGGCGGCGGCGACGGTCTGTTGGGGGCGCACATCGCGGTGGCCCTGCTCTGGCTGGCGGTGTGGGCCGGGTATTACTTGCGCTTCGCCGGCCGCTACGCGGTGCCCTTCTTGGTATCCATCTTCACCCTCGATCCTCGGCGCGACCTGCAGTGGATCGTGAAGAAGAACTTCCAGATGACCCTGGGCTACAAGATGATGGCCCGCCTGGTGCGGCCCCTGGGCTGGGACGGCCGCCTGCCGGAGCAGGAGTATTACAACGCCGGGCAGAAGCTGGCCGCCCAGGTGATGGTGCTCGGCAGCCTGGTGCTGGCGGTCAGCGGCCTGATCCTGGCGGCCTCGTCCTGGATCATCGACACGCCCAACGTGCCCTGGGTGCAGTGGAGCATAACCATCCACTACCTGGCCGCCGGCCTCACCTTCGCCATTGTGCTGGTCCATATTTACATGGCCGCCATCGCCAAGGAGGAGCGCCCGGCCCTGTGGTCCATGTTCAACGGCCAGGTGCCGGCCGCTTACGCCGAGCACCACCACAAGCTCTGGTACGATAAACTCAGCAAGTAACCTCACCACGGCCCCCGGGCGCGCCCGGCGCGGCGGGGGCCCAGCCGGGAGCCGCCGATGTCCCGCCAGCCCTGTTTCCCGCGTCCCTGGCCGCTGGTCCTGCTGGTCCTGGCCCTGCTGCTGGGCCCGGGCGGACCGGCGGCCCGGGCGGCGCAGGCCAAGCCCCCCTGGTGGGACCAGGCCGCGGCCGCAGCGGCCGAGGGCGGCTACCGTCTCATCGACTACCGCGGGCTGCGCGCCGCCCTGGCCAAGCTGGGCGGCGACGTGTTGCTCATCGACGTGCGGCCGGACTACGAGTTCCAGCGGGGGCACATCCCCGGCGCGGTGAACCTGGAGTTTCACCTGGGGCACCGCAACCGCTTGCCGGAGCCCATGGCCCGGGCCTTGCGCCGCCTGGCCGGCGACGACCTGTCGCGGCCCATCATCGTCTATTGCCGCAGCTTCAAGTGACTGCGCAGCGAGATCGCGGCCCGGTGGGCCGCCCGCCTGGGCTTTGGCCAGGTGTGGCGCTACGCCCCGGGGTGGCACGGCTGGCTGGCCCGCGTTTCGCCGGGGACCGGGGCGGCTCAGGTCGCGGCCGGCCTGCGCGTGGGCGACTTCTTCCCGTCCTGCCGCCTGGTGTGGCTCCGGGCCAAGCAGGACGCCGCCTACCTGGGGATGCCGGCGGCCGCCGGATCCCTGGCCCTGCGCCAAGTGCCGGCCGACTACCTGCTGGTAGAGCTTTTCAACGAGTACTGCCAACTATGCCAAAAGGAGACACCGGTCTACAACCAGCTCTTCAAGCGCATCCAAGACGATCTCCGCCTGGCGCGGCGCATGAAGATCATCGGCCTGGGAGTGGGTTCCTCCAACCGCCAGGTGGCCAAGTTCCGGCGGCAACGCGGGGTACTCTTTCCCCTGTTCGCCGACCACCGGCGCGAGGTCTTTGACTGCCTGGGCCAGCCCGAACTGCCGGTGCTCTACCTGCTCAAGCGCCACGGCCACGCCGGCTTCAGGCTGGTGTTCCAACATACCGGCCACCTGTCCGACCTGGCCCGCTTCATCGACACCCTGGTTAAGCTGGTCACCCGCCCCTAGGGCCCGCCAGGGCCGGCGAGCTTCATGGACGTTGCAATGTGGCCCCGTGTTTGGCAGGATTAAATATAATTTTCCCCGCGGCCCGCGGCCCTGGCTGGAGGCCGCGGTTGGACCGGGCTTACGCACGCGAGAGGTTCTATTCCATGGCAGAGGTTGTGGCCAGCATCCTGCACGGCGCCCATGGCGACTACTACCAGCAGAGCATGTGCCTCAAGCACATGAAGAAACAAAATCCCGACCTGCGGCTCAAGCTGTTTTTCGCCATGCAACACCGTTACGAGGTCTTTAAGGTCCTGGACTACTCCTTTGCCGAGCACGTGGGCATGTGGACCGACCTGGCCGAGCAGTCCTTCGACCGCTTCCACCAGTTCCAGGTGTTGGACCCGGAGCTCCAGGAAGACGTGCTCGATCGCCTGCCGCCGGAGGTGCTGGAGCGCCTGGACCGCCGGACCAATCACCTGCCCTGGCGCTACCTGCCCCGCCTGTTCCCGCCCGGCCCGGACGACATGCTCTCCCTGAACCAACCGGGCCGGGAGATGCTGGCCCGCGAGATGGCGGCCAAGGGCATCGACCAGGAGACCTTTGCGCGGCCCACCATCGGGGTGGTGTGGCGTTTCCGGGGAGCCGGCGGCGCGGTGCATCCCTTTTTGCAGCCGCCGGCTGAGGTAATGCGCCGCAAGTACTCGCGGGCCCTGGGCCGCCTGATCCGGGAGTTCGACTGCAACGTGCTCATCTGCGGCATGAACCTGGAGATGGACGACCAGGCCCGTATCATCCTGGATAACAAGTTTCCGCCCTACGGCCTGGATTTGCCGGCCGAGCGGACCATCTATGTCAACGGTCTGAACTTCATCATCAACGCCGAGATTCTGAGCCGCTGCGACGTCTGCCTGGTGCACTCCTCCGGCTTCAGCGAATACGTGTACATGCGCAAGGGCGGCGACATGTTCCTGGTGGACACGCCGGCCAGTTATCTACTTAAGATGATAAAGTACCGCCTGCCCTTCTTCGACTACTTCGCGCCGCGCACCTTCGTGCGCCAGTGGCTGCGGCCCCACAGCGAGGACCGTATCCACCGCTGGCTGGCGCGGGCCCTGCGGGCCAAGCTGCGGGCCGGGGCCGGTGGTTAAAACACCCCTGGCCAAAGAGCGGTCCAACCTGCTAGCCTTGATGACAACAGGTCTGCGCGCGGGCCGCCGCCGCGGCCCGGGTGGGCCGGCGGCCGGTTGGTCCCCCTGGTTGAGGTGAGTAAATGAGCCAATACGATTTATCCAAGGTCCCGGTTTTCATCCTCTGCGGCGGCCTGGGCACCCGCATCCGCGAGTACACCGAGCACCGCCCCAAACCCATGATCCCCATTGGCGGCGAACCTATCCTGCTGCACATAATGCGTTGGTACAGCCGCTTCGGCTTTCGCCACTTCATCCTGTGCATGGGCTACAAGAGCGAGGTGATCCGCAGCTATTTCCTGAATTTCTACGCCATGAACACCGACTGCACCATCGGGCTCAAGGACAACCAGGTGACCGTGCACCGGGTGTCGCACTCCTACGACTGGGAGGTGACCCTGGCCTACACCGGCGAGCTCACCATGACCGGGGCGCGGGTGGCCCGGGCGGCGAGCCGCTACCTGGGCCAGGCCGAGCACTTCGCGGTCACCTATGGCGACGGGCTCACCGACGCCGACCTGGCCGCCGAGTTCGCCGCCCACCGGGACCGCGGCAAGATCGGCACCGTGCTGGGGGTCAACCCGCCCTCGCGCTTCGGCGAGTTCGTCATGGACGGCGACGAGGTCACCGCCTTCGTGGAAAAGCCGGAGATCAGCACCGCCTGGATCAACGGCGGCTATTTCTTTTTCACCCGCGACTTCCTGCCCTATCTCTCCATCGACCGGTCCTGCGTCCTGGAGAGCGAGCCCCTGAGCAACCTGGCGGCCGACGGCCAGCTCAACGTCCACCGCCACCGGGGGTTCTGGGCCTGCATGGACACCCAGCGAGACCACGACCAACTGGAAAAACTCATATCCGACGGCGCGGCGCCCTGGCTGCCGGCCGGCCAACCCCCTAAGGAGACGACTTAGTCATGAAGGTATTGGTAACCGGACACCGGGGATACATCGGGGCCCACCTGGTGCCCCTGCTGCAAGAGGCCGGCCACCAGGTGACCGGCTGCGACCTGGGCCTGTTCGAGGGCTGCCAGTGGGAAGAGCCGGCCCGGGCCGACATCGAACTGACCAAGGACCTGCGGGCCCTCACCCCGGAGGACCTGGCCGGCCATGACTGCGTGATGCACCTGGCCGCCTTGTCCAACGATCCCATGGGTGAGCTGGAGCCGGGCATCACCGAGCAGATCAACGGCCAGGGTTCCATCGACCTGGCCGCCCGGGCCAAGGCGGCCGGGGTGCGCCGCTTCCTGTTCGCCTCCAGTTGCTCCATGTACGGCAAGGGCGAGTCCATGGACCTGGACGAGACCGCGGCCCTCAACCCGGTGTCGGCCTACGCCGTGTCCAAGATCATGGCCGAGGAGGGCATCTCCGCCTTGGCCGACGACGACTTCTCGCCGTCGTTTTTGCGCAACTCCACCGCCTACGGCCACTCACCCATGCTGCGCATCGACATCGTGGCCAACAACCTGCTGGCCAGCGCCCTGGCCTTTGGCCAGATTCGCATCATGAGCGACGGCAAGCCCTGGCGGCCCCTGGTGCACTGCGCCGATATCGCCCGCGCCTTCATCGCCTTCATGGAGGCCCCGCGCCAGACGGTGCACAACCGGGCGGTGAACATCGGGGCCAACCAGGAAAACTTCCAGGTGAGAGACATCGCCGACATCATCGCCGAGCTGCTGCCCCAGGCCGAGATCACCTACACCGGCGAGGTGGGCCACGACCCCCGCGACTACCGGGTCAACTTCGACCTGCTCTACAGCCTGCTGCCGGACTTCAAACTGGCCTACAACCTGCGCTCGGGCATGGAGGAACTGCACCAGGCCCTGACCGGGCGCTTTACGGCCGAGGACTTTGAAGGCGACCGCTTCGTGCGCCTGCGCCATTTGAAAAAGACCTTCCATCTGCTCAAGGAATACTCATGATCTTCACCGAGACGCCGATCAAGGGGGCCTATCTCATAGACCTGGACAAGCGGGAGGACCCGCGCGGCTTTTTCGCCCGCTTCTTTTGCCAGCGCGAGTTCGCCGAGCACGGCCTGGAAACCAACTTCGTGCAGATCAACAATTCCCTGAGCCGCGACCAGGGGACCCTGCGCGGCCTGCATTACCAGTTGGGCCGCTCGGCCGAGGTGAAGGTGCTGCGGGTGCTGTCGGGCGCCTTGTGGGACGTCATCGTGGACCTGCGGCCGGAGTCGGCGACCTTTGGCCGGCACTTCGGGGTGGAGCTCAGCGCGGCCAACCGCACCATGCTCTACGTGCCCCGGCGCTTTGCCCACGGCTTTCTCACCCTGGAGCCGGACACCGAGACGCTCTACCTGGTCTCGGCCTTTTACGACCCCGAGGCCGAACGGGGCCTGCGCTACAACGACCCCAAGCTGGCCATCGACTGGCCGGCCGAGCCCAAGGTCATCTCGGACAAGGACCGCGCCTGGCCGGACCTCGACCAGGACTATCACCTAAAGGGGCTCTAGACGGCAACCAGCCAAGGGACGCGAGCATGCGCATACTTTTCACCGGGGCCAGCTCTTTCACCGGGTACTGGTTCATCCAGGCCCTGGCCGCCCAGGGGCACCAGGTGGTGGCCGCCATCCTGCGCCGGCCCGAGCAATACCAGGGGGTGCGCCGGGCGCGGGTGGAGGCCCTGGAGCCGCTGTGCACCCGGCGCTTTGGCCTGCGCTTTGGCGAGGAGGCCTTTCTGCGGGCCATCAAAAGCGACGGTCCCTTTGACCTGCTTTGCCACCACGCCGCCCAGGTGGGCGACTATCGCAGCCCGGAGTTTGACGTGGCCGGGGCCCTGGCGGCCAACACCCACAACCTGCCGGCGGTGCTGCGCGCCCTGGCCGAGCAAGGGTGCGCCAAGCTCATCATCACCGGCAGCGTTTTCGAGCCCGGCGAAGGGGCCGGCAACCGGCCGCTGGCGGCCTTTAGCCCCTACGGCCTGTCCAAGGGGCTCACCGCGTCCGTGTGCCAGTTCTACGCCGACGCGACCGGCTTCAGCCTGGGCAAGTTCGTGATCCCCAACCCCTTCGGCCCCTACGAGGAGCCGCGCTTCACCGCCTACCTGGTGCGCACCTGGAAGGCGGGCCAGACCCCCTCGGTGAACACGCCGCGCTACGTGCGCGACAACATCCACGTCAGCCTGCTGGCCGCCGCCTACGCCGACTTTGCCGCCGGGTTGCCCAGCGCCCCCGGCCTGGTGCGCCGCAACCCCAGCGGCTACGTGGAGACCCAGGGCGCCTTTGCCCGGCGCTTTGCCGAGGCCATGGCCCCGCGCCTGGGCCTGGAGTGCCCGGTGGCCTTGGCCCAACAGACCGACTTCTCCGAGCCCCTGGTGCGCATCAACACCGAGCCGGTCGACGGCCCGGCCCTGGGCTGGGACGAAGACGCGGCCTGGGACGAGCTGGCCGCCTACTACCGCCGCGCCTAAGCTATTATTGCCCGCTGGCTAACCCCCCAAACAAAACGTCCCCGCCGCCGGCGGGGGGGACCATGACCGGGTGAATCGCCCCGGCCCCAAAGAGAAGCCCCGCCAGTGGCGGGGCTTCCCAGGGGTTAGGTTATCCGGTTAAGGCGAGGCTGTCAGGTACTCGCCTGGTTTGTCTTTAGTACGGCGCCGAGCTGATCACCGGGCTGTAGGGCTCGATCTTGCCGGTCTTCATACGGCGGTCGTAGATGTTAACCATGTCCTGGTAGAGTTGGAAGACCTGGAAGAAGCCGTGCCAGTGGGCGTAGTCCGGCGCGTTCATGGCCGCACCCTGGCGCGCCCGGCGTCCGGTGTGGTGCCACAGGTAGTACATCAGCTCTTGGAAGCCGTCCTGCCAGGGATCGGGTCCCAGCAGGCCCTTGGCCTTGAGCTCGGCGGCCATCTTGGTGGCGCCGTCCCAGTACTTGTTGTAGAGCTCAACCGCGTAGTTCAGGGTAGCCCGCTGGGTCTTGGTGTGGGTGGGCCCATGGCAGTTGGCGCAGACCTTGCGCATGAGCTTCTCGCCCTTGACGCCGTCGCCGCGCGCGCCGCTGCGCACCACCGACTTTTTGTGCATCAGGTCCCACTTCAGGCGCTCTTGCACGTTGTGGGTGGTGGCCAGATCGCCGATGCCGCTCATGTGGCAGGTGGCGCAGGTGGGGGCCAGGTAGTCGCCGGGCTCCCAGGCCTCGGGCGGGCTGTCCCACTTGTACTCCTCGCCGTGCACCAGGTAGTTCTGGCCGTGCTTGCTCTCCATGTAGATTTCGATATTGGGATGGTCGGGACCCAGGTGGCAGGCGCCGCAGGCCTCGGGCTTACGGGCGTCGGCGATGGAGAACTTATGCCGGGTGTGGCAGACCGTACAGGTGCCCACGCTGCCGTCGGGGTAGCGGGTGCCCACCCCGCCGGGCCAGGTCTGGTTGATGGGCTTGTGGTCCGGACCCAGTTCCACCGTGGTGCCGTGGCACATCTGGCAGCCCGAGGCGCGCGAGGCCCGCATGTAGGGCTTGCTGCCCACCGGGGTGCCGGTGTTCCACTTGAGCTTGATGCCATCCATGAAGGCGGCGCCCTCGTACCAGAACTGGAGCTTGATCAGCTTGCCGCCGGCCTTGGCCGGGTCCATCACCGCCGCGGTGGCCAACTTGCCGTGGCCGCTCTTAAGGAACTGCTCCACTTCCTGGGGATGGCACCGGCTGCAGGTCTTGGAGGAAACCATGGGCGAAATGAATATCTGGCTGCCCTTGATGCCTTCGCACTGGCTGGCCATGGGCGAGGTCTTCTTCACCACGTGGCAGTCGTAGCAGGAGACCCCGGCGTGGCTCATGCGGCTGGCTTTCCAACCCTCCACAATGCCGGGCATCTTCTTGGCATGACACTCGATGCACCGCAGCGCGTCGGGCGTGAACCCCCGCTTGATAATCAGCTCTTTGGGGAGGCTGGGATATTCCGCGGCCTGTTCGGCGGCGATAACCGCTTGACCGGCCGCGATCAGCATTGCCAGGGCCACCAGCCCGATTATGCTGAAAACGCCAATTTTCGGCTTCATGGTTTCCTCCTTTTACGCCGGTGGAAGCATATATCTTTAAATTTATATTTCTCTCTTGTTGAAATACCGGTTCACCGCGTCGGCCATGTTTTTGTGCCCCACGTGGGGGTGGCACTCGGTGCAGCGCTTCTTGGTGTCGCCGCGCAGGTAGGCCCGGTGGGCCAAGAACCCGCCGCGTCGCATACCCGGCGGAGTGAGCACATTGTGGCAGTGGCGGCAAGCGCTGTCATAGGTGAACCCCAGACGCCGTCGTTCAGAAGCGCCTATCCAGTCGTAGGCATCGGCGTCTATATAGAGGTTGTGGATAACGTCGCCGGTGCCGGTGACCGCCTTGGCCACCAGGTATTGGAAGAAGTCGCCGTGGGGTAGGTGACAGTCAACACACTGGGCGGTGAACCCCTGGGGGTTTTTGCCGCCGTGCACCGACTCGCGCCAGGCCTGCTGGAAGGGAATCATGATGTGGCAGGTAACGCAGAAAGTGTCCTTGTTGGTAATGTCGATCATGAACCCCGAGGCCAACACCATCATGACGCTCAGGACAATACCAACGGCAAGACCATAGACCCACTTGGACTTGCTCTTGGTTTTCTTGGGCTTGGTCTCTGTCGTCATGCCATTTCTTCCTTCACTTGTGTTGAACTGGAAACGACTCCATCGCTCAATCAGCCCGTGGCCCGGCCGTGCCCGGGTCTGCCGGGGCCGGGGAAAGCACGGGAGGCAGCTATTTAGCGTGACCCCCCTCGCTGCTACCTTTATGCATTCTGCCGGCAGCCACAGGCAAGGCAAGATTTTGTAAAATAAGTTACAGACCTGCCCCCCACTTAACTTTGTCGCTTATCCCGGGCGTAAAATCGCGACGATATCCCACCTACCCTGCGTGTGTTCTCTTAAATATTTTAGCAACGGGCCCGCGCAAATATCAATGAAATTTCTGATAGCTATGGTCGGAATTGCCAGCGGCGACGCGGCGGCGCGCGCTCGTCACCACGCTAGGGTCCCGAAACAAGCAATAACAGCTCTCATCTAGGTGTTGTTACATTTCTTTTGGGGAGGCCGGCGGCGACCGGTCTAGGCGTCTTGGCAGGCGTCGGCCTGGAACTTGTAGCCCACCCCGGCCACGGTGACGATGCGGCGGGGGCGGTTGGGGTCGCGCTCCAGCTTTTTGCGCAGGCGCTGCACGTGCACGTCCACGGTGCGGCTGTGTTTATAGAGGTTGGAGTCGCGCCATATCTGCTGGCGGATGAACTCGCGGGACAGCACCTCGTTGGGGAAACTGATGAACAGCTCCAGCAGCTCGTATTCCGTCTTGGTGAGCTGCACCGGCTGGTCACCGACTTTCACCTGGCGCGACTTGAAGTCAATGGCTATGCCGGCGCACTGGTAATTACGCTTGACGATGCTGCGCTCCAGGCGCTTGAGCACCGCCTTTATGCGGGCCGAGAGCTCCAGGGCGTTGAAGGGCTTGACGATATAGTCATCGGCCCCGCACTGCAGGCCCAGCACGGTGTCGGCCACGCCGTCGCGGGCGGTGAGCATGATGATGGGAAAGTCGAACTCGCGCCGTATGAACTGGCAGGCCTTGATGCCGTCGATGTCCGGCAGGTTGAGGTCCAGGATGATCAGGTCGGGGCGATGCTGCTTGACCTTTTCGATGCCCCCCAGGCCATTGAAGGCGCTGATCACCTCGAACCCATCGAGCTCCAGGTTGCCCTTGATAGTCTTGACGATATCTTCGTCGTCGTCGATTACCAGTATGATTTGTCGCTGAGCCTCGGCCATGGCGTCCGTTCCCGGGTAACCAACGGCTGGCCCAAAGAGCCTACCGCGCCGGCTGGGCGCCCGTTGGTTCCCGCCATCTTCATACCGTACAACACGGCTGATTGTCCATATCCGGCGGGTGTCGCTCCCGCCGGACGGCTCGGCCCCCTGGCCAGGCAGAAAACCAGGCAGCCTAGCCGGTTATTCCAGTTTGTCGCCACGGCCCGGCCAACGCAAGCCGGCCACGCCCAATTTACGGCCATGCAACACCTTTAACTCCATCCTTACATACAGTTTTGCTAGGAATATTTTAGGTAATCAACAGGGCTCACGGATATCTGGATCGAGAGCCCCTGTCGGTGGTTTGGCAGGAGCGCAAGGAGGATGTCAAGTGGCGCAAGGCGGCCGCAAGCTTCCCAAGAAATGGCTGATCCTGTTGGCGGTGCTGGTGGTGGTGATCGCGGGGGCCGCGATCCCCCTGGCCCAGAGTTCCACCACCGAATTCTGCATGTCCTGCCACGAGATGCGACGCTACCAAGACGAGTTGAAGAAATCTCCCCACGCGGTGGATAAGGACAAGCAACCCATCGGCTGCCAGCAATGCCACGTCCCCAATTCCATCGGCCTGCGTTACCTCACGGTAAAGGTGGTGCTGGGGTTCAAGGATATTTGGGTGCACCAGTTCGGCGACCCGGAGAACCTGGACCGCCGGGCCATGCAGCCGGTGGCGCGGCGCTTCGTGGTGGATGAAAACTGCCTGGCCTGCCACCAGGACCTCACCAAGGACGCACGCGGCGAAAAGAAGATTTCGCCCATCGGCGAGCTTTGCCACCAAGCCTACCTGCAAGAAAACGGCAATACCAAGCGGGGCTGCGTTGGCTGTCATTTCAACATGGCCCACCTGCCCGAATTCGACCGGCGTTATTTCTTCAACCAGGAGTTTGCCAAGAGGCTTTCCCTGCAGACAGCGGAGCGGCGCCGATGACAGCGACCGGTGACAACGGGCCCAAGCCCAAGAAGTGGACCAAGCGAATCCTGTGGATACTGGCGGTGTTGGTGTTGGCCGTGGGCGTGGCTGTTTTATACATCAACCTGGCCTTCCCCAAGGTGCGTTGCCAAGCGGTGGACCACCTCAAGAGCCCGGACCAGCTGGGCGACTGCTTCCAGTGCCACCTCAAGGCCACCCCCAAGGTGGCCCAGGACTGGTACGAGAGCAAGCACGGGGTGATGCTGGTCAAGTGTTTCGTGTGCCACGGCCAGCCCGACGGCAAGGGGTCGGTACCCTACGCGGTGTCGCCCGACGTGAACACCACCTGCCGCAAGTGCCACGATCCCAGCATTAAAAAGATGGAATACAAGTACGGTCTCAAACCAGTGTGCACCGACTGCCACCCGTTCCACAACAATTCCCTGCACCACAAGGCCTACGTAAAACCGGTGGCCAAGAAGACCGTGCAGTAGCAACCAAGGCGGTTGTTGCTTGGAGATTTTTGACAGCCTGGAGGGAGAAAATGGCGGTTTCCAGAAGAGAGTTTCTCAAGGCCTCGGCGGCGGCCACGGCCCTGATGGCCATCGGCGCGCCGGTGGTCAAGGCGGCGGGCAGCGATGGTATGGATCGCTGGGTCAAGGGTGTATGCCGCTTCTGCGGCACCGGCTGCGGCGTGCTGGTGGGCGTGCGCGGCGGCAAGGCGGTCATGGTCAAGGGAGACCCCAACAACCACAACGCCGGTTTCTTGTGCCTCAAGGGCGCCCTCATGCCTCCGATCATCTACGCCAAGGAGCGGGTCACCAAGCCCTTGATCCGCAAGAACGGCAAGCTCACCCCGGTTAGCTGGGACGAGGCCCTGGACTACACCGCCGGCAAGTTCAAGGCGGTGCTCAAAAGCGACGGCCCCAACGCGGTGGCCTTTTACGGCTCGGGCCAGGCGCTCACCGAGGAGACCTACCTGGCCAGCAAGATATTCAAGGCCGGCCTGCGCTGCAACAACGTGGAGGGCAACCCGCGCCTGTGCATGGCCTCGGCGGTGGGCGGCTACGTCACCACCTTTGGCAAAGACGAGCCCATGGGCAGCTACGAGGATATCGACGCGGCCACCTGCTTCTTTATCATCGGCTCCAACACCTCCGAGTGTCACCCCATTCTCTTCAAGCGCATCGCCTCGCGCAAGCAGTCGGACAAGAACGTCAAGATCATCGTGGTCGACCCCCGCAAGACCAACACCGCCCGCATCGCCGACCTGCACGTGAGCTTCAAACCGGGCACCGACCTGGCCATCCTCAACGCCATGGCCTACCACATCATCCAGGAGGAGCTGGACAACCCGCGCTTCCACGGCAGGTATGTCAACTTCATGAACAACAAGAAGGAGAAGGTTTCCTTCGAGGACTAC
Organism: Desulfarculaceae bacterium; assembly: GCA_027067385.1. GTDB lineage: Bacteria > Desulfobacterota > Desulfarculia > Desulfarculales > Desulfarculaceae > JAMOVV01. Next base: position 19,819 of record JAMOVV010000163.1, read on the forward strand.
CAGAAGTTCCTGGCCGACTACACGCCGGAAAAGGCCGAGGCCCTCTCCGGGGTGCCGGCGGCCACCATCCGCAAGATGGCCCAGTGGTTCGCCGAGTCCTCGGCCACCATGTCGCTGTGGTGCATGGGCATCAACCAGCGCATCCGCGGGGTGTGGGCCAACAACCTCATCCACAACCTGCACCTGCTCACCGGCAAGATCGGCAAGCCGGGCTCCACCCCCTTCTCCCTCACCGGCCAGCCCAACGCCTGCGGCGGGGTGCGCGACACCGGCGGCCTGTCCCACCTGCTGCCGGCCGGCCGGCTCATCAAAAAGGCCGAGCACCGCGCCGAGATGGAAAAACTCTGGGGCCTGGCGCCGGGCACCATCAACCCCAAGCCCGGCCTGCACACCGTGGCCCTGTACAACGCCCTGGGCCAGGGCAAGGTCAAGGCCCTGCTGATGCTCTGCACCAACCCGGCCCACTCCCTGCCCAACGTCAACAAGCACCAGGCCGCCCTGGCCCGCAAGGACACCTTCGTCTGCGTCATCGAGGCCTTCCGCGACGCCGAGACGCTCAAGTTCGCCGACGTGGTGCTGCCGCCGGCCTTCTGGTGCGAGCGTGAAGGCGTCTACGGCTGTTCGGAGCGGCGCTACTCGCTCATCTCCAAGGCCATCGATCCCCCGGGCCAGGCGCGTCCCTCGGTCAACATCCTGGTGGACTTGGCCAAGCGCATGGGGGTGGACCCCAAGCTGGTGAACTTCAAGAACTCGGCCGAGGTGTGGGACGAGTGGCGGGCGGTGGCCCGGCCCACGCCCTACAACTTCTGGGGCATGACCCGCGAGCGGATGCGCAAGGAATCGGGCATCCGCTGGCCCTGTCCCGACGAGAAGCACCCGGGCACCAATATCCGCTACGTGCGGGGCGAGGACCCCAACATCCCCAAGGACCATCCCCGCAAGTATCACTTCTACGGCAAGCCCGACGGCCGGGCGGTCATCTGGCTGCGGCCCTACAAGGGCGCGGCCGAAGAGCCCGACGCCCAGTACCCCTTCGTGCTCACCACCGGCCGGGTCATCGACCACTGGCACACCGGCACCATGACCATGAAGGTGCCGGAGCTGCGCAAGTCCTTCCCCAAGGCCTACGTGGAGCTGGCCGCCGCCGACGCCAAAAAGATGGGCATCAACAACGGCGACAACGTCAAGCTGGAAACCCGCCGCGACAAGATGGTCTTCCAGGCGCGGGTCAGCGACGTATGCCGGCCGGGGCTGGTCTTCGTGCCCTTCTTCGACGTGCACCTGTTGATCAACAAGCTCACCCTCGACGCCTTTGACCCCGGCTCCAAGCAGCCGGAGTACAAGATCTGCGCCGTGCGGGTGAGCAAGGTGTAGCCATGGCCATCGCCGGCCTGTTGGTGCACAGCCTCGTGGAAGAGGCCGAGGCCCTGCAAGAGCGCATCAGCGCCATGGCCGGGATGACCACCTATGGCATCCACGAGGGACAATACATCGTGGTGGTGGCCGAGGCGCCCGGGGACCAGATGGAGGCCGCGGTGGACCAACTGGACCGCCTGCCGGGCGTGCTCACCATCTACACCACCTACCTCACCATCGAGGATGAACTGGAGGCCGATGGCGCCTGATGAGTAAATCCCGCTTCCTCCGACCACCTGGAGCGCGGCCCGAGAAAGAATTCCTGGCGCGCTGCCTGCAATGCGGGCAGTGCGCCCAGGTTTGTATATTCGACTGTATCTCTATGAGAACTGGGTTTAATCCCTTCCTGGCCGGGACCCCCCAGATCGACCCCCGCCAGGCCCCCTGCCACCTGTGCATGCGCTGCAGCGCCATCTGCCCCTCCGACGCCCTGGAGGACGTGCCCATCGAAAAGGTGCGCATGGGCTTTGCCAAGCTGGACCGCACCCGCTGCTACACCTGGAAGGGGCTGATCATCTGCCGCAGTTGTTTTGAGCGTTGCCCCCTCAAGGGCACCGCCATCATCCTGGAACGGGGCGAGTACCCGGTGATCACCGACCAATGCGCCGGCTGCGGCGTGTGCGAACACGTCTGCTCCCAAGACGCCGTAACCACCATCCCCACCCGGTTCGTGCGATGAAAAGGCCCACCCTGCGCACCTACCGCCGCTGCGTGCAGATCGCGGTGGCCCTGGCCTTCATCCTTATCCCCTGGCTCAACAGCCAGCGCATCAGCTTTGCCTACGGCAACTTCCTCTCCTTCAGGCTGGCCGGCTTCCCCCTGGCCGACCCCTTGGCCGTGCTGCAGATAACCCTGAAGAACAATTACCTGGCGCTGGATCTCATCATCGGGGCCGCGGTGGCCCTGTGGCTGGCCGCCGCCCTGGGCACCGTGTTTTGCTCCTGGGTCTGTCCTTTCGGCCTGCTCTCGGAGTGGGCCCAGGGCCTGGGGAAGCGCCTGCTGCCCAAGGGCTACCAGGGGCTGCACGCCGGCGGGTTATGGATCAAGGGAACCATCTTCATCCTGGGGCTGACGGGGTTCCTGCTCTTTTCCACCACCCCGGTGCTCAACCAGCTCTCCCTGCCGGCCTGGTATTCGCGCATCTTCCAGTTCATATTCGTACAGGGCCACTTGTCGCTGGCTATCGTGGCCATCCTCCTGCTCCTGCTCATCGAGATGCTCAGTCGCCGCCGCTTGTGGTGCCGCGACCTCTGCCCCCAGTCGGTGCTATTGGTGCTGGCCAAGCAGCTCAACCCCCGGCGCCTGCAGGTGGCCTTTGACCCGGCCAAGTGCATCTGCAAGGGCCATGACCACCCCTGCGCCCGGGCCTGTAGCCTTGACTTGGACCCGGGGCGTACCACACAATTGGTAGGAACCGACTGCAACAACTGCGGCAATTGCGTGGTGGCCTGCAAAAAGCGGGGACGGGCGCTCACCTTTCAGTTTGCGCCCGGCCCGTCGGCGGGCCCGGCGGCCTGCGATCTCGACCAGGTCTCGGCCCCGGCCAAGGGGACCGAGCCTGCCCCGTGACCCCGGCCCCGCCGGTGTCTCGCCATCCACCGCCACCCTGCGGGCCCCGCCCGGTCACGAGATAACCAGATGGTCTCCACCCCCCCAAAGCGACTGGCCCTGTCCCTGCAGGTCAAGTTCCTGCTGATGATCGCCTTGATCCTCCTGCCGGTGTTGGGAGCCATCTTCGTTTGGAACGGCTTCCGGGCCGAGAAGACCGCCAAGAGCCAGGTACTCAACCAGGCCCGGGTGTTGGCCCGGCAGATCGTCTTGACCCGCCAATGGGTCTCCGACTGCGGCGGCATCATGGTGGCCAAAAACTCCGACGGCGCCCGCGGCACCCGGTATTTCTTCAACGACCCCATGGAGACCTCCCGGGGCGTCTACCAGCGCTTCACCCCCTCCATGGTAACCAAGAAGCTCTCGGAATACTCGCTGCGGGAAAACCTCTACCGCTTCCGCCTGGCCAGTATCCACCCCTTGAACCCGGCCAACCGGCCCAACGACTTCGAACGGGCGGCCCTGTTCCGCTTTATCCACAAGGGCGAAAAGGAAGTCTACGTATTCAACACCAACGGCGAGGAGACCTCGTTCCACTACTCCATCCCCCTGTACGTGGACAAGGCCTGCCTCGCCTGCCACCGGAGCCCGGCCTACACCACCGGCAATATCGTGGGCTGCCTCAGCATCATCTTTCCGGCCGAGCACTTAAAACGCGCCCTGCGTACCGATCACCTGCGCATGGCCGCCGCCGGCATAGGTCTCATCCTGCTCACCACCTTCACCTTGTTCTTCCTGCTGCGCCGCCTGGTGATCAGCCCCATGAACAGCCTCAAGGAGATGGCCGGCGAGATCAGCCAGGGCAACCTAGCCGCCCGGGTGCAGATCAACACCGGTGATGAGTTCCAGCAACTGGGGCACGCCTTCAACACCATGGGGGAAAAGCTGGCTCTCAACCACGAGATGATGGCCCTGGAGATCGCCCAGGCCACCCGCGATCTGTCGCAGGCCAACCGCGAGCTCAAGAAGATGGACCGCATCAAGACCGAGTTCTTCGCCGACATGTCCCACGAGCTGCGCTCACCCATCACCGCCATCCAGGGCGCGGTGGACTACCTCAAGCGCACCCTCCAGGACCAGGAGAAACAGAGCTACGTGGAGATCATCGACAAGAACAGCCTGCGCATGTTCAACCTCATCTCCGACCTGTTCGACCTGACCAAGATCGAGGCCGGCAAGTTGTCCTGGTCCTTCGAGGAGTCTGACATCGCCGAGCTGATCCGGGAAGTCATCGAGATACTTAGCCTGCGGGCCAAGGAAAGCGGCGTGTCCATCTGCGCCCAGGGGGTGGAATCCATCTACGTGGAGATGGACTACGAGCGCATCGAGCAGGTACTGGTAAACCTCATCGAAAACGCCATCAAGTTTTCACCGCCGGGGTCCTGCGTCAGGATAGAGGCGCGCGATAAGGGCCAGGAGGTCCAGGTGTCGGTGGCCGACCAGGGGGTGGGCATATCAGCGGCGGACCTGCAGAGCATCTTTAAAAAATTCCACACCCTGCCCTCCAGCAGCGGCCAAGGCCGCACCACCGGCACCGGCCTGGGGCTAACCATCTGCAAGAAGATCGTGGAGGCCCACGGCGGCCGCATCTGGGCCTGGAGCACCGGCGGTCGGGGAAGCGTCTTCACCTTTGCCCTACCCCGCCACCAGGCCGACCCGTCTCAGCCGGGCCCGGCAGGTCCGGCTCAGCGGCCCCGGTAGCGCGGCCGGCGCTTCTCCACAAAGGCCCAAGCCCCCTCCTGCATGTCCTGGGTCTCGGTGAGCTTGGCCCAGGCCCGTGCCTCGCTCTCCAGCGATTCGCCCAGGGCCAGGTCCCGGTTGCGGTTGATCACCGCCTTGGCCGCAGCCACCCCCAGGGGACCGCGCCGGGCGATGCTGCCCGCCAGGTCCAGGGCCTGGTCCATCAGCTCCCCGGAGGGCACCACCCTTTCCACCAGGCCGTATTCATAGGCCTCGGCCGCGCTGATACGGCGGCCGGTGTAGACCAGCTCCTTGAAGCGGCCCAGGCCCAGGTAGTACAGGGCCCGGGCGGTGCCCCCGTTGCCCGGAAAGATCGAGAGGTTCACCTCGGGAAAGCCGAAGACCGCGTCGTCGGCGGCCAGGCGCAGGTCGCAGCACAGGGCCAGCTCCAAACCGCTGCCCAGGCAAAAGCCGCCGATGGCCGCGATCACCGGCCAACGGTAGTTCTCCACCCGGGCCAATATCCGGTGGGTCTTGCGCAGCCGGGCCATGGCCGTCTCGGGAGTGAGGTCGATAAAGGCCTTGATGTCCGCCCCGGCCACAAAGGCCCGGTCCCCGGCCCCGGCCAGCACCACCGCGCGCACCTGGTCGCTTATGCGCTCCAGTTCTGCAAACACCCCCTCCAGGGCCAGGCGGGTGTCCATGTCCAGGGCGTTCATGGGCGGGTTGTGGATCTCCACCCGGGCGATGGAGTCCTGCAAACGCCAGGTAACCAAGGCTCGGTCCATGTTCATCCTCCTGCCCCCGGCCGCGCCCGGGCGGCGCGCCGGGCCTCACCGCACCAGGGCGTCTCAGTCCTCGGCCGGACCCAAGCGCCTGCCCTGGTCGTCATAGCGATACCAACCCACGCCGGTCTTGCGCCCCAGTTGACCGGCGGCCACCTTGCGGCGCAGCAGCAGGGGCGGGAACCAGCGCGGCTCGCCGGTCTCCTGGTACATGGCCATCAAGGCGCCGTGGGTCACGTCCAGCCCCACCATGTCGCCGGTCTCAAAGATGCCCATGCGGCGGCCCATGGCCAGGCGCAGCCCCTTGTCTATGTCTTCCACCGTGGCCACCCCGGCCTCCACCAGGCGCATGGCCTCGATGGTGGAGGGGAAGTTGATACGGTTGAGCACAAAGCCGGGCACGTCGCGCTGCACCATGATCGGCTCTTTGCCGATGGCCCGCACGAAATCACCCCCGGCGGCAAACACCTCCCGGGTGGTGAGCCCGCCCCGGATCACCTCCACCGCGCCCATCATGGGCGCCGGGCTGAAAAAGTGCAGCCCCAAAAACCGCTGGGGGTCCGGCGCGTGGGCGGCCAGTTGGCTGATGGGAATGGCGCTGGTGTTGCTGGCCACCAGGGCCTCGTCCGAGACCACTGGGGCCAGCTCGCGGTAGAGTCTGCGCTTGGCCTCCAGGTCCTCGAACACCACCTCCATGACCAAGTCGGCGCCGGCGGCCGGGGCGAGGTCGGCGGCCGGGGAAATGCGAGCCATCACCTCGTCCACCGAGCCGGCCACCTTGCCCTTGGCCACCAGCTTGTCCACCGACCAACGGATGTTCTCCAGGGCCTGGTCCACCTGGTCGGGGTCCAGGTCAAACAGGTGCACCGCCAGCCCGGCCTGGGCGCAGACCTGGGCGATACCCGAGCCCATCAGCCCGGCCCCGGCCACAAAGACCTCTGCCACTCGCACGGTGTCCTCCTTAGTCCGTTAGAGGAAAATGATGCCGGTAAAATCCCCCTGACCCACGGAGAGCCCTTATTCCTTGAGCAGCTCGCGGGCGATGACCAAGCGCTGAATCTCGTCGGTGCCCTCGTATATGCGGGTAAGCCGCAGGTCCCGGTAGAAGCGCTCCACCGGGTATTCCTGCATGTAGCCCATGCCGCCGTGAATCTGCACCGCCATGTCGGCCACCCGGCCCGCC
>JAMOVV010000164.1 GCA_027067385.1 Desulfarculaceae bacterium
TCCATAACACGTGCCGGTCGGGAAACAGCTTGCCGGCCACCCACTTCTTGAGCCTGCCCACCGGGCCTGGCTCCCCGCCGCCACCCGGGGCCGGCTCGGCCGGGGGCGAGGGCTCCAGGGTGGGCAGGCGCCGCACGATCAGCTCTGGTGGCAGGTCCTTTAGCAGGGACTCGTCCCGGCTGGGGACCGAGGGGTTTTTCACCGTCACCACCACCGGCTCCCAGCCAAAGCGGCCGATGTACTTGGCGAACTTGGCCGGGCGTTGCACCCCGCCGCCGCCGGCAGGCGGAAACACGTAGCTTATGAGCAGAAACCGTCTCATGGCGCTTGCGCTTCTCGGCCCGCCGTGCCCAGGACCTCCAGCAGCTTGGCGGCGTTGGCTTTCCAGGAACGCTGGGCCAGCGGTTCGGCCAGGACGCGGTTGTCCCAGGGATATTCCAGGGCCCGCCGCACCGCCGCGGCCAAGGCGGCCGGATCCTCGGGAGGGAACAGCATGCCTTGCCGGCTATCGGCCACGATCTCGGGCACCCCGCCCACCGCGGCGGCCACCACCGGCCGTTCGGCGGCCAGGGCCTCCAATACCGCGTTGGGCTGGCCCTCGGACCGGCTGGGCAACACCAGGAGATCGCAAGCGGCCAGGTAGCGCGGCACCTCCTGGTGGGGGCGCTGGCCGAGGAACAACACCCGCTCGCCCAGGCCCAGGCGGGCGGCGCGCTGCTTGAGCGATTCCTCCATGGGCCCGTCGCCCACTACCAGTAAGTTGGCGTCGTTGATGAGCGTCAGGGCCTCCACCGCCAGGTCCGGCCCCTTGACCAGGTTGAGGCGTCCCAAGAAAAGCAGGTAAGTGGCGTGCGGGTCCAGGCCCAGTTCCTCTCGGGCGCGCAGCTTGTCCCTCGGCCGGAACAGGTCGTGGTCGATGCCGTTGGGCACCACGGTTATGCGCTCAGCCGCGGCCCCCAGCTCCTCGGCCGCCTCGGCCAGGTCGCGGCTCACGGCCACCACTTTATTGGCGGCGGCCAGGGCCTCGATCAGCTTGGGCCGACGGGTGGCGTCGCGGCCCAGGGTGTGGACATCGCTGCCGTGCAGCTTGATCACCAGGGGCAGGCCCAGCCGCCGGGCCATCACCCCCGCGGCCCAGCCGTCGGGGTATAGCCAGGTGGCCAGCATCACGTCAAAGGCCCGCGACTTCGCCACCCGCTGCACCGCGGGCCACACCGACCACAGGTAGGTCCTGCCGTGCCATTGCCGTTTGAACTTGGGGGGATACCAGAACACGGGGTGCACCACCGGGGGGTGGCGGCTCAACGGTTTACTGGGATTTTGGCCGGGCCCCAGCATCTCCTTGATGGGCACCGGGGCCACCACCGACAGGTCGCAGATTTTGGCCAACTCAGCGAACTGCTGGCGGTTGAAGGACGCCTGGTGGGGGGAGGCCGCGTTGGGATACTGGCTGGTGAGGGCCAGCACCGACAGGCGGGAAGTCGACTTCTCTGGTGGGTTGTTTTGCGTCATGCCAACTCGCTGGTTGCCTGGTACCCGGTCATCAAGGCATAGTAGCCATCCTGGCTAGTACTGTATGGCTACGGCGGGCGGGCTGTCAATAAAGCCGCGGGGTCTTGCCCTGGGACCTGGCCGGGGTTAAGCTGGGGCTGGATGGAGGACGATTTGACCGGCACCGCCCACTCTTTAACCATACTGCATGTAACCTGGAGTCTCCAGACCGGTGGCCTGGAGATGGTTGTATTGGACCTGGCCCGCCTGGGACCCGAGTTCGGCCTGCGCCCCTTGGTGGCCTGCCTGGAGAAGGCCGGCGACCTGGTTCCCCGGCTGGAGGCCGCGGGCACGCCCTATTATAAATTGGATAAACGGCCGGGCATCGACCCGGGCGCGGTGCGCCGCCTGGCCCGCCTGGTGCGGGAGCAGCGAGTGGACGTGTTGCACGCCCACAACCAGGGGGCCATGTTCTACTGCGGCCTGGCCGGCCTGCTCACCCGGCGGCCGGTGGTCTACACCCGGCACGGGGCCAGTTTCGGCAAGGATGCCAGCCACCGCTGGATGAGTCGGCTGGTGTCCAGGATGGCCCGCCTGGTGGTCTGCGTGGGCCGCGACGCCCTGCGGGTGACCCGGGAGAGGGATAAAGTACCGGCGGCCAAGGCGCGGCTGATTTACAACGGGGCGGACCTGGAGCTCTTCGACGGGGCGGCCGACTCCCGTGCCGCGGTGCGGGCCGAGCTGGGTCTGGCCGAAGACGACCAGGTAATCATCACGGTGGGGCGGCTCTCGGGGCTCAAGGACCAGGCCGGGCTCATCGCCGCGGTGGCCGCCCTGGACGCCGCCCGCCTGGTGCTGGTGGGTGACGGCGAGGAACGCCAGGCCCTGGAGGCCACGGCCCGGCGCCTGGGGGTGAGCCACCGGGTGATATTCACCGGCGTGCGCCGCGACGTCCCCCGCCTGCTGGGGGCGGCCGACGTCTTTGCCCTGAGCTCCCTGAGCGAGGGTATCTCCATCGCCATCCTGGAGGCCATGGCCGCCGGCCTGCCGGTGGTGGCCACCCGGGTGGGGGGCAACCCCGAGATCGTCATCGACGGCCAGACCGGCCTCCTGGTGGAACCGGGACGTCCCGATCTGCTGGCCGCCGCCCTGGAGCAGTTGCTGAAAGACCCCCGGCGCGCCGCCGCCCTGGGCGCGGCCGGCCGGCGGCGGGCCGAGGAAAAGTTCAGCCTGCGGGCCATGGTGGGGGCCTACGCCGCGATGTACCGCGAGGTGGCGCTCTGGAGGACGACATGACCAGGCGGCCGGACATCAGCTACGTGATCATCACTTATAACGACGCGGACAACCTGGGGACGGCGGTGGACTCGGCCGCCGAGGCCTCGCGGGCCGCGGATATGGACTGCGAGGTGTGGGTGGTGGACAACGGTTCCACCGACCACACCGCCCAGGTGCTGGAGCGCGCCGGCCGGCGGCTGGGAGAGAGGCTGCACACCGTCATGCTGGGGCGCAACACCGGCACCACCTATTCGCGCAACCAGGCCCTGGCCCGGGCAACGGGTCGGCTGTTTTGCGTGATGGATTCCGACGCCCGCCTGCTGGACGGCTCCCTGGAACGCGTTGACCGCCTACTGGCCGACTTCCCGGAGGTGGGCATCGTGGGGCCGGCCATCATCATGCCCGATGGCTCCACCTATGATTCGGCCAAGCGTTTTCCCACCCTGGGCGACAAGCTGCGCAAGCTGCCAAGCATCTTCCTGGGCGCCGCGCCGGTGAACCGCGACTGGTACGACGACTTTCCCTTCACCCGTCTGCGCACCGTGCACACGGTGATCAGTTGCTGCTGGTTTATGCGCCGCGAGGTGTTTGAGCGCCTGGGGCCCCTGGACCAGCGGATATTCTACGCCCCCGAGGACGTGGATTATTGCCTGCGCTGTTGGAAGGCCGGCCTGGCGGTGGTGTACTATCCCGGCTTGCGGGTGCTGCACCACACTCAACAGGTGAGCCACCGCCGTCCCCTGTCGCGCACCGCCTTGAGCCACCTCAAGGGATTGTTCTACTACTGGGCCAAGCACCGCTACCTGTGGCGACGCGACGCCCTGGCCCGGCGCTACACCGCCGAGTTGGCCCAGCGCCTGGACCCGGCCCTGGCCGCGTGGGACCAGGCGCACTGATTTGACCGGCCGGCGCCTCCGGGGCCGGCCCTTTGGTGAGAGGGACCATGACCGACGCCGCTTTTTTGATCAAGAAGATCGTCACCAGCCTGGTGTTGCCGGTGGGGCTGTGCCTGGTCTTGTTGTACCTGGGCTTGCTTTTGCCGGCCTGGCGGCGAGGGCGGCGCTGGGGGCCGGTTGCGCTGTGGCTGGCCGTGGTGGTGCTCACCGTCTGCTCCTTCCCGGTGGTGGGCTCTTGGCTGCTGCTGCCGTTGGAAAAGGAGGCCGGCGGGTTTGCCGACCCCGCCCGCCTGGCCGGGCAGGGGGTGTCGGTGGTGGTGGTGCTCGGTGGCAGCATGTCTTCCAGCCGGGCCCCCTGGGCCGACCGCCTCTCGGCCGCCTCGCTGGTGCGGCTGCACGAGGGGGTGCGGCTATGGAAGGCCCTGCCCCACGCCCGGCTGATCCTGTCGGACGGCACGGTGTACCACGGGATCAGTTGCGCCGAGGTGATGGCCCGCCTGGCCCGGGAGATGGGGGTGCCGGCCTCGGCCATCGAGATCGAACCCAAGTCGCTGGACACCGAGGACCAGGCCGACCGGCTGGCTCCGCGCCTGCGCGGCGAGACCTTCGTGCTGGTCACCTCGGCCTTTCACGCCGCCCGGGCGCGCGGCCTCTTCCAGCGCCGGGGTCTGCACCCCGTTATGGCGCCGGTGAACTTCCGGGCCCTGGGCCACTCCCGCACCTATTACGACTACCTGCCCTCCAGCCAGGGGTTGGAGTTGGTGGAGCTGGCCCTCAAGGAATACCTGGGGCGTCTGTGGTACTGGGTGAAGTCGTTCTTCACCGGCCCGGGGCCGGTGGCCGGCCGGCGGGACAAGCCGGGGACGGTCGGTAAATAATGGCCCAGCTCAACCAGGGGCGCGAGAGGCGGTAATGCGCATCGTATTTTTCGGCAATAACTGGACCGGCTGGCAGGTGTTGGTCGAGCTCAAGCGGCGCGGGGTGGAGGTGGCCGGACTGGTGGTCCATCCCCCCGAGCGGCGCACCTATGGCGAGCAGATCATCGCGGTGGCCGGCTTGGAGCCGGAGCGCATCTTCGATGGCTCGCGCCTGGCCGATCCCGCGGTGCATGGCGCCATCGCCGAGCTGGACGCCGAGATGGGGGTGTCGGTTTTCTTTGGCTACCTCATCAAGCCGCCGCTACTGGAGGCCTTTGAGCGCGGCATCGTCAACCTGCACCCCGGCCTGTTGCCCCATAACCGGGGGGTCTACGCCAACGTGTGGTCCATCATCCAGGGCACCCCGGCCGGGGTCACCCTGCACTACGTGGACCAGGGGGTGGACACCGGCGATATCATCGCCCAGCGCGAGGTGACGGTGCGGCCCAGCGACACCGGCCACAGCCTCTACCGCCGCCTGGAGCGGGCCTGCGTGGAGCTCTTTGCCGACACCTGGCCCGCTCTGGCCGAGGGTAGCGCCCCCCGCCGGCCCCAGGACCCGGCCGCCGGTTGCAGCCACTGCTACGCCGACGTGGCGGCGGTGGACCGCATCGACCCCGACGCCACCTACAGCGCCCGGGAGCTGATCGACATCCTGCGGGCCCGGACCTTCCCGCCCCACAAGGGGGCCTACATCGAGGTCGGGGGGAAACGCATCTACCTGCGTTTGGAGCTGACCGAGGAGTCGTCGGAGTGAGCCGGGAGGACTACCAGGCGGGCATGCTCTGGGCGCTGGCCGTCTTGGGGGGCCTGGCCGCCGCCGTGGCCGGGGGACTGATCTATCTGCTGTGGTCCCATCTCCACCTGCCCGACGCCTCGCCGCCGGGTTTTATGGCCTCCTTTGCTCGGCCCTATGGCCTGGCCAAGTTCATGTACCTGGGGTTGCCCCTGGCCGTGTGGGTGCCCACCCTGGTGCTGTCGGTGCTGTTGACCCTGGACACCGCCCCGCCTGAAGGCATGGACCGCCGCCGCATCCTGTTGCTGGACGCCTTGTCCTATTTTTTCCTGCCGCCGGTGGTGCTGCTGCCGGTGCTCTGGGACCAGTTGGGCAACGTGTGGCTGGCCCTGGGCCTGTTGTTCATGGGCCTGCTCACCTTCAAGGGCTGGCTGTTGATCCGGGTGGCGTGGCAGGGCTTCCTCTCGCCCCTGGCGCGCCGCGGGTCCCGCTTGGGTTGGCGCGGGCAAGCGGCGGTGTTCTTGGTGGCAGCCGTCATTTTTTTACTCACCGCCGGCTGGGTGCAGCAGGCGGTCTCCTCGGTGGGGGCCGAGGTGGACAACCTGCTGGTGATCCACTACCTGGGCCAGGGTGAGGAGCCCTTGCCGGCCATCCTGGTGGAGCGCTCCGACTACCAGGGTTTCTACTGGGAGCGGTGGGACCCGGCCTTGCGCCTGGAGCGGCAACACACCGGCCCGCGAGTCCTGGCCCGCCTGCTGATCCCGGCCTACAGCCTGGGAGGTCGCGCCGGAGTGTTGGCCGCCCTGGCGGTGCTGGCCGCCTTGTTGGCGACACAGCTTTTGGCCTGGTTGGAGCAGGTGGGGGTGCGGCCGCGCCCGGCGGCCCTGGCCACCCTGCTCACTATGTTGTCGGCCCCAGTTTTTTTTCACGCCCAACAGGTGTTGCCGGTCATCCCGGCCGCCCTGGTGCTGGTGGTGGGCTTGCGCATGCTGGCCCTGGTGGAAAGCCGTCCCTGGTGGGGTGGAGTGGGCGCCCTGGCCGCGGCCATACTGGTCACCCTCCTGGAGGTGAACCTGCTGCCGGTATCGGTGGGACTGGTGGTGGCTTGGTTCGGCCTGGCCCTGCAGCGCCAGGGTGGATGGCGCTGGGCCTGGCCGGCCATGGCCCTGGTGGTGGTCGGCCTGGGGGTGGGGCTGGCCCTGGTGCCGGCCGCCGACTGGCCGGCCCTGCTGCGCCTGGCCCTGGCCGACGGCTGCCGGGAGGGATCGCAGGCCTATCCCTGGTGGCGCACCGCCTGGATCGCCCTGCGCGGCCTGGGCCTGGACCAGGCCTTTGGAGTGCTTTTTACCGCGCCGGTATTCCTGCTGGCCCTGGGCGGCTTGCCGGCCACCCTGGTCCGGCGGCCCGGCCCGGCGGTGGCCGCCTTGTTGCCGGCGGGACTGCTATTGGCGGCCGTGGTGCATACCCAGTGGTGCCAGTGGTTCGGCGGGTTTGCTGCGCCCGGCCGCCTGGTGGCGGCGGTGCTGCCGGTGGGCGCGCTGTTCATGGCCCCCTGCCTGGCCGCCTTGTCCCGGCCCTGGCAGCGCCTGGCGGTGCTGCTGCCGGCCGGGCTGAGCCTGGCTTACGTTTGGGTGCTCACCCTCATGCCGCCGCTGCGCTTCAGCTCCGCGGTGGGGATCAACCGGCTGGTCGACGTGGTGCAGGGACTGCTCAGCCTAGTCTTTTACCATTTGCTGCCCTCCACCCAGCTCTACTCGCCGCTGCTTTCGTGGTGGGTAGCCGGGGCGGCCCTGGTGGTGGTGGTCCTGGCGGTGGTCACTTGGCGCGGCCACTCCGCCTGGACGGCCAAGCCTTACCCGCGCCTGTCGTCTAACGAGATCGCCGCCCTGGTGCTGGTGGTCGCCGTGGGGCTCGGTGGGCTGCTGGCCGCGGCACGCTTCAACCCTCCCCGTTTGCTGGAGGCCGAACTGATGGTCTCGGCCAAGGCCCCCATCTGGGCCGACTACGCCTACCCCCACCGGCCGCGGGGCCGGGCCCTGCAAGACGGCGACTCCATCGCCGGCTGGCTGCATTTCCCGGGTGGCCGGGCCAGCTTGCGCCTCCAGGGATTCAGTCGCTTGCCCGGGGTGGTGCGGGTGGCCCTGGACGGGGTGGACAAGGCGGGCATCCGCTACCAGGGCGACCGCGACCTGGTGGTGGAGCTGGGCCAGGTCAAGGCCGGCGGCCACCGCGTGCGCATCACCTGGCGCTCTTGTTCTGAGCCCGATTGCTTCCTGGTGGTGGACAAGGTGGTGCGTCAGTAGGCGTGGCCGCGGGTTACTCGGCCCGGCCGGGCGGGGACAAGGGAGTCGCCTGGAAGCCAGCCGGGAAGGCGCAGCCGGCCGGCGGGGTGAGGCGCAGCCAGCGGGTGTGCAGGGGCGCGAAGGCCAGGCCGGCCACCCCGGGGCGGGCGGCCAGGGGCAGCAGCCCGGCCCAGTAGAGACGCGGGGGGCGCAGCCGGGTGGTGGGGACCGGGCGCCAGTGGCGGTCGTCGCGGCTGGCCTGCAGGCCCAGGCCGGTCCCGGCGCAGGCCGCCGCGCCCGCCAGCTTGAGCCCCCCGACCTGCCGCACTCGTCCCAGGTCGATCACCCACCAGCCGTCAACCAGCGAAGAAGAACGCACCGGCAGCGCGGCCGCGGCAGGGGCCGTCGGCGGTCGGGCCGTGACCAGGCTGTAGCCGTGACGGGTCTCGCACCGCACTGTCCAGCCACCGGCGTGCAGCACCCGCAGGGCCGCCGGGGTCATCTCTTGCCGCAGGGCCATAACCACCGGCCGGTCCAGGGGCATGAGCATGCGGGGCAGGAGGTAGGCGGGCAGCCAGTCCGGCCGGAAGGCCATCAGCGGCCGCACCCGCAGGCGCGGGGCCAGCCAGGCCTGCAAGACGGGCTCGCACCACACCGGGCCTTTGTCCACGCGGCGGTTGATCCAGGCCGCCGCCGCCTTGACGTCGGCTACCGGGGCAAGACGGTCCGGCCGGCGACCCACCAGCATCTCCACCAGCCCCCAAGCGCGCCGGCGGTTGGCCCTGGTGAGCCGCAGGCGCAGGAAGCGCAGGTCGGCCGGGGCAAAGCGCAGCTCCTGCCAGGGGGCCTCGGGCAGGATGACCATCTTGCCGCCGGACCAGAAGCCGGGCCACACCGGGTGGTCCCAGCCGGCCAGGGTTTGCCAGCGGCAGCCGTCCGCACTGCCGGCCAGCTCCAGCCCGGCCGGTTGCTCGCCAGCCCGGCCGGGCAAAAGCAGCACCTGGCACACGCCGGGCACCACCCGGCCCAGGTCCAGCAGGTAGGTCTGCCCCTCGGCCTGGGGTCCGGGACTCTGCCAGCGGGTGGCGGCCGCCAGGTCCCAGGCTCGGGCCGCCAAGCCGGGGTTCACCCCGGCCCGGGCGCTGAAGCCCGCCGCCTCCACCAGCACCGGCCGTACGGCCGGCGGCCGTACCGGATGGAAAACCTTGAAGCGCCCGGCTACCGTGGTTAGTTGGTAACGGGCCCCCATGGCCTTGAGGGTGGCGATGGTGGCGGCCACGTCGTCGGGACGGGTGGCCAGTATGGGCGGGGAGGCCGTGCGCAGGGCCGCGTAGAAATAGGGCGGGTAGCGGTCGCGGATGGACCGGGCCACGACCACTTTTTCGGCCGCGTCAAAGGTGAGCAGCTTGGCCAGCCAATAGTCGGGGGTGAGGGCGTACTTGATGTGACGATGGACCAGGTAGTTGATCATCTGCCGGTCGGCCTGGCGCCGGGCCTGGTAGCTGACCCGCCAGGCCGGGTCCATCAGCGGGGTGGCCGCGATGGAGCCGGCCAGGTTGAAACCGGCCAGCAGCAACAGCGCGGCCCAGGCCACCCATTGCCGCAGACCCCCGCTCTCCGCCAGCCGGGCAAAGGCCCAGCCTGCGGCCAGGGGGATGACCGCGTAGAGCCAGATGAGGTAGCGGAAGGAGGTAGTGCCCGATCCCCCCACCAGCAGGAACATGCCCAACACTCCGGCCAAGACGGCCGGCAGCAGCTCCGAGCCGTCGCCGGCGCGGCCCCGGACCAGGCGCCGGGCCAAGCGTCCGCCCCATATCCACAGGGCCCACAAAAAGATGGCGGCCCACAGCAGGGCCACCAGGTAGCGCAGCCCCGGTACGGCCCAGCCCTGGCCCTTGTACGAGGTGAGCCCCAGCAGCACCGGGATGCCCTCGGTGGCCACCGCCTTGATATCGGCCCACAGGCCCAGGCGGCGTTTGGGCGCCAGGAAGAAGTGCAGGGTCTGCCAGTTGTGGGTGAGGTTGTAGTAGAGCCAGGGCAGGCAGCCGGTGAGAAAGCCGCCGAGCATCATGGCCATGCGCGGCCGGACCACCAGGGGCGGGTCGGCCCGCCAGAGCACCAGGGCCAAGGGCAGGATCACCCCCGCGGTGAGCGGGTGGTTCCAGGCCGCCTGGCCGGCCAGCAGCCCAAAGAGCCCGGCGTGCCAGAGATAGCTCCGGCTGCCGGGCTGGCGGCTAAGCATGCGCGCCGCCACCCAGATGAGCAGCGCGGCCATGAACAGCGAGAAGCAGTAGATGGCCCGGGGGATGCTCTGGTGCCACACCAGGTAGTAGGGGCCCAGGGCGGCGATGAGCATGGCCGCCAGCCCGGCTCTTTGGCCCCACAGCTCTTTGCCCGCAAGGTACACCGCCACCAGGAAACCCAGGCCGAAGATGACCACCACCGCGCCCAGGGCCGGCCGGCTGGGGCCCACCAGGGCGAAGATGAGCGCCGCCAGCCAGGACTCCTGGGTGCCGCCGTAGTCCGAGCTCCAATACATGGAGGCGAACTCGCCGTGCAAAAAGTGCATGCCCATCAGCCCCACCACCGCGTGGTCCGAGTCCAGGTTGAGGTAGACCAGGTGCAGGGCGCGCACCACCACCGCCGCCAAGAGAATAGCGGCGATCCAGGGCCAGGCGGGTTTGGGGCTGGGGGACGCGGTGTTCATGGAACGGTAACCTCGGTGGGGCCATGCTATGCCAAGGCCCCCCTGGGGTCAAGCCTGGGACCGGTGGTGACAAGCGCGGCGCTTTTATATAGTCTAGAGGACGTTATCAACCCCAGCCATGGGACCGCCCGCTAAATGAAACAGTATCTCCCGGAACTGGCCTGCCCCTTTTGCGCACGCCGTTCGCCCTTTATCCGTTACCAAATCACCGAGCAACATCGCATCGTCAAGTGCGAGGACTGCGGCTTGATGTGGCTGCATCCCCGCCCCTCCCTTGAGGAACTGCACGAAATATACGACGAGGGCTACTACCACAACGAGGAATTCTACGACTCGGCCGGGAGCAAGCTCTACGGCTATTACGACTACCTCTACGAGCGGCTCAACAAACAGTACACCTATCAGAAAATGGCCGACCGGGCCGACGAGCTGCTGAGGCGCGACCGGCATCACGACCAGGAGAAACCGGCCTGGCTGGACGTGGGCTGTGGGCTGGGCTTCTTGATGGACGTGGCCTTTGACCACGGCTACCGGGTGCACGGGGTGGAGTTCAACCCCTACGCGGTCCAGGCCATCGAGGCCAAGTACACCTTCCCGGTGACCTGCGGCTCCATCCACGACCTGGACCCCGGCGAGCGCTACCAGGTCATAAGCCTCTTTGACGTCATCGAGCACCTCGACGACCCCTTCGGCGATCTTAAACTGCTGCGCAACCTGGTGAGCGATGACGGCCTGCTCATGTTGCAGACCATGGACAGCGAGAGCCTGCCCTCACGCATCATTGGCAAGCGGCTGGAGGACTTCCGCCGCTTTCGCGAACACCTGTATTTCTTTTCGCGCCAGTCCATGACCCGGGTGCTGGAGGCCGCCGGCTGGGAGGTGGTGGACATCGTCTCGGTGGGCCATACCTTCCAGTTGGAGATGCTCCTGGACCGCGTGGCCCTCTACACCCCTCGCTTGGTCAAGGTGCTCAAGTTCCTCATCTGGCCCAAGTGGCTCCTGGCCGCCAATATTTATGTGAACCCTCACACCAAGATGATGGTCTACGCCCGGCCCCGGGCGGGCGGGCAATAGAAGCGCGAACCAAGGGAGGGGCGAGGTCCAACGGCG
This sequence comes from Desulfarculaceae bacterium, assembly GCA_027067385.1. Taxonomy (GTDB): domain Bacteria; phylum Desulfobacterota; class Desulfarculia; order Desulfarculales; family Desulfarculaceae; genus JAMOVV01. The sequence continues at coordinate 11,418 of JAMOVV010000164.1, forward strand.
TCATGGGAGCCAAGCGTAAAATATACGTCGAGGCGGCCGCCGCGGCCGGGGTGGCGCTCTTGTTGCTGGGGCTCACCCTGGCCATGACCCACCCCCTGGCGCAGTACTTCGGCCAAGGCATCCCCTACCAGCGCAGCCCCATCGCCGGGTACCAGGTGTTTCCCCTGGTCACCGGCGACCACCTGCAGTTCTACTACTGGCTCTGGGTGTTCAGCGATAACGTGCTGGGTCCCTCGGCCCTGTTCACCAACCCCTACGAGTTCAATACCTTCTTGTCCCAAGGTGTGGCCAATTACGCCAACTTCCCCTGGTCGGTCTTTTTCCTGGCCTTCCTCGGCCTGGGGCCGGTGAAGGCCTACAACCTGCAACTGGTGCTCTCCTACGTGTTGGCCGGGCTGTGCTCCTACGGCCTGGCCCGGCAGGTGCTGGGCAGCCGCTGGGCCGCCCTGCCGGCGGCGGTGGCCGTGACCTTCTTGCCCCTGCGCCAGGCCCTGGTGCTCGGGGGGCATCTCTACGGCTTTGTCATCTTCCTCTTTCCGCTGATGCTTTGGTGCCTGGAGCGAGGCTGGGACCGCGGGTCCTGGCGATGGGGGGCGGCCGCCGGTCTGAGCCTGGTGGCCATGGGCCTGATGGAACCCCACCTCACCTACTACTCGGCCCTGTTCCTGGGGCTCTATATCCCGCTGCGCCTGGTGCTGCTGGCCCCTGACCGGGATGACACCTCCGGCCGGCCGGTCCAGGCCGCGGCGCCCCTGATCGCCGGCCTGGGGCTCGGGACCGCGGCCCACCTGGCCCTGGTGCGGCGCGGCGCGGCCGGGCTGTGGTCCTGGGGTTGGCTGGAGGGGATCGTCATCTACGGCCTGCTGGCCCTGGGCGCTTGGCTGCTGTGGGCCGCGCTGCTGCAGCGCCTAAGCGATCTCACCCGGGCGCGGGCGCGGACCGTGGTGGGCCGGGCCATGCTTCCCCTGGCCGGCACCGCGGTCTACGGCCTGCCACTGGTCACCGGCCTGCCGCACCGGGGCACCGCCATCCTGGCCCTGGCCGGGCTGGCATCGCTGGTGGTGCTGGGCCTGGGACTGCGCCGGGTCCGGTGGCGCTGGTCCTGGCCGCGGGGGGCCCTGGCCCCGGTGTGGCCCACCCTGGCCGGCCTGGCCTTGGCCGCGGCCAAGATGCTGCATCTCAAGGCCACCACCTTCGACCCTTCGGCCGCCGCCGCCGGCCGCGGCCTGCCCGAGGTAAAGGCCTTTTCGCCGCGCCTGGCCGACCTGTTCGCGGCCAGCAACGATGTGCTGGTGAACCTCATCTATCCCGGCGCGGTCCTGGCCGCCCTGGCCCTGGCCGGACTGGTGATGCTCTGCCTGGCCCATCCGGCCGGGTCCCGCGGCCGCTCCCGGGCCGCCCTGTGGTCCCTGGCCGGGCTGGTGGCCGTCCTGTTGGCGGTGGGGCCCTCGGTGGAGGTGGCCCCGCTCTACCAGGTGCTTTTCAAGTACGTTCCCTTTTTCAATTTCCCCCGCATGACCGGGCGCTGGATGATGCTGGCGGTGCTGATGCTGGCCCTGGTGGGCGGCTGGGGCCTGCGCGAGATCCTGCGGCGCTGGCCGGGGCGCCGGTGGTTGGCCGGCCTGTTGTGCCTGGCGGTGGTCGGGGCCATGGCCTGGGACTACTGGCCCCGCGGCCCGGTGGGCATCTGCCTGCTGCCGCCGCCCGGCCCGGTGGAGGTGGCGGTGCGGCGCGAGCTACCCCCCGGGCCCAAGGTGACCCGGCGCCTGCTGGGCCTGCCCATGTGGCCCGGCGACAGCCACCAGTCCTCGCGCTACGAGTACACCATCACCCAGACCAGGGCGCCCATGGTCAACGGCTATTCGCCGGTGGTGCCCGCGGCCTACGTGGACCAGGTGTTTTGGCCGCTGTATCCCCTGGACCAGGGCGAGGTATCGGCCTCGGCCCTGCGCACCCTGCGTAAGCTCAAGGTGGGGCTGGTGAGTTTTCATGACGACCCGCAGGTGTTTTCGCGCAAGGTGAGTCCCTTCCCGCCCTCGCTGGCCCGGCGGCGGCTGGAGGCCAGCGGGCTCCTGGTGCCGGTGGCCCAGCAGGGCAAGGTGTTTCTCTACCGCCTGGCCGCCGACGCCCGGCCCGACCCTGACCCCGGCCGGGTCACCTCGCCAGTGACCAGTCTGTGGGAGGCCTCGTGGCTGCGCCCGCGCACCGGCCGGCTGGTGGAAGACCGGCGGGCCTCGGGCTGGGGGCTGCTGTTTGCAGACTCCGGGGACCCGGCCCATCGCCTGGGCCGGCGCATCGCCGGGGCGGCCGGCAACGTGGTCCAGGCCAAGGCCGGGCGCGACCGGCCGGGCTGGCTGGCCGCGGGCACGGGCAAGTATTTCCCGGCCGGCCGCTACCTGGCCCGCTTCCGTCTGCGCCGCGGACCGGGGCCGGAACCAGGGCGGGTGGAGGTGGCCCGCGGCAAGAGCGACGCGGTGCTGGCCTCGCGGCGGCTGACCCCCGCGGTGTTGCCGGCCGACGGCCGCTGGCACGACGTGGCCCTGGAGTTTGACCTGGCTACGGTGGGGCCCATAAACCTGCGGGTATGGTTCAACGGCAAGGCCGACCTGGAGCTGGACGTGGTGTTGGTGAACTTTGCCGGACGCGTCGGACCTGAACCGTTCTACCGGGCCCAGGACCTCTGGCGCCAGGTCGGCGGCCTGGTGCGTGACTCCCGGGTCCCCGGCGGCCTGGCGGTCACCGCCCGGGCCGGCTACACCCCGCCCATCTACATCATGCACGGTCCCCAGGTGACCCTGGCGCCGGGCGACTACCGCGCCCGCTTCCGCCTGGCCGGGCGGCCGGGTCCGGCCGGCTCGGCCGCGCCGGCGGCCTACCTGGAGGTGGCCACCGACCTGGGACGCCTCCCCCTGGGCCATCGCCGGGTAACCGCCGGCCAACTGGGCTCCGAGTACCGGGAGTTCGCGGTGGACTTTACGATCAAGCGCCGCTGCGAGGTGGGGCTGCGGGTGCGTTTCCTGGGCGGGGCCCACCTGCGCCTGGCCGGGGTGGGGCTGCAGCGCCGCTGAGGGCGGCCGGCTCAGCGCACCTCGATGGTGGCCAGGGTCACCTGGTCGCCGCGGGTCTCCCGGCCGGTGGTCACCTCCACCCGCTTGCCGGTGAAACGGGGGTCCCAGAGCCCCAGCACCAACTGGTACTCGCCGGGCGGCGCGTCGGCTGGGATGCGGAGCTGGTAGTCCTCGCGCACCACCTCGCCGGGACGAAGCTTGTCCATGAACCGGCGGTTGTGATCTAGGAAATGATCAAAGGTGTAGCGTTTGCCCCGGCCCACCAGGTGCACGAACACGGCGTAGTTCACCGGCGGCGGCCGGTCGGCCCGCCAGTAGTAGTTCACCGCCAGGCGTCCCCCCGGGGAGACGCGGTTTTGGGGCAGGTCGTAGCCCAGCAGGGTCATGCCGCAGGTAAAGGAGGCCCGCCGCCCCAGGGAGGGGCGCAGGTGGGCCAGACGCTTGGCCACCCGGGCCTGGTCCTGGGTGCGGCCCATGGCCTTGTATAGCTTGAGCACCTGCCCCAGGGCGTCGGGGTTGGAGTGAAACACCTTTTCGGCCTGGACCACCCGCTTGAGGGCCGGCCCCATCTTGCCCGATTCCAACAGGGCCAGGGCCAGGGGCAGGTACACCCGGCTGAAGCCGGGGTCCAGCTTCAGCAGGGACTCGAAGGCGCCCACCGCCTCGGCCGCCCGCCCGGCCTTGAGGGCCACTTGGCCGCGCGCTTCATCGTACCAGCGCAGGATGGAGCGCATGTGTCCCCGAATCCCCATGCCCATGCGTACCTGCTCCAGGCGCAGGGGGACGTCACGCAGCAGCACCAGGCGTATCTCCACCTCAGCCCAGGCCAGGGGGTTGTACATATCCAGGCTGAAGCCGGCCTTGCCCTCGGAAAAGGCGGCGGGCCCCAGGGTGCGGCGGGCCAGGCGGAAACTGCCCTTGGTGTGATGGGCCCACACCTCCACCCGGGCCAGATCGGTCTTGTCCGCGACCTCCTGGCCCAGGCCCAGCCGGAAGTCCACCCGCCAGGGCCCGCGCGGGTACAGGTCGTCGAGCCACAGCCGCACCAAGGCCGTTTGCCGCTTGGGCTCCCGGCGGTAGGACCCGTGGTAGCCGCGGCCGCACAAGGTGGTTTGACCCTGGCCGGCCAGGTAGACCGGGCCGGCCATGCGGTAGAGACGGCCGGTGGCCTGGCGCAGTAGTTGGGGGTGGTAGCCGGTCAGGCGGGCGAAGCCGCGGTCCCAGGTGTCCTGGTCGGTCCCGGCCACGGCCAGGCGGCGGTAGCCGGCCAGGGGGTCGTCCGCCGGCTGGCCCAACGAGAGCACCACCCCCTGGGCCCCGGCCAGGTCGCCCTGGCGGGCCAGGGCCCCGGCCAGGAGCACCTGGGCCTCGAAGCCTCCCCGGTGGTTGGTGATGGCCTGGCGCAGCAGGGCCACCGCCTCGGGGTAGTTGCCCTCGGCCAGGGCGCGCCGGCCCATGATGAGCGGGTTCCACTCCAGGCTGGCTATCACCGACTGGCCGCGCAGCTTGCTGAGCTTCACCGGGTAGTAGCCCGGGTTGGTCGGGGGCCAGGCCCGGGGATCGAGCCGCAGGTTGATCTCCTGGCCGGGATACATGGTGACCAGCCGGGAGTGCCAAGGCCCCTGGCGCACCTTAACCTGGGCCAGGTCCTGCCCCAGGTTGCACAGGTAGAGCCCCAGGTGCTCCAGGGTCCCTTGGTACCTCAGCACCCGCACCGCCCGGTGGGCCTTTTCCAGGTGCATCACCCCCCCCGGCTTGGTATAGGTCGCCGGCCGAGACATCACCACCTGGTAGGGGCGGTCGGCGCCGGCCGGCGGCCGCCACATGGCCAGGGGTATCACCACCCGGCGCGGCTCCTGGGTGGAGTAGATGCGTACCACCGGGTTGAGCCAACGGGGGAAGCGGGGCGCAGCCTGGCTCTCCGGCCGCCGGCCCCCGGGCTTCAGGTTGAACTCGGCCAAAAGCTGCATCAGGTCCAGCAGGTGACGGTCGGTGATCTCCAGGCTGGCCTTGGGGCCGTAGGCGGCCGCCGGCGGCGGCCGGCGGCGGCGGGGCAGGACCACGGCGTAGCCCCCCAGGGTCTTTAGCTGGGACCAGTCGGTGACCTGCTCCAGGGGGCGTACCGGCCGGCCCACGTGGAACAGGTGGCCGGGGCCCAGGAGCACCCGGGCGCCGTCGGGCAGGTTGTCTTCGATCCAGGTCTTGGCCAGGGTGCGGCTCTCGGGATTCCAGAACAAGTAGTCCACCCCCAGGGAACGCCACAGGGGGAAGGCGCAGACCAAGATCCCCAACCCCACCGCCGCCACCACCGGGGTCCAGTAGCCGGGTAGCCGGCGGCACAGGACTACCAGGGGCCAGGCGGCCAGCACCAAGGCGGCCGGCACCCAGACCGCCTGCAGGCTCTCCACCGGACCGGTGAGCAGGACCAGGCTGGTGGCCAGAAAGAGCAGGGGGAAGGCCGCCGTGATAAGCGAGGCGGCGCGCCGGGTGCGCAGGATGAGCCCCAGGCCCACCAGCCACAGCGCCGCGAACTCCCAACCGATGGCCTGGGTGAATACCGCCCGCACCTCGGCGGCCCGTTGGGCTACCAAGGCGCCCAGGCCCTCGGCCGCCCCGGGCGGCCAGTCCACCGAGTGGTAGACCACCTGGCCGGCCTCGCGGGCGCCGGCCAACACGCCGGGGTAACCCAGGATAAGTCCCAGGGCTAAGCCGGCCAAGAGGGCCAGGGGCCACAGCCCCCAGCGGCGCAGGGGGTCGGGGGCGCCGGCCCGCGCCGCCACCAGGTAGGCCCAGGCCACCAGGGGGGCCATCAGCACGCCCGAGGCCTTGGTGGTGATGGTTAGCCCCAGCACCAACCCGGCCAGGGCCCAGCGGCCGGTGCGCGGTGCGTCCAGGGCCAGGCTGGTCACCCACAGGCAAAGAAGCACCATCATGCCCAGGGGGGCGTCCAAGGACAGGAAGTGGCCGTGGGCCACCAGCAGGGGGTTGACCGCCACCATGGCCGCGGCCAGCAGGCCGGCGCCCACGCTATCAAAGAGCCGGCGGGCCAGGAGATAGGCCAGCCCGGCCTGGGCCGTGCTCATCAGGGCCACCGTGAGCCGGCCGGCCATGCGCGCGCTCAGCAGGGCGGTGGCGGCGTGGTTGTAGTCTCCCAGCCAGTCCAGGACCCAGGCGGCCACGGTGTTAACCAGGCCCATGAGCAGCGCCGCCAGGCTGAAGAAGCTTTGGGTCCATATGCCCCGGTAGGAGGGGTTGCCAAAAGACAGGCTGTCGATGATCTGCCAGACCCACTCGCCGGGGTGCAGGGCCTCGCCGCTGGCCAAGCCCCAACCCAGACCCCAGAGCCGCAGGGCCAGGGCCAGGGCCAAGATTAGGGCCAGGATGAGCCGGCGTGGGTGTGCGACAGGCGCCATGGTACCTCTTACGGTCGCCAAGATGATCACGGAAGCGGCGTGCTCCCACCGGTTCACGCTAAAGGGATCGCCGCGGGGCTGTCAAGCCCCGCGGCGAAGGGAAAGGCTAGAATTGGCTCTCCAGGGCCTGGTAGGAACAGGCCGGGATGCACGACTCGCAGAGAATGCATTCGGCCGGATCGTAGGAGACCTCGCGGGTGGTGCTGTCCACCGTCAGGGCATCGGTGGGGCACAGCGCGGTACAGGCGCTACAGTTGACGCAAAGGTCAGGGTGATGGCGCAGCTCCTGCACCACCGCGTTCACTTCCACCCCGTGCTCGATCAGGTAGTCCAGGGCATCCTGCAGGCTCTGCTCCCGTCCGGAGATTTCCACCACCATGCGTCCCCGCTCCCGTGGACTCACCATGGCCCGCAGGATGTTGACCTGCAGGTCAAAGTCCTTCACCAGCCGGTAGGTGATCGGCTCGGAGATAAGCCGGGGAGGGAAGCTGAATACGACTTTCTTTTTGGCCACTTGATCCGACCTCTATGTCTATGGCCGCCGGCCCGCGGACGGGCGCCGGCAGCCGGTTACTCGTCAATCAGGGTGGCGCCGGGCAGGGCGGCCACCGGGCGGGTCAGGAAGAAGGTACCCCGCTTGATCCTTTCCTTGAGCTCCAGGGACACCTGGCGCCCCTGGTAGCGGCTGGTCATCGAGCCGGTGGGCACCGCCTTGTTGTTGATCTCGATGCGGCCGGACATCAGCTCGGCCATGGAGACCCGTCCCAGGTCCACCACCCGCCCCAGGGGATAGTTCTGGGAGTAGTCCACGATGGGGAAGGTGATGTCGGCGTCGGTTACCGAGGCGTCGGCGATAACCTGCTCGTCCAGCACCGGGAGGGGCAGGCCAAAGGCCACGGCCAAGGAGGTGCCGTAGCCGGTGATGGAGGCGGCCCGTAGCCAGCGGGGGTTCATCTGCTTGAGGTCCCCCACCAGGGCCAGGGTGGCCGAGGGGAACAGGGGCAGGCCGCGGTCGTCGCGTTGCGGCTGGGGCACGTGCTGGGTGCCCGGGTAGACCACGTATCCCTCGGCCCCGCAGAGGAACACCCGGGTGCCGATGCCCACGGTGCGCAACTTGGGATCGTTGAGCAGCGGGCTCAGGGCGCCGGAGGTGGCGTAGTTGGCGTTGCCCATGTTGCCCTTGAGCACGCCCATGTAGGTATAAATGGTCTTCTTGTTCAGGTTGATGGCCACGTTGTAGAGCTGGTAGGCGTTGCGCGGGTTGAACATAGTGGCTTGGGTGAAGTCATCCAGGCCCAGTTCGGTGAAGTATTCCTTGCGGGGATAACAGTCGGTGCCGTGGTTGCGCACCTCCAGCCGGTAGCGCTCACCCTTTAGCAGACCCTCGATGATATGGGCCCCGCCGAACTTGAAGAGCCCGGGGTAGACCGCGTTGCGCGGGTCGTCGTCGGGCAGGGCGGTGGCGCCCAAAAGCAGGTCGGCCGCCGCCCAGCCGGCATACAAGGGCACGCCGCCAAAGCTGGCCCGGCCGCCGCCGCACTTTATCTTGGGGGTGGATTGGGCGATGTTGAAATAAATGCCCGAGGAGCACATGGGCCCGAAGGTCCCGGTGGTTACCACGTCCACCTGGCGCGCGGTCTGTTTGACTCCCTGGTCCTGGACCAGCCCCACCACCTCCTCGGCCGTGGCCACCACCACCTTGCCGGAGCGGATTTTGTCGTTTATTTCATCGATGGTCCTGAGCATTTATTACACGTTCTCCCTTATGCGCCGTTGGCCGCCGCGGCCGGCAGGCAAGTGCGGTCCTTTTCCTTTTGCCTTTCCACCAACTCCGACAGGGTGATGCCGGTGAGGAAGTCCACCAGTAGGTTGCCCATGTCCCCCCATACCAAGTGGACGGTGCAGCCGCCGATGCGGTCGCAGTACTGTGGGTCCTGGACGCACTCCACCGGCGCCAAGGGACCCTCCAGGCTGCGGACTATATCGTATAGGTTGATCTGGTCCGGGTCAGCGGCCAGGAGATAGCCCCCTCGCGCCCCGCGTACACTCTTGACCAAACCGGCACCCTTGAGCGGTATCAGCAACTGCTCCAAGTACTTGGCCGATATCTCCTGCTTGCTGGCCAGGTCCCGCAAAGGCACCGGCCCGGACCCGGTGTTCAGGGCCAGCTCCAACATCGCCCGAACCCCGTAACGGCCCCTAGTGGATAATTTCATAGTTTACCTCATAAAATAAAAGATATCTTACTTTATCGCCCGCTGAATCCAGGCTGAACCAAAGATTTCATGGTCCCTGGAAAAAACCGCCAATTGGCCCGGGGCCACCGCGCGTAGTGGTTCGGCGAACTCGACCTTGACCTTGTCGCCGTCCAGGCTCACCCGGCAGTCCACCCCGCGGTGGTTGTAGCGCACCCGCACCTGGTAGCGGCCGTCCATGGGCACGCCGGCATACCAGCGCAGCCCGTCCCCCCACAACCCCCGGGCCATCAGGTCTTCCTCCGGCCCCACCACCACGGTGGCCCGCCGGCCGTCGATGGCGCTGACGTACACCGGCCGTCCCAGGGCCAGGCCCAGTCCACGCCGCTGGCCGATGGTGAAGCGGTGCACGCCTTGGTGCTGGCCCAACACCCGGCCCTGGCGGTCTACCACCACCCCGGGCTGCGGGCGGCCGCAGGCGGCCACCAGCTCATCCCATCCCCCCGGCCCCAGGAAACAGGCGTCCTGGCTCTCGGGACCCTCGGCCGCCTCCAGACCCTGTTCCCGGGCCAGCCGGCGGACCTGGTCCTTGTCCCACTGGGCCAGGGGAAAGATGAGCCGTTCCAGCAGCCCGGGCCGCACCCGGGCCAGGAAATAGGCCTGGCTCTTGGTGCGGTCCTTGGCCTCCACCAGGCGGGGACCCGTCGCCGCGGCCCGCAGCCCACAGTAGTGACCGGTGGCCAGACAACGGCAGCCCAGTTCGGCGGCCATCTCCCACAAAAGCGGGAGCTTTACTCCCGCATTGCAAAGGGCGCAAGGGTTGGGGGTGCGCCCCTCGGCGTAGGTCCGGGCCGAGGGCTCGGCCACCCGCTGGCTGAAGGCCTGCGCCGCGTCGATTACCCGGTGCTCCAGCCCCAGTTGCTCGGCCACCCTGGCGCCCTGCACCGGGGCCCGGTCCGGTCCCCGGCCCAACCGCAGGCTCAGGCCGATGACCCGGTGCCCCGCGCGGCGCAGCAGAAACGCGGCCACCGCTGAATCGACTCCGCCGCTTAAGGCGACCGCGACTGCGCCCAATTGCTTCCTCCTAAAACTTAAATCATACCATCAACGTAGTATTTTAGGAGTATAGAACAATATACCATCGCCGCCAGGGGTGTCAATAAAAACGCCTTATGCCACATCTGATTTGTTCGGTATGCAAGGTCGCGGCCTTGACTTCGGCTCAGCGAGGGGCTTGGTCCGGGGCCGGGTCGCTGGCGGCTATCCGGTGGAACCAGGCGCCGGGGGCGGCGGTGGCCAGTGAGGCCAGGTTGCTGATAAATCCCAATAAAAAGGCGTGGGTGGACCCCACTCCCACCAGCCCGAAGAAGGCCACGTAAAGCCCCTCCACCACCCCGAAGCCCGAGAGCGACACCGGGGCGCGGGCCAGCAGGATGGCCACCGGCACCACCGCCGCCGCCTGGGCCAGGGTCAGCGGGATGTCCAGGGCCCAGGCGGCCAGCCAGGCCGCCCCCACCGGCGCGCCCTGTTCCAGCAGCGAGAGCAGCACGAACAGCAGCAGGGTGGGGCGGTGGTCCCGGTAGGCGCTGTAGGCCTGCAGAAAGCGGCCCAGCCAGCCCAGCAGGCGTCCCCGGTCGCTGGTGCGTTCCTGGATACGCCGGGCCAGGCGCTGGGCCAGGGTCGATAGGGACAACAGCACCGCCAGGGCGCCGGCCACCAGCACCCCCATGATGATCCAGAGCACCCGGCCCGGCACGCCGTCGGAGATGAACAGCAGCAGGGCCAGGCCGGCCAGGGCGGCCAGGGCGCTGGCCACGAACCCCAGGGCCCGCTCCACCACCACCGAGGCGGCCAGGGCGGACGAGGGGCGGCCCGGCCCGGCCAGGGCGGCCACCCGCAGGGCGTCGGCCCCCAGGGTAACCGGCAGGAAAGAGCCGGCAAATGACGCCAGGTAATAGGCCTTTATGGATTGCCAGGACGATATGGCCATGCCCCGGCACACGGCCAGCAGACGCCACTTGTAGGCCATGAGCAGGCGGTCGGCGGTGAGCCACAGGGCCAGCAGGGCCAGCGGTCCCCAGTGGGCCTGGGACAGGGCGCGGCGGGCCTCGTCCAGGTCCACGGTGAGCCACACCAGCCCCACCAAGAGCCCCAGGCTCAGCCCCATGCGCACCCATATGTTCGCCAGCCATTTCACCAATTGCGCTCCCCGGGGCAATCGCCAACAACTTCGGCAAATTATCACGGCCCTGACCCCCGGTCAATCGCCGCGGGCCAGGGGGGGATGATAACCCTTGCAATTTGCGGTGGCGTCCAATAGGTTTCGGTAGGCCCTATGGTTACCGTCGGCGGCCCCCGGGCCCTGTGAATCGGCGAAGAAAGGTATCCCGCCATGTGCGGCATCTTTGGTTTCAGTTGGGAGGACCGGGACCTGCTCCAGGCCATGGGCGACACCCTGGTGCACCGGGGCCCGGACGACCGCGGGGCCCACGTGGGCGGCGGGGTGAGCCTGGGCCAGACCCGGCTGTCGATCATCGACCTGTCGGTAAACGGCCGCCAGCCCATGGTCAACGAGACCGGCGACGTCTACCTGGTGATCAACGGCGAGATCTACAACCACCTGGAGCTGCGCCGTGAGCTGCAGGCCGCCGGCCACGTGTTCAAGTCCCGGGCCGACTCCGAGGCCGCCCTGCACGCCTACGAGCAGTGGGGGGTGGAGTTCGTCAACCGCCTCAGCGGCATGTTCAGCCTGGCGGTGGTGGACTACCGCCGCCGCCGCCTCATGCTGGCCCGCGACCGGCTGGGCATCAAGCCGCTGTACTACCACTACGACGGGGCCAGCCTCATCTTCGCCAACGAGATAAAGGCCATCCTGCAGTGGCCCGGCCTGGAGCGCCGGGTGGACCGCATGGCCCTGTACCAGTACCTGGGCTACGAGTTCGTCCCGGCTCCGCGCACCTTGTTTCACGGGGTGGCCAAGCTGCGCCAGGGCCACTTCGCCCTGTTTGACATGGACCGCGGCACTCTCAGCGAGCACAAGTACTGGGACCTGGCCTTTGAGCCGCGCTTCCAGCGGCCCGAGGAGGCGGTGGAGGAGCTGCGGGCCCTGCTCAAGGAATCGGTGCGCCGCCGGCTCATGTCCGACGTGCCCCTGGGGGTGTTTCTCTCCGGCGGGCTGGACTCCACCACCGTGGTGGCGGCCATGCGCGAGCTGGGGGTGGAGACCATCCGCAGCTTTTCCATCGGCTACCCCGACCCCTCCTTCAGCGAGCTGGACTACGCCAATGAAATGGCGGCCCACTACGGCACCGAGCAGACGGTGCTGATGATCGACGGGCTGTCCATGGAGGACCTGGAGACCGCGGTCTACCACCTCGACGAGCCCATGACCGACCTGTCGGCCATCCCCCTGATGCTCATCTGCCGCAAGGCCAAGGAGACGGTGACCGTGGTGCTCTCGGGCGAGGGCGGCGACGAGGTCTTTTGCGGTTACGACCGTTTCAAGGCCTCCAAGGCGGCCCGCCTGCTGGATATGCTGCCCGGCAGCGCCCGGCTGGGCGGTATGCTCACCTCGCTGTTGCCCGACCAGCCCCAGAAGAAGGGGCCCATCAACGTCATCAAGCGGTTCTTCGACGGCGCGGTGCTGCCCAAAGACGGCGGCCACCTGCGCTGGCAGTACTTCCTGCCCAACCGCCAGGCGCGGGCCATCTTCAACCAGGACATGCTGGAGGCCATCGAGCTGGACCCCTTCCGGCCGGTGCGCGAGATTCTGGACTCCTGCAACAGCCGCGACCGCACCGACCGCGAGGTCTACGCCGATCTGCGGCTCAACATGGTCGACAGCGTGCTGATGAAGGTGGACAAGATGTCCATGTCCACCTCGCTGGAGGTGCGGGTCCCCTTCCTGGATCACGAGTTCATCGAGTTTGCGGCCGGCCTGCCGGGGTGGTTCAAGCTCAAGGGCTTTACCACCAAGTACATCTTCCGCCAGGCCATCTTGCCCCTGGTGCCTGAAAAGGTGGTGTTCCGCGGCAAGCAGGGCTATTCCCTGCCGGTGAAGAACCTGCTGCGGGGGCAGCTAAAACCGCTGATGCAGGAGCTGCTCACCACCAGCCCGGTGGTGGCCGACTTCTTTAAGCCCGAGGCCATCGCCGAGTTGATGCGCCAGCACCTGGCCGGCACCCACAACCACAACCACTTGCTGTGGGCCCTGATGAACCTGGCCCTGTGGCACCGCCGCTTCCTGGAGACCTAAGCGGCCGCCGGCCATGGCGCCGGCAGGCGGTTTATGTTACAAATTAACGATTTTAGTGACTCGTTGCCCCGCCGCCGGGGCGATGGATTTTGCCATGAGCGCCGCCACTGATCATGAACCGGGCCGCCAGGCCATGAAGACCCAGAGAGCCGCCACGGCCGGCGGCGGGGCGCTTAGCCGCTACCGCGAGCTGATCGTGGGCAGCCGCTCGCTGTGGCGCCTGGTCTACTTCGAGTGGTGCATGCTCTGGGCCGACACGCCCGGGGCCCTGGGGCTCTTGTTGCGCACCCTGTTCTGGCCCCGGCTTTTCGGGTCCTGCGGCCGGAAGGTCTTTTTCGGCCGCGGGGTGGTCATCCGCCACCCGGGGCGCATCCACCTGGGCCACCGGGTGGTGGTGGGCGAGGGCTGCGTCCTCGACGCCCGCTGCGCCGGCCGCGACCGGGTGCTGGTCATCGGCGACGACGTGAACCTGTCCAACGACGTGATGCTCTCGTGCAAGGAGGGGACCATCGAGTTGGGTCCCCGCACCGGCATCAACGCCAAGACCATCATCCACTCGGCCGCCGGCAACCCGGTGAAGGTGGGGGCCGACGTGGTCATCGGCCCCATGTGTTACCTGGTGGGCGGCGGCAATTACCACACCGAGCGCACCGACATCCCCATCGCGGCCCAGGGCATCCAAGCCGACGGCGGGGTGGTCCTGGAAGACGGGGTGTGGCTGGGGGCCCGGGTCACCGTGCTGGGCGGGGTGCGCATGGGCGGCGGCAGCGTGGCCGCGGCCGGGGCCATGGTCACCAGGGACGTGGAGCCCCTGGCGGTGGTCAAGGGCATGCCGGCCAGGCCCGGCGCCACCCGCGCCGCTCCCGCCGCGGGCGCGGCGGCCGACTAATAAAGTTTAACAGCGACCCGCGGCCGGCGGCCCGGGCCGGGAGAAATATCCATGTCAGAGGTTCTTTCCGAGAAGACCAAGGCCATCCAGGAGCGGGTGGTGGGGATGTATTCCGAGCATCCCTGGCCCATGACCCGCGACGCCGACGAGGAGATGGGTTGGCGGCTCAAGTGCCTGGGGATACGCCCGGAACACTACCAGGGCAAGAAGGTGCTGGACATGGGCTGCGGCACCGGCGAGTACGCCCTGTGGTACGCCGACCACGGCGCGGCCGAGGTGACCGGCATCGATCTCTCCCAGGGCTCGCTCAACATCGCCGAGGGTCGCCGCCGCCAGGGCGGCTTCGACCAGGTGACCTTCCAGGAGATGGACATCCTCAACTGCTCGCTGCCCGATGATTACTTTGACTACTCCTACTCGGTGGGGGTGCTGCACCACACCGGCGAGCCCCGGCGCGGCTTCCAGCACCTGGTGCGCATCACCAAGCCCGGCGGGGTAGTGATCGTGAGCCTGTACAATTCCTACAGCCGCCGGGTGCTGCGGGCCAAGCAGACCATCTGCCGCTGGCTCGGCGGCGACGACATCGACAAGCGGGTCTACTGGGGCGAGAAACTCTTTGCCGGCACCATGCGTAAGCTCGACGCGCGCTACCACGGCACCAACACCAAGCAGATCGCCTATGACATCTTCGGCTTCCCCCACGAGAGCCTGCACTCCGGGGCCGAGGTGCTCGGCTGGTTCGACCAGACCGGGGTGGAGTTCATGGGGGCCTTCGCCCCCCTGAGGGTGCGCGACTATTTCTACGCCTTCAACCAGCCGGAGTACGCCCGCTTTCGCAACACCTTCGCGGGATTCCCGGTGATGCGCCTGGTGGCCGACTCCATGACCAAGCTGGCCAAGCGCCTGGGGCCCAAGGACGAGGAGGTGCCGCCTTTCCCCCGGCCGGGCCGGCTCTCCATGGTCATGTGCCAGAGCATGTGGATCGCCTTTGGCCTGCGGTTCAACTGCTTCACCATGGCCGGCATTAAAAAGGGCTAGGGCGGCGGTG
>JAMOVV010000165.1 GCA_027067385.1 Desulfarculaceae bacterium
GCACCCCGGCCACCCCCACGCTCACCGCCACCGCGTCCCGCTCCGGGGAGAGGTCCTGCTCCAGCACCCCCGCTTGGCCCAGGCTGGCCACCATCACCCGGTCGCCGGCCTTGAGCGGCGGCGGCGCGCCGGGGCCGGCGGCCGGCGGCGGGGAGACCACCCGCTCCACCTCGGCCAGGGCCTGGCGGCGGGCCAGGTACAGCTCCTGGCGCACCCGCCCGGCCTTGGGCGGCGCGCCCTGGGCCTGTTGCTCGGCCACCCGCTCCAGCAGCTCTTCCAGACGCTTTTGCATGCGCCCGGCCACCTCGCGCACCCGGCGCTTGCCCTCGCCCAGGGCCCCGGCCCGCTGGCGGCGGGCCTGCTCCAGCTGCCGGCGGGCCTGCGCGGCGTTGCCCTCGGCCTCCAGACGCAGGCGGCGCGCCCGGGTCAGCTCCTGCTGGGCCTTTTGGGCCGCCGCCTGGGCCTCCTTGAGCAAGGCGGCGGTGGCGCGCTCGCTGTCTTCTAAGTAGCCCTCGGCCGCCGCCACCACGCCGGCGGGGAATCCCAGGCCCCGGCTCACCGCCAGGGCGTCGGAAAACCCGGCCTGGCCGTAGTGCAACTGGTAGGTGGGCCGGCCGGTGCGCCGGTCAAAGGCCACCGACACGTTGGTGGCAAAGTCCCGGGCCGCGCCGTAGGCCTTGAGCCGGTGGTAGTGGGTGGTGACCAGCACCCGGACCCCGGCCGCGGCCAAGTGGTCCAGCACCGCCATGCCCAGGGCCGAGCCCTCGCCGGGGTCGGTGGAGGCCCCCAGCTCGTCGATGAGCACCAGCGACCCCCGGCCGGCCCGGCGGCAGATATGGGCCAGGCGGCCGGCGTGGGCGGTAAAGGTGGACAGCTCGCCCTGCAGGTCCTGCTCGTCGCCGCCGTCTGCCAGCACTTGGTCAAATACCGCCACCCGGCTGGTGGGCTCCAGGGGGGCCTCCATGCCGCACATCACCATCAGGGTTATGAGCCCCACCGTCTTAAGCGCCGCGGTCTTGCCCCCGGCGTTGGCCCCGCTGATCACCATCACCCGGACCCCGGAAGACAGCTCCAGGTTGATGGGCACCGCGGAGGCCCCGCCGGTGACCTGGCGCCAGGCCAGCAGGGGATGGCGGGCCCCGTTGAGCAGCACCTCGCCGCCGGCGGCCAGCCGGGGGGCGGCGGTGTCCAGCCGCCGGCAGAACTCGGCCTGGGCCAGCAGGCAATCCAGCTTGGCCAAGGCGGCCAGGTTTTCCCGCAGCACCGGCAGTTGGGCGCGCAGGTCGCGGGCCGCCTGGGCCAGCACCCGCTGCTCCTCCTCCCGCTCCTTTTGGCGCAGCAGGGCCAACTGGTTGTTGGCCTCCACCGCCTCCAGGGGCTCCACGAAGCAGGTGGCCCCGGTGGCCGAGGTGTCGTGGATGATGCCGGCCAGGCGGCCCTTGGCCTCGGCCTTCACCGGCACCACGAAGCGGCCGGCCCGCTGGGTCACCACCGTGTCGCTGAACAGGCCGGCCT
>JAMOVV010000166.1 GCA_027067385.1 Desulfarculaceae bacterium
TGCCTAACGTGGTGGTGGTCGAGCGGGTGGGCCCCGGCAAGGGCATCGAGTGCCCCATGGTCGATGGCCGCGACCAGTACTGGCACGACCTCATGGCCAAGGCCGAAGTGGGCTGCGACCCGGTGTGGATGGACGCCGAGGACCCCTTGTTCATCCTCTACACCTCCGGTTCCACCGGCAAGCCCAAGGGCGTGCAGCACACCACCGGCGGCTACATGGTCTACACCTCCCTAACCCACAAGTACGTCTTCGACTACCACCCGGGTGATGTCTACTGGTGCACCGCCGATATCGGCTGGGTCACCGGCCACAGCTACATCCTCTACGGCCCACTGCTCAACGGGGCCCAGAGCCTGATGTTCGAAGGCGTGCCCACCTATCCCGACGCCGGGCGTTTCTGGGAGGTGGTGGACAAGTGGAAGGTAAACATCTTCTACACCGCCCCCACCGCCATCCGCGCGGTGATGCGCATGGGCGACGAATTCGTCACCAAGTACAGCCGCCAGACCCTGCGCCTGCTGGGTACGGTGGGCGAGCCCATCAACCCCGAGGCCTGGCGCTGGTACAACGAGGTGGTCGGTGACTCCCGCTGCCCCATCGTGGACACCTGGTGGCAGACCGAGACCGGTGGCATCCTCATCACCCCGCTGCCCGGGGCCATCCCCACCAAGCCGGGTTCGGCCACCCTGCCCTTCTTCGGGGTAGAGCCGGCGATCCTCGACGAGGATGGCAAGGAGCTCGCAGGCAACGACGTCAGCGGACGCCTGGTGATGAAGGCGCCCTGGCCCGGCCAACTGCGCACCACCTATGGCTCCCACGAACGCTTCGAACAAGTCTATTTCTCGGACTACGACGGCTACTACTTCACCGGTGACGGCTGCCGCCGCGACGAGACCGGCTACTACTGGATCACCGGGCGGGTGGACGACGTCATCAACGTCAGCGGACACCGCATGGGCACCGCCGAGGTGGAGAGTGCCCTGGTGAGCCACCCGGCCGTGGCCGAGGCGGCGGTGGTGGGCTTCCCCCACGAGATCAAGGGACAGGGCATCTACGCCTATGTCACCCTAAAGGTGGGCCAGGAATACACCGACGATCTGAAGAAAGAACTGATACTGCACGTGCGCAAGGAGATCGGCCCCATCGCGGCTCCCGACGTCATCCACTGGGCGCCGGGGTTGCCCAAGACCCGTTCGGGCAAGATCATGCGCCGCATCCTGCGCAAGATGGCCGACGGCGGTGGCATGGAAGACTTCGGCGACACCAGCACCCTGGCCGACCCCTCGGTCATCAACCAACTCATGGAGATGAAGGACAAGTAACCCGACAACCCGCCGGGGCGCGGCGCACCGCCGCGCCCCGGTACCAACTCCGGGTTGATCCGCGCTAAGCGGCGTCCAAGGATACCAACTGGTATCATGGGGGACAGCACCCAGCCAAAACCATGGGAGTAGAGATGCCCAATCGATCGCAGAAGTCATCCATACCCCTCAAGACGCGGATCGAATTCTTTGAAGAAATACCCCCCTTTGACCAACTCGACGACCAAACCCGGCGGCAACTGGCCCAACAGTGCCAGGTGGAGTTCCTGCCCCAGGGCACCCAGTTTCTGCACCGCGGCCGCACGCCCATCAAGCACCTGCGCTTGATCTTCCAGGGCAAGATAAAGCTGTTCCTCAAAGACGATTCGGGAATCATCACCCTGGAGGACTACCGTGACATCGGCGACGCGGTGGGCACGCTGGGCCTGCTGCGCGGCAGCCACTCCAACCTCGACGCGGTCACCATGGAAGAGTGCGTGTTCCTGCTCATCGAACGCGAGCTTTTTCTTGACCTGCTCGACAACCACCCCCCCATCACCCGCTACTACCTCAACTCTCTCACCGAGGGCTACCTCACCAAGGCCTTCTCCGAGCTGGAGCGTACCCGCAGCCGGCTCAATACCGAGGGTTCGCTATACCTGTTCAGCGCCCAGGTGGGCGATATCGTGCGGCGGCGGCCGGTGACCATCCCGGCGGCCGACACGGTGCAGCAAGCCGCCATCCTCATGAGTGAACGGCGGGTGGGCGCCCTGCTGGTTACCGACACCAGCGGCAAGATCACCGGTATCATCACCGACCGCGACCTGCGCTCTAAGGTAGTAGCCCGGGGGCGAAACGCCACACTACCGGTGCGGGAGATCATGACCACCCCGGTGGCCACCATTCCCACCCACACCGTTTGTTTCGACGCCCTGCTGGCCATGATGAAGCACCGGGTGCACCACCTGGCCCTGGAAAAAAACGGCGACATCGTGGGTGTGCTCTCGGGGCATGACCTGATGGTGCTGCAGGGGTCCTCGCCCCTGTACCTGGTGCGCGAAATCGTGGCCCAGGACAATATCGAAGCCCTCTACGACCTATCCCTGCAAAGTCCCCTGGTGGTGAGTTCCCTGATCAAGGAGGGGGCCAAGGCCGGCAACATCACCCGCATGATCACCCTGATGAACGACTACATCGTGGACCGGGTGCTCAGCCTGCTGCAAGAAGAGATGGGCCCGCCGCCGGCCTACTTCTGCTGGTTGCTCATGGGCTCGGAAGGACGCCGCGAGCAGACCTTCCGCACCGACCAGGACAACGGCCTGCTCTACGCCGATCCCACTGACGAGGCCCACGCCAAGGTCTGCCGGGAATACTTCAGCCAACTGGGGGCCAAGGCCATCGAGCACCTGGTGGCCTGCGGTTTCCCGCGCTGCCCGGGCAACATCATGGCCTCCAACCCGCAGTGGAACCAGCCCTTCTCGGCCTGGGCCGGCTACTTTGACAAGTGGATTCGTACGCCCCAGCCCAAGGACGTGCTGCACGCCACCATCTTCTTCGACTTCCGGGCCGGCTACGGCGCCAAGGACCTGGGGCTGCGGTTGCGCCACCACCTCACCAAGCAGTTGGTCGGCCAGGAGCTGTTTTTGCGTTTCCTGGCCAAGGACTGCCTCACCACCCCCTCGGCCCTCACCATGTTCCGGGGGTTCGCGGTGGAGCGCTCCGGTGAGCACAAGAACAAGCTGGACCTCAAACACAAGGGCTTGGTGCCCTTCGTGGACTTCGCACGGCTCATGGCCCTGAAGCACGGGGTGTTCGAAACCAACACCATGGAGCGCCTGCAGGTCTTGGGCGAAGCCGGCCACATCAGCCAGGGGCTCTACCTCGACGCCCTGCAGGGCTACGAGTTCCTGATGCAGATTCGGCTGGAGCACCAGCAGGCCCAACACGACGAGGGCCTCATCCCGGACAACTACATCAACCCGCGGGACTTAAGCGACCTGGACCGCCACACTCTCAAGGATGTCTTCAACGTGATCAATGACATCAAGTCGGTTATCCGGGATTCCTTCCGCCTGGGCTAAGCCCGGCGACGATGCCTGGCGCAACGGCATGGAGTGGGAGGGGACACCTCAAGACGGCGCAGAGACCAACCGACTTTTACCGCCCACCCACCAACAACATAGAGGATTTCCCCGGGACATCATGCGGCAGAGACCAGCCGACTCTTACCGCCCCCCCCTGGTCAGCCCCCTTTAGCCCCGACGCCCGGCTTAGGGCTTGAGGTGGATGGTGGGATTTAACTGGACGATAATCTCGCGCAGCAGGTCGTCATACTCCGGCGTGTGCTGGCGCCCGGAAGCGTTGTAAATCTCCAACAGCTTCTCGGCCACCCGCGGGTCGCCGATATCGCGCAAAACCACCAGGGCCTCCAGGCTGCCGGCCCGGGCCGCGTCCAACAACTCCGGTTGCACCGAGGCGCCCATCTTCACCAGCACCTGGCGGCTGCTCTGGCGCAGACATTCCAGGCCGGTGTCGGCCACGGCCATGCCGGCCAGCAGCTCCGGCACCGCCTTGCCCTGCATCCGGATGAGATAGCCCTCGGCCTCGGCCCGCAACTGCGGCTTGCCCACGCACAGGCGCACCACCATGTCCGACGGTCGCTGCAGGTAGCGCCAGACGTAATGCTGGTACACGGCGTCGCCGGCCAGCAGGAGCAGCCACAGGATCACCACGCCCCAGACCACCGGGCTCACCGGGCGCGGACCCAGCTTGCGCGCCATCTGGATGCCCTTGTACACCACCAGGCCGGCGGTGAGGCTGACCAGGATCAGCACCAACGAGGGGGCCAGCACCACCAGGGACCAGAGGTGCTCGCCCAGGTTGTTGATGTCGTTGGCCTTGAGATAGGCGCTCAGGGGACGGACGAACTTGATAGAGAAATAGACCGTGGCCGCGGCGGCCGAGAGCAGCGCCGGCAGACCGGCCCACCAGCGCCCCCGCCACAATAGATAGCCCATGGAAGTGAGCACCACAAAGGCGGCGGCCAGGCCAAAGCGATCCAGGGGCACGTAGGTGAGCACGTCCACCGCGTTGACACTCACCAGGGCCACCAGGGGCACCAGGCCCGGCGCAGCAGCGGCCAAGGCTCCACGTAAGAGTACCTTGATGTTGGCCATGTCCTGGGGGCTGATCTGCGACATCTCTTCTCCATCGAGGCGTGGACAGCAACCGCCGGCCGGGGACCCATCCGGCTGTGCCTATTACTACGAAGTTTCCGGCGTGTTTGTAAACAGAAAAGAAGGCGCGCCGGAATGCTCCGGCGCGCCCTCTTTGGGTTCAGGTTAACTGAACGCGGCTACCTCGTTTAGTGATCGGTCGCCTCGCCCGCACCCCTGGGTACACGGACGTTTTCGACGATCTCTTGCACCTCGGCCGGCGGGGCCTTGGTGAAGGAGGACACCACGATGGTAACGATGAAGTTCAGGATCATGCCCACCGTACCGATACCCTCGGGAGTGATCCCCAGGAACCAGTTGGCGCCGCCCATGAACTTGGCGTTAATGATGTAGATGGCGGTGAATATGATACCGGCCAACATACCGCAGATGGCGCCCTCCCGGGTCGCGCTCTTGGTGAAGATACCGAGCACGATGATGGGGAAGAACGATGAGGCCGCCAAGCCGAAGGCGAAGGCCACCACCTGGGCCACGAAGGCAGGAGGATGGATGCCAAAGTAGCCGGCGCAGGCCACCGCCACACCGATCATGATACGGCCCACCAGCAGGCGCTGCTTCTCAGATGCCTTGCGGTTGACCACGCGGTAGTAGAGGTCGTGGCTGATGGACGAGGCCACCACCAGGAGCAGACCGGCTGCCGTGGACAGGGCCGCGGCCAAACCACCGGC
The DNA here is from genome assembly GCA_027067385.1 of Desulfarculaceae bacterium. Classification (GTDB taxonomy): domain Bacteria; phylum Desulfobacterota; class Desulfarculia; order Desulfarculales; family Desulfarculaceae; genus JAMOVV01. The sequence continues at coordinate 5,206 of JAMOVV010000166.1, forward strand.
CGCCACCAGGCCGACCACCCAAGGCGGCAGGCCTCCAATCTCCGGGCTGGCCAGCACCATGATGTCGCGGTCGATGTACAGCTCGTTGGCCACCTGGGGCACCGCCTTGCCGTCGGGATACTTCTGGGGGGTGAGGGGGTACTTCTTCTGCACCTTAGGCGGCTTGTTGGCCACCAAGGGCTCACCGAACTTGCCCTTTTTGCCGGTGAATACCGGCCGGCCGATGAAGGCCTTACCGTTGCGGTATTGGATTTTGCCGTCACCGTTGTAGTCAACCCAGGCGATCAGCCCTGCCTTCTCCCAGTTTTTATACCATTCGGGCCTGTGTTCATATGAAACCTCGTTTAAGGTCTCGACCATGTTGAAGCGGGCGAAGGCCGCCACCGCCGGCGCGGTGGTGTAGAGGATGGCGATGAACAGCAGGGCGAAACCACCCGAGAGACGGGCGGCCCGCACGGTGGGAACCGTGTAGAACCGGATGATGACGTGGGGCAGACCCGCGGTACCCACCATCAGCGCGAAGGTGATGCAGAAGACGTTGAGCATGTTGGTGTTGGTGGTCGCGAAGGTCTTGGTGTATTCAACGAAGCCCAAGTCCCTGGCTATGACATTTAGGGTGTCGAGCAACATCTTGCCGGCGTACGCGCCGTCACCGGTAATGGTGCTGCCAAAACCGATCTGCGGTATGGGGACGCCGGTAACGATCATGGAGATGCCGATGGCCGGGATGAGGTAGGCCACGATCAGCACGCAGTACTGGCACACCTGGGTCCAGGTGATGCCCTTCATGCCGCCTAAGGCGGCGTAGATGAACACGATACACATACCGATGATAACACCGGTGTTGATGTCCACCTCCAGGAAGCGGCTGAAGACGATACCCACGCCGCGCATCTGGCCGGCCACGTAGGTGAACGATACGAAGATGGCGCATACGGCCGCCACCAGCCGGGCGCTGTCGGAATAGTAGCGGTCGCCCACGAAGTCGGGCACCGTGTATTTTCCGAACTTACGCAGGTACGGCGCCAGCAGCAGTGACAAAAGTACGTAGCCGCCGGTCCAGCCCATCAGGTAATAAGCGCCGGGATACCCCAAAAACGAAATGAGACCGGCCATGGAGATGAACGACGCAGCGCTCATCCAGTCGGCCGCGGTGGCCATGCCGTTGAAGATGGGGGGCACCCCCATGCCCGCCACGTAGAATCCCTTGGTGTCGGCCACGCGGGAACGCCAGGCCACAAATATATAGAGGGCAAAAGATAGCCCTACCCAGACGATAGTCCAGCCGAGAATACCCATATCTTACTCCCAAAATAGTTTGGGCGTCGGGATGATAATCCCGGGGACGCCGCTATTCATCCACGTCGTACTCTTTGTCCAACTTCTTCATTAAGGCGCAGTAGACAAAGATCAGCACCACGAAGACGTATATGGACCCCTGTTGGGCGAACCAGAATCCCAGCGGGAACCCGCCCAGACGGATCGTGTTCAGCGGCTCTACGATAAAGATGCCGCACACGTACCCCACCACAAACCAAATGGCCAATAATATGGTCATCAGCCTAATGTTTTTACGCCAATATTCCTTTACGTCCTTTGCCACCTGTGGCCCTCCCTTTCCCGCGGCGCCCGACCACCGCAATACATTAAGGTGTTCAAATTGCCACGCCCCTGTTTCTCAACCAACCATGGCCCGCCGAGGCGGAGGCCTTTCCCGGCTGCGATGGGCTGGTTGGTTCCGGGCGGCCGACTTGCGGGCGGCTTATCAACAACCCGGTACCAGAGGCGAAAGTACCTCAGGAGCATAATAGCTAAGCCGTTCAAACCAACACTATGGGGGGAAACCCGTAATTCATGGGGGGGATCACCCCCAAATCGTACTCTTGTACCCGGTATCAAAGGTAGGGTTTCCGTTTAGGTAGATGGTCCCTGCGGGCTAGTACTTTTGCGCAGACCGTGCTGTCCCAGGCCCGCCAGGACGCTCGGGGACCATGCGTGGGAAGGTGCAGTTAAGGATTGGATTTGACAAGCGATAGCAGATAACGCCGTCGGCACTGCCCCCTGGTGGCGGCCGGGGCGAGGCCGACTTAAGAAACCGCGGCCGCAGCCGCATTCCAGGAGGGATTACCAGCAGGTTAGGTGTCCCAGAGGTCGGGGTCGATGATGCCGATCTTGATGGCCAGCTTCACCAGGTCCAGGCGGTCCTTGAGGCTGAGCTTGCGCATGATGTTGGTGCGGTGCTTCTCCACCGTCTTGGGGCTCACCGAGAGAATTTCGGCGATTTTGTTGGTGGAGTTGCCCTCGGCCACCAGGCGGAACACCTGCTGCTCGCGGTCTGAGAGCAGGTCGTAGCCCTTTACCGGCGGCTTCTTGTTGCGGTTGGAGATGTAGGCGCTGACTACTTCGGCCTTGATCTTGGAGCTGAGGAAATACTCGCCGCGGCGGGCGGCGCGCACCGCCTCGATGACGTCGCTCACCGGCGAGGCCTTGAGCACGTAACCCATGGCCCCGGAGTCGAGCATGCGGTGGATCATCGACTCCTTGGCATGCATGGTGAGCACCACCACCTCGCACTGGGGCAGGGTCTCCTTGATAAGGCTCACCGCCTCCAGGCCGCTGATGCCGGGCATGGCGATGTCCAAGATGGCCACGTCGGGCTTGCTGGCCCGCACCATCTCCAGGGCCTCCAGGCCGTCGGAGGCCTCGCCCACCACCTCCATGTCCGACTCTTTGCTCAGTATCTGCCGGATGCCCTCACGCACCACGGTGTGGTCATCGGCGATGAGCACCTTGATCCTTGGCATGTATTATCCCTCTCCCCCCGTGGCCGCGGCCTCGGTGTCCGGCGTCCCCGGGCCATCCTGGCGCGCTTGGCCCGGCAACGCCACCCGGACCATTGTACCTTTGCCCACCGCGCTACGAATGTCAATAGTGCCGCCGGCCCAGGCCACCCTCTCCCGCATGGAGGTGAGCCCGATACCGCGGCGGCGGCCACGGCGCCGGTTCAAGGCTTTTTGCTTGTCAAACCCCCGGCCGTTGTCCTGCACCACCATGATCACCCGGGGGTGGCTGTAGGTGAGCTGCACCGAGAGCTTGCGGGCGCCGGAATGCTTGGCCGCATTGTTGAGGGCCTCTTGCAAAACCCGGTAGAGCACGATATCCACCTGGGGGTCCAGCTTACGCCGGCCAAAGCCCACCGCCGAAAAATCGACCTCCATCACCCCGGCCAGGCGCTGGCGGAAGTCGTCCACGAACCACTCCACCGTGGGCACCAGGCCCAGGTGGTCGAGCATGTCCGGCCGCAGCTCGCTGGAGATTTTGCGCATGTTGTCGGCCAGCACCTCGATGTCGGAGATGAGCTTTTGGCAAAACTCCCGCTGCTCGGCCAGGGCCGGGTCCAGGGACTTGCGCAGCGACTCCACCCCCAAGTGCAGGGCGGTGAGCGACTGCCCGAACTCGTCGTGCAGGTCGGCGGCCAGGCGGCGGCGCTCCTCCTCCATGCCCTCGATGAGCCGGCGCGAGAGGTGGCGTATCTCCTCCTCGGCCTGGCGGCGCGCGGTGACGTCGCGCAGGTAAGCCAGCACCAGCAGCCGGCCGTGGTAGTTGAAGGTGGCCGCGCTCACCGCGATGTAGAGGAAGCCGCCGTCTTTCTTGATGCCCTTGAAGTCGTAGCGGGTGGGTACGCTGTGGCCTTCCTGGCGCAGCTTGTTCAGGCTCAGCACCCAGGACTGGTCGTCGGGGTGGATGATGGTCTTGAGCGAACGCCCCAGGATGTGGGAGCGGTTGCCGTGGCCGAAAATCTCGGCCAGGCGGTTGTTGCACCATACGATGCGCTGGTCCCGTATCACCGCCACCCCGTCGGAGGACGACTCGATGGCCAGCCGGTAGCGCTCCTCGGACTCGCGCAGGGCCAGCTCGGCCTCGCGCCGCAGGCTCATCTGGTCTTCCAGTTGGCTGACCTTTTCCTCCAGCTCCTTGGCGTGCTCCTGGATCAGGGCCTCGCGCTCCTGGTAAAAATCGATCTTGCGCTTGACGTCCTCGGGGCGGGCGCGCAGGTCGGCCAGAATCTCGGCGTACATCTCGGTGAGTTCCTCGGCCTCGCTGGGGGTGAAGAGCTCGGCCTGGGACAGGGCCCGGTTGGCGGTGGCCGAGCCGATGGCCCCGGCCAGTTGCTTTTCCACGTGGTCGTAGAGCTCGGCCAGGTCGGCGATGGACACCAGCTTCTTGCCGGTTAACCCCACCTCGCTTATGGCCTGCACCGTGAGCCGCCGGGCGCGCTGGGGGCCGAAATAACGGCCGAAGAGCTTGATGATGCGGCGGCGCTTGTCCCCCAGGGGGATCAGCGGGTTGTCATGGGATGAGCCGCGAAACAGCGACACGTCGCCCAAGGCGCCCACAAAGGCCTCGGCCTGGGACTGGCTCTTGTCGCTGGGCTGCACCCACAGGCTGCCCAGGACGTAGAAGCCGATGTTGAGCAGCATGCTCCAGAACAGGGCGTGGCTGATGGGGTCGGTGCCGGTGAGCCCCAGCAGGTTAGTGGGACGCAGCAGCTCCAGGCCAAAGGGACCATGCTCCATCAGGTCGCGGGAGAACCACCCGGCCCGGATAAAGGCCGGCAGCAGCAGGGTGTAGGCCCATATGGCGAAACCGGCCAGCAGCCCCAGGATGGCCCCCCGGCGGTTGCCGCCGCGCCAAAACAGGCCGCCCACCAGGGCCGGAGCCAACTGCAACACCGCCACGAAAGACAGCATGCCCATGTCCACCAAGGGGAAGAAATCGCCCACCAGCCGCTCGAACCAGTAGCCCATGAGGATAAACGCCGCCACCGCCAGCCAGCGGGCCCGCAGCAGTTGGCGCTCAATGATCCCCAACTGGGGAATCCAGTCCACCAAGGGCAGCAGCAGGTGGTTACTGATCATGGTGGCCATGGTCATGGAACTGATGAGAATCATGCTGGTGGCCGCCGAAAAACCTCCCAAAAAGACCACCAGGGCCAGCCAGGGATTGCCCTGGTCCAGGGGCAGCTTGAGCACAAAGGTATCGGCCTGGGAGATGGGATAGCCGGCCAGCAACCCAGCCTGGGCAATGGGATACACGAAAAAGTTGATGATCAGCAGGTAGAGCGGAAAGAGCCACATGGCCCACCGGATGTGCCGCTCGCTCTGGTTTTCCACCACCGCGATGTGGAACTGGCGGGGCAGGCACAAGATGGCGTTACCGGCCACCACCAGGTAGCTGGCCCAGGTGGCGAAAGACAAGGAGGCGGCATGCTGGCGGTTGAGCTCCCGTACCGTGGGGTCTTGCGCCGCCTTGATCAGGATGTCGCCCACCCCGTCGTACATCCAGTAAGCCACGAATATGCCGGCGGCCACAAAGGCCACCAGCTTGACCATGGACTCCACGGCCACCGCCATCACCATGCCCTCGTGACGCTCGGTGGGGTCCAGGCGGCGCACCCCGAACATGATGGTGAACAGGGTCATCATGCCCACCACCACCGGCCCCACGTGGCGGTGCACCCACTGCCCCGCCTCGCCGGCGCCGGCGGTGATCACCGTAAAGGTCGAGACCACCGCCTTGAGCTGCAGGGCCACGTAGGGCACCGTGCCCACCAGGGCCAGGATGGTCACCAGGGCGGCCAGGCTCTCGGACTTCTCGTAGCGGGCGCTGATGAAGTCCGCGATAGAGGTGATGCGGTTGCGGGTCTTGAGCCGCACCATCTTGCGCAGGATGCCGCTCCAGAAGATGATCATCAGGGTGGGGCCCAAGTAGATAGACAGGAACAGGATGCCGCTGTTGGCCGCCGAACCCACCGACCCGAAAAAGGTCCAGGACGAACAGAACACGGCCAAGGACAGGGAGTAGACCACCGGGTTGTTAACCAGGCTGGAGCCGGCCCCGGCCCGCTTCTCGGCCCAGAGGGCCAACGCGAAAAGGATGCCCATGTAGGCGCAAAAGATGATTATGACCGAGAGGCTCGAGAACATCAGTTGTCAGCCGTCCGGTCCCGGTCGCGGCCCGCTGGGCCGGAAAACGCCGCTATCAGGATAATAAGGGCGATCACCCCGCCCCAGGCGGCGAAGAGATAACTATAGACCGTCGCAGGTTGCCAGTCTTCGGCCACGGCGAAAAACGGCCAGCAAAACGCGATGGCCGAAACCAGCAAAGTGATGATCCACATGGCCGGACGACTGCACAGACGGCGCAGGTGCAGAACCAACCGCGTGCCCCCACGCGACCTTTTTGATATGGTGGGTTGTGTCGTCTCTTGGGAATCAGGCATGATTGGAGCGAATTTTAGCATGTAAATAGGCGCTTAGCCCAGCCCCAAATTCTTCGGCCCGGTAAAGGGCCGGCAAGCAAGGTAGGGCTCGGCCCTAGTCAAATACGGGTTTCCCCCCATAGCGGGGGGCAGGTTTTTTTTCTAACATGTCTTGAGTGTATTGGCGCACCAGTCAAGACGGCCGGCCGGCGATGCTTGCCAAGCGGGCGCAACTCTCACGGCAAACGGGGGCAGCGATCCCGGAGTGGCAAACGGGGGCAAGGCTTCCGGATTGGCAAACGGGGCAAGGCCCACGGAAGACGGGTGTAAGCGCCCCGGCAAACGGGGGCAAAGTTCCCGGGTTGGCAAGCAGGGGAGGCGCTCCTGGTTGATACACGGGGGCGACGTTCCCAGCGAGCGGGTATAACTCGCCCGGGGTGGCAAGCGGGTACGACCTCACCGGCAAACGGCGTGTGGTCCCTTGGCGCTCGTCTCACGTGGGAGGCGTTTCGAAAGGAAGAGCTATGGGCAGCTACCAGGATTTCTTTGACCGCAGCATTACCGATCCGGACGGGTTTTGGGGAGAAGCCGCCGAGGCCATCACCTGGACCAAGAAATGGGACAAGGTCCTCGACGACTCCAACCAGCCCTTTTACCGCTGGTTCACCGGCGGCGAACTCAACACCTGCTACAACGCCATCGACCGTCACGTGGAAAACGGCCGGGCCGACCAACCGGCCATCATTTATGACAGCCCGGTCACCGACACCATAGAGACCATCACCTACCGCCAGCTCCGCGACCAGGTGGCCCTGTTCGCCGGCGGCCTGAAGAACCTGGGCGTGGTCAAGGGCGACACCGTGGTCATCTACATGCCCATGGTGCCCCAGGCCCTGGTGGCCATGCTGGCCTGCGCCCGCCTGGGCGCGGTGCACTCGGTGGTCTTCGGCGGGTTCGCGCCCAAGGAGCTGGCCATCCGCATCAACGACGCCAAGCCCAAGGTGATGGTCAGCGCCTCCTGCGGCATCGAGGGGGCGAAGGTCATCCCCTACAAACCGCTGCTGGACCAGGCCATCGAGCTGGCCGAGCACAAGCCGGAAAAATGCGTGATCATGGCCCGGCCCCAGGCCGAGGCCCAGTTGGTCCCGGGGCGCGACGTGTGGTGGGACGACCTGGTGGCCGAAGCCGAGCCGGCCGAATGCGTCACCGTGGCGGCCACCGACCCGCTCTACATCCTCTACACCTCCGGCACCACCGGTATTCCCAAGGGTATCGTGCGCGACAACGGCGGACACGCTGTGGCCCTACACTGGACCATGAAATACCTCTACGACGTGGAGCCCGGCGATGTCTACTGGGCCGCCTCGGACGTGGGCTGGGTGGTGGGCCATTCCTACATCGTCTACGGTCCCCTGCTCTACGGCTGCACCACCATCGTCTACGAGGGCAAGCCGGTGGGCACCCCCGACCCGGGCGCCTTCTGGCGGGTCATCAGCCAGCACGGGGTAAAGGTGCTATTCACCGCACCCACCGCCCTGCGGGCCATCAAACGCGAGGACGCTGCCGGCGAGTATCTCAAAAAGTACGACATCTCCCAGTTCGAGGCCCTGTATCTGGCCGGCGAACGCACCGACCCGGACACCTACCAGTGGGCCACCGAAATGCTTCAGCGCCCGGTCATCGACCACTGGTGGCAGACCGAGACCGCCTGGGCCATCGCCGGCAACTTCCGCGGCATCGAGCTGCTGCCTATCAAACCCGGTTCGGCCACCAAGCCGGCCCCCGGCTATGACGTGCGTATCGTCTCCGGCGACAACCAGGAGCTGGGGCCCAACCAACCCGGCGTGGTGGTGGTGAAGCTTCCCCTGCCGCCGGCCACCCTGCTCACCTTGTGGCAAAACGACCAGCGCTTCCTGGAATCCTACATTAACCCCTTCCCGGGATACTACTTCACCGGCGACGAGGGCTACATGGACGACGACGGCTATGTCTTTGTCATGGGCCGGGTGGACGACGTGATCAACGTGGCTGGCCACCGGCTATCCACCGGGGCCATGGAGGAAGTCATCGCCACTCATCCCGACGTGGCCGAGTGCGCCGTGATGGGCGCCACCGACGACTTCAAGGGCCAACTGCCGGTGGGCCTGGTGGTGCTCAAGGCCGGAGTAGACCGCGACGAAAGCGATATCACCCAGGAGCTGATCCAGATGGTGCGCGAGCAGATAGGGCCCATCGCCTCGTTCAAGTCGGTGGTGGTGGTGGCCCGGCTGCCCAAGACCCGCTCGGGCAAAATCCTGCGCGGCACCATGCGTAAAATCGCCGACGGCGCCGAGTACAGCATGCCTTCCACCATCGACGACCCGGCCACCCTCGGCGAAATCGAAGAGGCCTTAAAAACCATCGGGTATGCCCAAAAAGCGTAACGCCTGCCGCCCCCACGGATAGGCGATGCCCAGCCGCCCCCCGGGCCCTGCTTCCTGGGGGGCGGCATTTTTTATTCTTCGTCGTTGCTCCACGCCTAAGGCGGAAACAAAAACGCCGCCCCGCACCCGGAGGTCCCGGGCCGAGGCGGCGGGTTGATAATCAGCCGTTAAGGCCGGCGGGGCGTTGGCGGCTAAGCCGTTATCGGCCTACCGGAAACCGATGTGCTTGGTGAACTGCTCCAGCACCGCCCGGTTGGTGCGGAAAAGCTCCTTGATGGCGCCGTCGGTGGTACCTCCCTCAAGGTCCAGATCCAGCTCCACCCGGGGGTCTCCCTCTTTGTCAAGATAGGCCCGCGCAAAGCGCTTGGTCCGGTTCCACTCGTTGATTTTCTCCAGGGAAGGACCATTGGTCATGGAAAAACCGGTGGAGAGCTGGATGGCGGTATATTGCCCTTGCAACTTGCGGTAGAAATACAACCCAACTCGCAGACCGCCCTGCTTGATCGACAACATGGGATCACCAGCCGAATCGGTCTTGACCTCGTACTGCAGGCCTAAGCTTTTGACTATCTGTTCCATCTCGCCCACGGTAATACCCTTGTAAATTTTGGCCAGGGCCGGAGTGGCCAACAGGGCGACCACCGCCAGGGCGATGAGTAACCGGCTGACAATTTTCATATTTTTCGCTCCAGTTCCTTTGAAAATTAACTATACGTCACGGGACAACCCTAAACCATGGCCCTGGTCGAAGTCAACTATTTAGCCAAGGCCCCGGCTTGCTATTCACGATTTCTTCACACCACCACCACAGGATGGCATCACGGCTTCCAGACGCTCCGGCAACGCTGATTATTGCATGGCCGGCCAGAAAAAACCAAGACCGGCCGATCAGCCCCCCGGCCCGCCGAATCCCAGCCGAGTTCGCCACCCGACCACCCTCACCGCGGCGCCAGCCATGGCCGCCAAGCCGCTTTTCGCAGTACAGGCTGGCTTGGCCAGGGCGCACTATGCCAACCATCCGCCTCGGCCCCATCCCGGTTAAATCAGCAATAATATCACGAAATCAGCTAGTTGAGGCGTGCATCTTCCTTTGAGCGCTCCGGGACAAATTGCGTGCGTCCAACGAACTGAAATGATGGCCAAACCATCGTATAAGTTCTTGCACACCTGGCCGGGTAGATGGTACCATGCATCTGTGTGTCAGTCCGAAAGCTCGGGGGTGGCGGAGTGACAAGTATTGCCGACTACACAAAAATTTGAAAATCTATCCAAACCCCAGCACAACTATTGGGCGCGCCCCGCTATTACACCCCATGCAACTCAAGGGTTGAGAGCTTAGGTGTACTTTCGCGGTTCGCGCTGTTGCAGACCGTTTGTTCATAATATTGCGATTTAACCGGATATACGTTTGAAATATGGTCACCGCGCAAAATGATAAATCCGGCCCGTTTCCCCTGGATGGCTGCCTGGTGGTCATCACCGGCAGACATCAACTGAAAAATGCGCTCATCGCCTTCTACCTGGAACAAACCGGAGGGGCGGAATGCATAATGGCCAACAGCCTCTCCTTGGCCAGGCAAATCATCGCGGACCACCAAGCCATCCACAAGGTGATCATCCTGGACGCCGAACAGGCGGAAGCGGACCAGTTGGCCCTGTTGATTGATAATAGCGCCATTGTCGACAACACCAGCCTGGTCTTGTTCGACGTCAACCGGGAAGCCAACCTGGAGGCCGCCGCCCTGCGGCTCGGCGTCAAGGGCTTCTTTTATTCCAATGATTCACTCGAGGTATTTCCCAAGGCTTTGCGGTTGGTTTGTGACGGAGAGCTGTGGGTGGCCCGCTCCGTGCTGGAAAACGCGCTCTTGGACCGGAACAACCAGAGCCGCGGCCGGGCCTCGGATCACGACCTCACCGAGCGCGAGCTCCAGATACTGCGCATGATCGGCTCCGGAGTGCGCAACGCCGACATCGCGGAATCCCTGTGCATCAGCCCCCACACCGTGAAGACCCACATCTACAACGTCTTCCGCAAAATCGGCGTCTCCAACCGCATGCAAGCGGCGCGCTGGGCCGACGACAACCTGTAACCCCCGGGTCCTCCCCCGCTGCGTGCCCCCGCGTTCCCTATCGTGCAGCCGGCCAGGCCACCAATGACCTCGCCGTAGCCCCCCTGCGTGAGCCCCGGCTTCACCTGCTGCGGCGCAAGCCACGTCACCGGCCGGGCAGCCAGCACGGAAACGGTTTCTCTCCCGCCGGCGACCAAGCCCAGCCCACGGTCTGCCAGCCGTTGTCGCCGGGCCGGCCGGTTAGCGCCCCCGGTTACCAGGAACACCCGTGATGTTGTCCTACTCCCCCCTGGGCTTCTTGGTCACATCCCCGTTACGGCCACGTTGGACCAGGTGAAGACCACAGCCATGCCTTCAGCCTCCACCCGCACCACGTTGCCCAGGACCTTCACCAGGAACTTGCCCATATCCAAGATCATTTTTAATTCGCTGGCCAAGGGAAAGGGCGACCGGGTCTTTAAAAAAGCGCCCCGCTCGCTGATGTCACGCGTGATCATCACCTGGTAGCCTTGGCTGTCCCCCGGGCCCAGCAACTTGGCCTTAGTGGGGATGCTCAAAACCATCCGGGTGGATTTCCTCCGGTTTTCAATAACGCCCTGCTTAGCTTCCATGCTCTCCACCTAGGGTCCACGGTCTGGCGTCTCGTCCCGGGGTACTGTGCCCGCCTGCTTCCCCCGGGTAACGAAACAGGTTTTCACTGGGTCCATTTTTGTCTCTTTAAGAATGCAAGAAAAACGGCCGCCAGTAAATCGTGGAAAGGTATGTTTTTTTAGGTTTATCCTAGTACTAACTATGAATTGATTTGTTAGGTGGGAAGTATTAGACCGTATTAGCACCACAGGTTCATGCGAGTTAGTCACAATACTCGCACATCAATCCGCCGCAATGATATATGTGTGTTTTCCCTGGGTATTCCAGCGCTGTCGCTTATCTGGTACCCGGCCACCCCGCCGGGGCGGCCTAATCGTCCCAGGGAAACTCCAGGGCCAAAACGTAGATGTACTTGGGGCCGTGCACCCCGGAGACCAGGATGAGCTCGATGTCGGCGGTGCGGCTGTGGCCGGTGACCAAGGTTACCGAGCCGGGCGGCCCACCCGGCTCGCTCCGCCACTGCTGCCACAGGGGGACGAGGTCCTTAATGGCCCGCAGCCGGCGATCCGGGGTGACCAGGGCCAGGTGCACCTCGGGCAGCAGGCTCACCGCCCGCTCCCGGCCGCGCCCGCCGCGCATCACCAAGGTTCCGGTGCTCACCACCAGGGCGTCCAGGGCGGTGACCCCCAACTCGGCCTCGGCCGCCAGGGAGCGCAGGTCCTGCTCGCCGGCGATCGCCGCGCAGTCCACCGACTGCTCGGCCAGCAGCCGGTCGATGTCCAGGCGGCGCAGCAGGCGGTGGTCCCAGCGCACCGCCCGCTTCACCTGGTGCCGCGCCGTTATCTCGCCCAGGGCCGCGGCCAGCTCCTGGCGGCCCTTGATCACCAACAGCTCGTCGCCCAGGGCCTGCAAAGAGGCGGCGGCCGCCTCCCAGTCTTCTTCCGGCGGCAGCCAGGCCACCTGGCTCGGGCCGGTGTCCGGGTCGGAGCGGGTCGGCTGGCCGCGGCCCACGGCCGCGCTCACCGCCTGCACAATCGCCTCACGCGCCGGGTCGCTCATGATGGTTCCTCCCGGTTTCCCAGCCGGCGGCGCAGCCCGGGCCAGCGCTGCGAAAAGGGCCGCTGCCAGCGGGGCAGGCGCCTGGTGCGGCCCCAGCGGCTGATCGCCGGCGGGGTGAGCCGGGCTTTCCCGCCCGGCGCGGCGATGGGCGCAAGCAGCCGGGCCAGGGCCGAGGCGCTACGGAAGCCGGCCGGCCGGGTGGCCAGCCAGGCGTAGAGGCTAAGTCCCAGGCGGGCGGCCGGGGGCCGGGGCAGCGGCCAGGCCGGGTCCTCGGCCATGAGCCAGCGCAGGTGCAGCATCACTTTGGGGTGGTCGATCTTCACCGGGCAGACCGCGGCGCAGGCCCCGCACAGGGTGCAGGCAAAGGGCGCCGGGCCGCCCTGGCCCCGGGGCAGCAACTGGGTGTTGAGCAGGCAGCCGATGGGGCCGGAGTAGACCCATCCGTAGGAGTGGCCGCCGATGCACTGGTACACCGGGCACACGTTGAGGCAGGCCCCGCAACGCAGGCAGTAGAGGCTCTGGCGCAGTAAGGGGTCGGCCAGGATGCGGCTGCGGCCGTTGTCCAGCAGCACCAGGTGAAACTCATCGGGGCCCTCGAGTTCGCCATCGCGGCGCGGCCCGGTGATGAGGCTCAGGTAGGTGCTGAGCTTTTGCCCGGTGGCGCTGATGGTCAGGAGCTTGCGCAGCACGTCGAAGTCGCGGTAGGTCTCCACCACCTTTTCAATGCCGATGAGCGCCACGTGCAGCCGGGGCAAGGTGGTGCTCATGCGGATGTTGCCCTCGTTTTCAAACAGGGCCAGGGTGCCGCTTTCGGCGATGGCGAAGTTGCCGCCGGTGATGCCCATGTCGGCTTGCAAAAACTTTTGGCGCAGCACCCGGCGGGCGATGCGGGTTAGTTCCTCGGGGTCGTCGGTGTAGTCCACCCCCAGCTTGTCGGCGAACAGGGCGGCGATCTCCTGCTTGTTCTTGTGGATGGCCGGGGCCAGGATGTGCGAGGGCGACTCCTGGGCCAACTGCACGATGTACTCGCCCAGGTCGGTCTCAAAAACCTCCAGGCCGTCTTGTTCCAGCGCCTGGTTGAGCCCCACCTCCTCGCTCATCATGGACTTGCCCTTCACCACCCGCTTCACCCCGCGGGCCCGGGCCAGGCCCAGGATGATGGCGCGGGCCGCCGCCGCGTCGCGGGCCCAGTGCACTCGGCCGCCGGCGGCGCGCACCTGCTTTTCCAGCCGCGGCAGCAGGCGGTCCAGCTCGGCCAGGCAGCGCTCCTTGACGCGCCGTCCCTGGTCGCGGGCCTTTTCCAGGTCGTCAAAGGCGGCCACCCCGCCCTGGCGCAGCTGGCGGAAACGGCCGGCGGCGGCCAGTAGGGTCTGGTGCAGGCCCTGGTCCGCGGCCGCGGCGGCGGCCATTTCCTTGATGCGGTCGGTGCGTACCTTCACGAGCGCGCCTCCTTACCAGCCAGCACCTGGGCCAGGTGCAAGGCCTTGACCGGCGAACCGGTCTTGGCCAGGCGGCCGCCGATGTTCATCAGGCAGCTCACCTCGGCGCTCACCACCATCTCGGCCCCGCTGGCCTCGATGGCCGCCACCTTGTCGTCCAGCAGGCGCTCGGAGACCTCGGGGAACTGCAGGCTGAAGGCCCCGCCAAAGCCGCAGCAGGTATCGGCCCCGTCCAGCTCCCGCAGCTCCAGTCCGGCCACCGCCCTTAGCAGCGCCTGGGGCTGCTCAGACACCCCCAGGGCGCGCGACACCTGGCAGGAGTCGTGGTACACCGCCCGCCCCGGCCAGGAGGCCCCCAGGTCCTTTAGCCCCAACACGTCTACCAGGTACTGGCTCAGCTCAAAGACGCGGCCGGCCATATCCTCGGCCGCCTGGGCCCAGGTGGAGTCGTCGGCCAGCAGGGAGGGGTAGTAGTTTTTCACCATGCTGACGCAGGAGCCCGACGGCGAGACCACCGCCTCGGCCCGGGCAAAGGTTTCAAGGAAGTGGCGGGCAAAGCGGCGGGTCTCGGACCGGTGGCCGGTTTTATAGGCCAACTGGCCGCAGCAGGTCTGGGCCTCGGGGTAGTCCACCGCCACCCCGGCCCGGTCCAGGACCACGGCGGCGGCCTCGCCGATCTCGGGGAAAAAATCTTCCACCAGGCAGGGTATGAACAGGCTCACCCGCCGGCGCTTGGGGCTTGAGGACACGGCGTCTCCCGGTTGGCTGGTTACGATCATTGCCCCTGAGCCTACCAGAATCACCGGGCCGCGGCCAAGCCGATTGCCATGCTCTAAGTCCCTGCCGGCCAGGGCGCGGCCAGGACCTTGGAGCGCAGCCGGCCGTAGTTCACCAGGGCGGCCATGGCCGCAGCGGCCCGTTCGCCGCTGGGCAGCACCACCACCCCCTGGTCCTGCAGCCGGCGGATAAAGGCGTCGTCGCGGGTGCGGAAGGAAAACCCCACCAGCGGCTTGCCGGAGGCGCTCACCATTTCCTTGATCGCCGCCGCCTGCTGTTCCAGCATGGCCTCGGCCTGGGCCGCGGCCTGGTCCGGGTCCAGGCCCATGGCCAAGAGCGCCCGCTTCACCGCGCCCTCGGGCACCAGGTAGTAAAAGATCATGCCGTCGTAGCCCTCGTCGGCCAGCAGGACCTTGGGCATCTCCAGCAGGTACTCCAGGGGGTTCTTGGTGTAGGTCACGTCCACCGGGTTGTTGAGGCTGGTGGTGGGCGGGATGTAGGGGGCCAGCTTTTGCCGGGTGGCCTGGCTCACCGGGGGCAGTTGCAACCCGGCCCGGCCGCAGGCGTCGGCCGCCGTGGCCCCGGGACCGCCGGAGTGGGTTTGGATCACCACCCTATCGCCGGCCGGCACCGGGCAGTCGGCCAGGGCCCAGCAGAAGTCGAACATCTCCTCCAGGGTTCGGGCCCGGATCACCCCGGCCTGGCGAAACACCCCGTCGTAGAGCCGGTCCGGTCCGGCCAGGGCCCCGGTGTGCGACAGGCTGGCCCGCCGGCCGGCCTCGGAGCCGCCCACGTACAGGGCCACGATGGGCTTGTGGGGGCTCACCTCCCGGGCGACCTCCAGGAACCGCCGGCCCCGCCGCAGGCTCTCCACGTACAGGGCGATGACCTTGGTGTGGGGCTCCACCGCCAGGTACTCGATCACGTCCACCAGGTCCAGGTTGGCCTCGTTGCCCACGCTCATGGCCACGCTGAAGCCCAGGCCGAACTTGTCCAGGTAGTCGAACATCTGGGTAACGAAGCTGCCGCTTTGGGAGGCCATGCCGATGAAGCCGGGCCGGGCCTCGTAGGGCAGGAAGGTGGTGTTCACCTGGTTATGGGGCGCGGCCACCCCCAGGCAGTTGGGTCCCAGGTAGCGGATGCCGTGCCGCTCGGCCGCCTGGTCCAGTTGCTGTTGCAGCTCACGGCCCTGGTCGCCGTGTTCGTCAAAGCCGCCGGAGACCACCACCGCCCGCTTGATGCCGCGCCGGCCGCACTGGTCGATCACCTCGGGCACCAGGCGGGTGGGCAGGACCAGCACCGCCAGGTCCGGGGCCTCGGGCAAATCCAACACGCTTTGATAGGCCTTGAGCCCCTGCACCTGCTCCAGCTTGGGGTGGACGGGATACACCGCCCCCGGGTAGCCCATATCCAACAGTGCGAGCAGCTGGCTGGTGCCCATGGAGGTAATGTTGTTGGAGGCCCCGAAAAAGGCCACGCTGCGCGGGTTGGCTATGCGATGCAGGGGGCTGTCTTGCACTGACTTAAGCATGATCCCCTCCCCGCAGCACCACCAGGGCGTCGGCCGCCTTGAGCCGGCCCTGGCGGTCGGCGATGATGGGGTTGACGTCTATCTCGGCCACCGCCGGGTGCTCCAGGCCCAGGCCTCCCAGGGCGATGAGCATCCGCCCCAGCTCTTGCCGGTCCACCGCCGCCTGCCCCCGGAACCGCTCCAGCATGGCGGCGCAGCGCAGCTCGGAGATCATGTCTTGCGCCTCACCCAAGTCCAGGGGGGCCACCCGGAAAGCGGTGTCCTGCAAGACCTCGGTGAGCACGCCGCCTAGGCCCACCATAACGCAAGCGCCGAACTGGGGGTCGCGGATCAACCCGGCCACCAGCTCGCGGGAGCCGGCCACCATCTCCTGCACCAGCACGCCCTCGAGCTCATCGGCCGCGCCGGCCACCCGCTCGTAGGCCATACGCACCGCGTCGGCGCCGGTGAGGTTCAGGGCCACCGCGCCGGCCTCGCTCTTGTGCATCAAGCGCCAGGAGCAGGCCTTGAGCGCCACCGGGAAACCTATCTCCCCGGCTAAGGCCACCGCCTGGTCGGCGTCGCCGGCCAGTTCCTCCCGGGTCACCGGCACCCCCGCCGCGGCCAAAACCTTCTTGGACCAGTACTCGCTCAGGGCCCCTTGGCCCCGGGCCAGTCCCTGCTCGATGATACTTTCGATCTCGCTCATCAGGCTCCACCTAGCCGGCCGGACCTAGAGGTCCAGCCCCTTTATAATCCGCAAGGCCTCATGCAGCGCCCGGGTGCGGCGCACCCCCAGGGCCTGCTCCAACTGGTCTTCCAGCCGGTTCACCTTGGCGCTCAGCTTGGGAGTCAGCCGCCGCGCCGCGGCCGTGAGGTACAGGGCGTTGAGCCGCCCGTCTTCGGGATGTTCCCGGCGCTGCACCAGCCCCATCTTCTCCAGCCGCTTGATCATGCTCACCGCCGCCGCCTTGCCCAGGCCGGCCCGCTCGGCGAACATCCCCAGGCTCACGCCCTCCTCGAACCACAGCACCCCCAGGCAGAGCATCTGCTTACCGGTAAGCCCCAACTCGGCCAGCTCCCGGTTGTAGTAGGCCGCCAGCTTGCGCGACACCTGGCTGGTGAGAAAAAGCAGGAAATACTTAGGCTCGTACATTTTAGTTCGCATGCAAACGTTTGTTAGCAAACATTCTGGCCAAAGTCAAGCCCCACGGCGTCCCGATCCCACCGCCTCAGCGCAGCTTGACCAGCTCTTGCGGAAAATCGGTGAAGAACCCGCTGGCCCCCCAGCGCAGCAAGGTGCGGACTCGCTCGGGGTCATTGACGGTCCAGGGCATCACCCCCACCCCGCGCCGGCGCAACTGCTCCACCTGGGGGCGGGTGATAAGGTCCCAGCGGGGATGGTAGGTCTGGGCCCCGAGCCAGCGCACCAGCCCCACCGGGTCGGCCGCCTCGTAGTTCACCAGCACCCCCAGGGGCAGGCGGGGGTCCAGGGCGCGCGCCTGGCGCAGGTACTGGTGGTTGAACGACGACAGCAGCACCCGTTGACCCAGGTCGTGTTGTTGGATCAGCTCCACCACCTTGGGCACAAACTCATCCTCGCCCGGGACGCCGCCGAGGTCCTTCATCTCCACGTTGACCAGCCAAGAGCGCTCGGCGGTGAAGGCCAGGGCCTGGTCCAAGGTAGGGACGGCCAGGCCACGGTAGCCGGCCAGTTGATCGGGCGCCAGCTTGCCCTGGGCGATGGTGCCAAAGGGATCGTCCTTGACAAACCAGGAGCCGAAGTCCAGCCGCCGCATCTCGGCCAGGGTGAAGCGGTTCACCCGCCAGGGCCGGCGGCCGGGGAAGCGCCGCGGCGCGTCGGAGGTGCGCCGCAGGGTGGCGTCGTGCATCACCACCACCTGGCCGTCGGCGGTGGAGGCCACGTCCAGCTCCCAGCCGTCGGCCCCGGCGCGAAAGGCGGCCGCGGCCGCGGCCAGGGTGTTTTCCGGGGCCAGGGAACGCGCCCCGCGGTGGGCCAGGATCAGCCAGCCGTGGCGGGGCTGCAACCAGGGAGATGCCGCCGGGTCCCGATCCTCAGGGGGCATCGTCTTGCTCCTCCGGACTGGGGTGGGTGGTTAGCCAGACCTCGAGGTTTTCCACCGTGGCCGCCTTGGCGTGCAGTCCCAGCTTGGTGCGCCGCCAGAGGATATCGCGGGCGGTACGGGCCCATTCGTGGCGCCGCAGGTAGCGCACCTCGGCCACGTTGAGCCCGTCGCCCAAATGGCGTCCCAGGTCTTCCAGGCACTGGGCCTGGCCCAGGATCATCTCGGCCCGGGAGCCGTAGCTGTGGGCGTAGCGCCGGGCGGTGGCCAGGGGCAGCCAGGGCCGCTCGGCGCACAGGCGCTCGGCGTACTTATCCGGCGAGAGCCCCTCCAACTCGCCGCCGGGCAGCACCGCCCGGTGGGTCCAAGGCCGGCCCATGGACGGCAGGTGGCGCTTGAGCTTGGCCAGGACCTCCTCGGCCAGCTTGCGGTAGGTGGTGAGCTTGCCGCCGAACACGGTGAGCAGGGGCGCGGCCCCCGGCGGCGCGTCGAGCTGCAAACGAAAGTCGCGGGTCACCGCCGAGGCCGAGGCGTGGGCGTCGTCGAACAGGGGTCGCAGACCGCTGAAGGTCCACACCGCCTGGGCCGGGTCCACCTCCACCGCCAGGTAGCGCTGCACCGCCCGGCTGAGGTAGGCCAACTCCTGGTCGGTGATGGTCTCCACCTTGGGGTCGGCCGGGTGTTCCACCTCGGTGGTGCCGATGAGCGAAAAGCGCTCCTGGTAGGGGATGACGAAGACCACCCGGCCGTCGTCGTTTTGCAGAAGCAGGGCGCGCGGGTCATCGTAGAGCCTCGGCAGCACCATGTGGCTGCCCTTGATGAGACGGCCGTGGGCCTTGGCCGGCATGCTCAGGGCGTCGCTGAGAAACCGGTTGACCCAGGGCCCGGCCAGGTTGACCATCACTCGGGCCTCCACCAGGCGGTAGCCGGCGTGGGCGTCGCGCAGGGTGGCCTGCCAGCGGTCGCCTTTGCGTTGGGCCGCGGTGCAGGCGGTGCGGGTGAGTATCTCGGCCCCGCGCGCCGCCGCGTCCACCGCGTTGACGATCACCAGGCGCGAATCGTCCACCTGGCAGTCGGAGTAGGCAAAGGCCGTCTCCGGCGGGTGGTGCATGATGCGGCCCAGGGGGTCTTCGGCCAGGTTCAGCCGGGAGGAACCAGCCATGATCCGGCGGCGGCTGAGGTGGTCGTAGAGGAAAAGACCGGCGCGGATCATCCAGGCCGGGCGCTGGTCCTGGTCGTGGGGCAACACGAAGCGCAGGCTGCGCACCAGGTGGGGCGCGGCCCGCAGCAGTAGCTCGCGCTCCTTGAGCGACTCGCGCACCAGGCCGAAGGCGTAATGCTCCAGGTAGCGCAGGCCGCCGTGGATGAGCTTGGTGCTGGCCGAGGAGGTGGCCCAGCCCAGGTCGGCCTGCTCGCAGAGCAAAACCTTGAGCCCCCGGCCGGCCGCGTCGCGCGCCACCCCCACCCCGTTTATCCCCCCGCCCACCACCAACAGGTCGTACAGCTCGTTTGCCATCAGCGCTCCAGAGGTATGCGGCGTCCCCGCTGTGCTTCTTGGGTCTAGCCTATCGCGTGGCCACTCCGGCGGCAAAATAAAAACGTCCCCTGGTGCGCGCCGGGGCCGTGGCGCAAGGGGTGCGGGCTGCGGTATGGTAAAAAGAAAGGACGTCAGCGTGGGGGGGGCCCATCACCGGGGATAAGAGAGCCGCCGCGGTGGAGACCCTCACCATGATGAAGCGACCCGACGGCGTCTGGCGAACGGCCGGGTATTACCTCCGCTGAGACGGCCGCGGTCACAACCAGGAGAATAATTATGCCCCAGGGTATGCGTGGTGCAAGATGCCCGGGGCCGTGAGGACCGGTCCATGCCGCTGTTGATCAAGCTAAGCTCCACCCTGCGCAGCCAAGTCCCGGGCTACGACCCCATGACCGGCATGGCCATGGACTACCGGCCCGGCGAGTCGGTGGCCGGACTGCTGCAGCGGCTGGGCATCGACCCCGGCCAGGTGAAGGTGATCATGGTCAACGGCCGGGCGGCCACCCTGGAGAGCGAGCTGAGCGACGGCGACCGGGTGGGGCTGTTCCCGGCGGTGGGAGGCGGCTAAGGTGGACCACCGGCTGCTGGAGCTCATCACGCCCTGGCTGCGGCGGCGGCATACCCCGCCGGCAAAGCCCATGCAGGTGGTGGGCGACCAGGCCCTGCTGCGGGCCGCCGGCCGCCTGGGGATGACGCCGGCCGCGGCGGTGGCCGCCTGCCTGGCCCAAGACATTTGGCCGGAGCGCTACGCCGCCGGCCGCGGCACCTGGGGCGCGGTCGACCAGGCCCGCCTGGCCGGGGCCGCGGTGGCGGTGATCGGGGCCGGCGGTCTCGGCGGCATGGTGGTGCTGCAACTGGCCCGCCTGGGGGTGGGCCGCCTGGTGGTCTGCGACGGCGACGTGTTCGACGAGTCCAACCTGGGCCGCCAGTTCCTGGCCACCACCGACCGCCTGGGCCAGAACAAGGCCCGTTGCGCCGTGGACGAGGTGGCCCGGATCAACCCCCTGGTAACGGTGGAGGCCCTGCCCCTGTGGGCCGGAGACGAC
>JAMOVV010000167.1 GCA_027067385.1 Desulfarculaceae bacterium
GCGCAGGCGTAGGCCACCTCGGTGAGGGCCAGGGCGTAGCTCACGGTGTCCACCCCGGCCCCGCCGTACTCCTGGGGCACCATCATGCCCATGAATCCCAGCTCGGCCATGCGCCGGAAATTCTCGGCCGGGAACTCGTGGGTGCGGTCGCGCTCGGCGGCGCCGGGCATGATAACCTCGCGGGCAAAGTCGCGCGCCAGGGTCTGTATCATCACTTGCTCTTCGGTGAGCGTAAAGGCCATGGGGTCCTCCGTCGGCGTGGCTAGCGGGGGTGGCCGGTCAGGGGGTGTAGAGCACCACCAGCAGCTCGCAGGTCTCCTGCCCGCTGTTGCGCAGCTTGTGTTCAACGGCCGAGTTGAAGTGCAGGCTGTCGCCGGCGGCCAGCACGTTTACGTTCTCGCCCACCGTCACGGTCACCTCGCCCTTGAGCACGTAGTGGAACTCCTCGCCCTCGTGCCGGAAACCGGTGCTCTTGAGGTCGCTGGCCGGGTCGATGGTGATGAGAAATCCCTTGAGGTGCTTGTGGCTCGACTCGGGAGTGAGCATGCGGTAGGAGTAGTGGTCGGTGCGCTTACGCACCGCCTCGGCCCGGCGCTCCAGGGCCTCGCCGTCGTCCTTGAGCAGCTCCCCGCTGTCCACCTCCAGGGCGCGGCTAAGGCTCAGCAGCACGGCCACCGGCGGGATGACCTTGTCCTGCTCGATCTCTTCCAGGTAGGACACGGCATAGCCGGTTTCGTTGGCCAGGGTGTTGAGGCTGACCTGGCGGTCCTGGCGCAACCGGCGGATGCGGGTGCCGACGCTGAGTTGTTTAACGTTCCTAGGCATGAATGATCTCCTTATGGGTTGGGCTCGTCCGGCCCGCGGTCAAAGAGCTCCTCGCAGACCGAGTAGGGGTCCCGCCGGCCCTCGGCGATTACTTGGGCCAGGCGGTCCAGTTGCTCCTGGCCGCCCAGCCGGTGATACATCTCTTGCAGGGCCCGGTCCTGGATCAGGTTGACCAGCTCCATGCGGGCCCGGGCGGTGCGCCGCTGTTGCAGCCGGCGCTGGCCGTCGGCCAAAAGCAGCTCGCGGTGTCGCGCCACCGCCTCTATCAGCCGGGTAAGCCCCCGGCCCTCCACCGCGTTGGTGAGCAGCACCGGCGGGTCCCAATCCGACTCCCGCTCGGTTTCGTCGCGCATGGCCAGCATGGTCTTGAGTTCGGCCTCGGTGCGGGCCGCGCCCTCGCGGTCCATCTTGTTGACCACGAAGATATCGCCCACCTCCAGTATGCCGGCCTTGATGGCCTGGATGTCGTCACCCATGCCCGGAGCCAGCACGATGACGGTGGTGTCGGCCATGCGGGCGATGTCCACCTCGTCCTGGCCTACCCCCACCGTCTCCACCAGGATACGGTCCTTGCCCATGGCGTCCATCACCGCCACCACCCCCCGGGTGGAGGAGGTGAGCCCACCAAAAGCGCCGCGGGTGGCCAGCGAACGGATGAAGACCCCGTCGTCGGTGGCGTGACGCTGCATGCGGATGCGGTCACCCAGGATGGCCCCGCCGGAAAAGGGGCTGGTGGGGTCCACCGCCACCACCCCCACGGTCTCCCCGGTGCGGCGGTAGCGGGTCACCAGGGCGTCGGTAAGGGTGGACTTGCCCACCCCCGGCGACCCGGTGACCCCCAGCACCGCGGCCCGCCCCAGGTGGGGGTGCAGCCGCTTAAGGGCAAGCACCGCCTGGGGCATCTGGTCATCGATATCGCGCATCAGCCGGGCGGCGGCCCGGGTGTCGCCTTGCAACACCTGGTCCACCAACGCCACTAGCTTCTGGTCGTCCACCGGGGCCTACTTGCCCTTCAAGAGGTTGCGCGCCACCACCAAGCGCATGATCTCGTTGGTGCCCTCGTAGATCTGGGTGATCTTGGCGTCGCGCATGTGCCGTTCCATGGGGTATTCCTTGGTGTAGCCGTAGCCTCCGAGAATCTGCACCCCCTCGATGGCTGCGGCCATGGCGGTGTCGGCCGCGAACATCTTGGCCATGGCCGCGTTCTTCTCAAAGTGCACGTGCTGGTCTTCCATCCAGGCCGCCTTGAGCAGCAGCATCTCGGCCGCTTCCAGCTGGGTGGCCATGTCGGCCAGCTTCCACTGTATGGCCTGGAAGGCGCTGATGGGCCGGCCGAACTGCTCGCGCCCGGCGGCATACTCCAGGGCCTCTTCCAAGACCGCCTTGCCGATGCCCAGGGCCTGGGACCCGATGCCGATACGGCCCGAATCCAGGGTGGTGAGCATCTGGCGCAGGCCGGAGCCCAGCTCGCCCAGCAGGTTTTCCTTGGGGATGCGCGCGTCTTCGAAGACCAGCTCGGCGGTGCCACTGGCGTTGATGCCCAGCTTTTCCTCCACCCGGCCCACGCTGAAGCCCGGGGTGTTTTCCAAGTCCACCACGAAGCTGGAGATGCCCTTGGAGCCGGCGTCCTTGTCGGTCACCGCCGCGATAACGGCGTAGGAGGCGATGTTGCCGTTGGTGATGAATTTCTTCTCGCCGTTGATCACCCACTGGTCGCCGTCTAACACCGCGGTGGTGCGCATGGAGGCGGGGTCGCTGCCGGCCCCGGCCTCGGTGAGGCCGTAGCAGCCGAACTTCTTGCCGCTGGCCACCGGGGTGAGGAAGGCCTCTTTCTGCTGCTGGTTGCCAAAGGTGAGCACCGGAAAGCAGTACAGCGAGTTGTTGACGCTCATGATCACGCCCACCGAGGCGTCGCCCCGGCTGATCTCGGTCAGGGCCAGCATGTAGCTGACGTAGTCCATGCCCGCGCCGCCGAACTCTTCGGGCACCGCGATGCCCATGAAGCCCAACTCGCCTAAGCTCTCACAGGCCTCGGCCGGGTGTTGGTGGGTCTGGTCAAAGTGGGCCGCTTGGGGTTTTAGCTGCTCGTCGGCGATGCGGGCCGCGGTGTCCTTGACCAGTTTCTGCTCTTCACTGAGGGTAAAATCCATGTGTATTTCTCCATATGCCCTGGACGGCCGGCGTCCAGGGAGCCAGGCTGCATTGGGCTGGTGACCGGCAGGGGGTTAGCCTTCGCCGGTGAACTCGGGCTTGCGTTTTTCCATGAAGGCACCCATGCCCTCGGCCTTGTCCGGGCTGGTGGAGCACACGCCAAAGGCCTCGGCCTCCAGGCGCAGGGCATGCTCCAGCGGCAGGTCGTAGCCGTAGTTGATCAGCTCCTTCACCGCCCGGGTGGAGACCCGGCCCTTGGCGGCGATCTTGGCGGCGGTCTTCTGGACTGCGTCCATCAGCTCATCGGCCGGAAAGACCCGGTTGACCAGGCCGAGCTCCTTGGCCAATTGCACGTCGATGATATCACCGGTGAGGCAAAGTTCCATGGCCCAGGATTTGCCCACCAGCCGCGGCAGGCGCTGGGTCCCGCCCGCGCCGGGGATGATGCCCAGGTTGATCTCCGGCTGGCCAAACTTGGCGTTCTCCGCGGCATAGATGAAATCGCAGGCCATGGCGATCTCGGTGCCGCCGCCCAAGGCGAAACCCTGCACCGCGGCGATGATCGGCTTGGCCAAAGACTCCATCTGGGTGGTGATCTTTTGCAGCAAGCGGGAGAAGTTGCGCGCCTCAACCGGGTTCATCTTGAACATGGCCTCGATGTCCGCGCCGGCGATAAAGGCCTTGGAGCCCGAACCGGTGAGGATAACCACCTTCACCGCCGCGTCTGCGGCGATCTCGGCAAAGACCTGGACCAACTCGCCGGCCACCTGGGGGTTGATCGCGTTGAGCGCCTTGGGCCGGTTGATGGTCACGGTGGCCACCGCGCCGTCTACTTCGTACAAAATAGTTTCGTATGCCATGGTTGCCTACCTCTTGTACCAGGGGGCGGGTCGTTGTCCCGCCGGTTGTTTTACAAGTTTTTGCTTGCCTGTCCCACTAATAATTAAGCAGGTTTTCCTTTCACCCCTGACCTGGGACATGGCCTAGCCATGTCCCGCCGGTTTTCTTGGGGAAGGGGGGTTGGGGGAACCCTTTCTTCTGGCTCGCCAAGAACGGGGTTCCCCCAATCTTCCATCTCACCTCTCCACGATCATGGCCGCGCCTTGGCCGCCGCCGATGCACAGGGTGGCCAGGCCCAGGGACTTATCCAGGCGCTGCATGCCAAAGAGCAGGGTATTGAGGATACGGGTGCCCGAGGCGCCGATGGGGTGGCCCAGGGCGATGGCCCCGCCGCTGACGTTGACGATATCGCGGTCCAGCCCCAGCTCGCGGATGACCGCCTCGGCCTGGGCGGCGAAGGCCTCGTTGGCCTCGATGAGGTCAAAGTCGTCCACGGTGCAGCCGGCCTTGGCCATGGCCGCTCGGCTGGCGTAGATGGGTCCCAGTCCCATGAGGGAGGGGTCCACGCCGCCCCAGCCGTAGGCCCGAATCTTGGCCATCACCGGCAGGCCCAGTTCCTTGGCCTTGTCCGCGCTGGTCACCACCACGGCGCCGGCGCCGTCGTTGATGCCGCTGGCGTTGCCGGCGGTGACCGTGCCGTCTTTCTTAAAGGCCGGCCGCACCTTGGCCAGAGCCTCGATGGTGGTGCCGAAGCGGGGGTGCTCGTCGGTGTCCATGATCTTGGGGTCGCCCTTGCGCTGGGGGATGGCCACCGGCACGATCTCAGCCTTGAAGTGGCCGGCCTCGATGGCCGCCTGGGCCCGCTGCTGGCTGGTGAGGGCCAGTTGGTCCTGGTCCTGGCGGGTGATGCCAAACTTCTCGGCCACGTTCTCGGCGGTGATGCCCATGTGGTAGCCGTTGAAGATGTCCCACAGGCCGTCATGGATCATGCAGTCGACCAACGAGCCCTGGCCCATGCGCTGGCCCCAGCGGGCGCCGGGTACCAGGTAGGGGGCCTGGCTCATGTTCTCGGTGCCGCCGGCCACCACGATCTCGCAGTCGCCGGCCTTCACCGCCTGGGCGGCCAGCATGACGCTTTTGAGCCCCGAGGCGCAAACCTTGTTGATGGTGAAGGCGTTCTTCTCCACCGGTATGCCGGCGTGCACCTGGCACTGGCGGGCCACGTTTTGGCCCAGGCCGGCGCCCAACACGTTGCCGAAGATCACCTCGTCCACCTGGCCGGGCTCGATGCCCGCCCGGGCGATGGCCTCCTTGATGACCGTGGTGCCCAGCTCCACGGCCGAAACCGTCTTGAAAGCGCCGCCGAAACGGCCCACCGCGGTACGCACCGCGCTTACGATCACTACATCCTTGGACATGTGCAACTCCCTTTGAGCATGCTTAAGTGAGTTAGGAAGGTGAACCGCCGCCCGGGCGGTCCTAGATATTCTCCACAAAGAGGCTGACGGCTTCGCCGCCGCCCAGGCACAGGCTGGCCATGCCGGTGGCCGCGCCGGTGTCCTTCATGGCGTAGATGAGGGTGGTGAGCACCCGGGCCCCCGAGGCCCCGATGGGGTGGCCGATGCTGATGGCCCCGCCGTAGATGTTGATCTTGGCCGGGTCCAGGTCCAGGACGCGCTGCACGGCCACCGAGGAGGCGGCAAAGGCCTCGTTGATCTCGTGCAGGTCGATGTCCTTGGGATCGATGCCCTGCTTGTCGCAGACCTTGGGGATACTGAGCATGGGGGCCACCAGCACGTACTTGGGGTCTATGCCGGCGGAGCCCTGGGCCCCCAGGCGCACCATGGGGGTGACGCCCAGGGCGGCGGCCTTTTCAGCGGCCATCACCACCACCGCGGCCGCTCCGTCATTGATGGTGCTGGCGTTGCCGGCGGTGACCGTGCCGTCTTTCTTAAACACGGTGCGCAGCTTGCCCAGCTTTTCCAGGGAGGACTCCATCAGGCCCTCGTCGCGCTCGATCATCACCGGGTCGCCCTTGCGCTGGGGAATCGGCACCGGTACGATCTGCTCCTTGAAGCGCCCCTGTTCGGCGCTGCGGAGCGACTTGGCGTAGCTGTCCACCGCGAACTGG
>JAMOVV010000168.1 GCA_027067385.1 Desulfarculaceae bacterium
CAGCTCCAGCTCGCTCTCGGCCAGGTCTAGCCGGTGGCCCTGCTCCGTGGGGTCCGGGGCCGGGTCCTCGGCCGCCAGGCGGACCATCTCCTTGGCCCCGGTGAGCGGCGCTTTGAGCCCGTGCAGAATCATGGACATGAGATCGTCCTTGACCTGGTTGGCCTTGTCCAACTCGTTGAAGGCGTCCACCAGCCGGCTGTGCAGGGCGCTGAAATACACCAAGGCGCTGATCTGCCCGGCGATGGTGCGGGCCAGCCGGAAGTCATCGCGGTCAAAGGCGTCGGCCCCCAGCTTGTCCGAGAGGTTGAGCACCCCGGTGACGGTGCCGGCGTCGCACAAGGGTACGCTGATGAGGCTGTTGGTGCGATAGGTGGACTGGTCACCCTCGCGCCGGGCCGAGGCGTAGTCGCTCTGGCCCACGTCGGTGATGAAGATCGGCTTGCCGCTTTGCACCACGTCGGTGCTGATGGTGCGGGAGTTCAAGGGGGAGCGCAGCCCGATGATCTCGGGGTTGGTGGCGGCCCGCACCACCAGGTCCTGGCCCTCCACCATCATCAGCGAGGTCCTCTCGGCCCCGGCCAAGCGCCCCAGGGTCTCCACGCAGGCGGTAAGCTTGGCGTCCAGGCTCAAGCGGGCGTCGGCCAAGGTGCTGCAAAGATCGACCAGGGCACGCAGCCTGCGGTTCTCCTCTATGAGCTCTCCCTTGGACACCCGGTTCTCCTGGCTCATCTCTTCTCCCACGCCTTTCCGCCGCCGACCCGGCCTAGGTTCGCCTATTGACCATCGCCGATCGCCGCGACGGACATAACCCTTTTGCGTGACTATTACAGTAGGATAACACGGAGTTTTTATCAAGGGCCGACGCCAGCCGGCCCAGGGGCCGACACCGGACACTAGCGGGCCAAAAAAAGGCGGCCCCCCGCGGAGCCGCCCCCTGCCTAATACTTTTTACCGAGCGACCGGGCTATCTACCTAGGCCGGACCGGCCAGCCATCCGCGCCGGTCCACGTCCGCCGCGCGACGGCCTCCCCGTGTCCGCTGGCCTCCCGTCGCCCGCTGGCGCGCCCGGCCTGCTTGCCTTCCCGTGTCCGCCGGCCTCCCGTCGCCCGCTGGCGCGCCCGGCCTGCTTGCCTTCCCGTGTCCGCCGGCCTCCCGTCGCCCGCTGGCGCGCCCGGCCTGCTTGTTCCCCGGCCCACTCGCTTCCCGGCCTGCCCGCTTCTCGGTTTCGCTCGTCTCCCGGTATGCTCGTCTCCTGGTCTGCTAGCCTCCTGCTCCGTCCGCTTCCCGGTCTGCTGGTCTCCCGGTCCGCCAGCCCCCCGCCTTGGCCGGGGTCAGCCCACGTCCCAGCCCACCAGGCGCGGCAACCACAGCACCAGGTCGGGGAAGTAGGTCATGATCATCAGCACCGCGATCTGTATGGCGATAAATGGCAACACCGCCTTGGAGACATATACAAGGTCTCGGTTGACCAGCGCTCCGGTGATGTAGAGGCTCACTCCCAACGGCGGTGTACAGTACCCGATGGCCAGGTTGACGGTCATGAGCAGGCCGAAGTGGACCGGGTTGATGCCGTAGGTGTCGAGCATGGGCAAGAAGATGGGTCCCAGGATAAGGGTGGCGCTGATGATATCCATGAACATGCCGATGATCAGCAGCAGGATGTTGATGATCAGCAGGAATATCCAGGGTTCGGAAATGGAGGAGACCACCGCCTCGCTGATCTTGGCCGGAATGGCCTCGAAGGTGAGGTAGCGTCCGAAGGTGGTGGCCCCGGCCACGATGATCAGCAGGGTGGCCGAGGTGACCGCGCTGTTGATCATCACCTGGCGCACCTGGCCCCACTTCATATCGCGGTGGATGAACAGTTCCACGACGAGGGCGTAGAACGAGGCCACCACGGCGGCCTCGTTGGCGGTGAAGGCGCCGCTGAAGATACCGCCGAAGATAATCACCGGCAGCATGAGGGACCAGAAGCCCTCGCGGGTGGCGGCCCAGACGTCACTGGCGGTGGGCTTGGGCGCCCGCACGAAGGTGGGGCTCCTGCGGGCCACCAGGTAGGAGTAGGTGCACATGCCGCCCATGATGAGGATACCGGGTATGAAGCCGGTGAGGAACAGGCCCTCGAGGCTGACGTTGGCCACCATGGAGTAGAGGATCATGGAGATCGACGGCGGGATAATGACCCCCAGGTTGGGGGCGGCGGTCATGCATCCCACCGAGAATTTTTCTTCGTATTTATGGTCCTGCAGGGCGGGGATCATGAACCCGCCGATGGCCACCACCGTGGCCACGGTGGAGCCGCTGATGGCGCCGAAAAGTCCGCAGGCCAGGATACCGGCCATGGCCAGGCCGCCGGGCAGCCAGCCCACCACCGCGTTGGCGAAGCGTATGAGCTTGTTGACGATGGACCCGCTGGTCATGATGTTGCCGCAGAGGATGAAGAACAGCACCACCACCAGGGCGAATTTGTCCATGGAGCGGTAGAAGGCCTGGGCCAGGACCAGCAGGGGCAGGTCGGTGAAGGCCACGAAGCCGATCACCGCGGTGAAGAACAGGGTCAAGAACACCGGCACCGTAGCGGCCATGGTCCCCAGCAAGACCACAAGGATTACTAAATAGCTCATTTCCATGTTATTAGAAGTCCTTCCGCTACGCCTCGGCCTTTTTGGCCCTGCCTTCGCTGTAGTCTTTTATGATGGCCTGGATGGTGCGGACGATCATCATGAACCCCATGAGGGGCAGGATGCAGTAGAGCAACACCAGGGGTATTTCCAAGATGATAGTTTTTTGAAAGGTTTGGGCCTGCAGGTATGCGAACTCCACGCCCAGGCGGGCGATGAGCACGGAAAAAATCAGCACCGAGATGTGGCTTACAAAGGTAAGCGGGGTGCGCAGGCGGGGCACCAGTTGGACCAAGGCGTCGATGGTGATCATGGAGCGGTTTTTGATGGCCGCCGAGCAGCCCACGAAGGTGGTGTAGATAATGATTTCCCTGATCAGTTCCTCGGACCAGGACAGGGAGTAATGGAAGCCGTAGCGCAGGACCACGTTTACCAACAGCGACAGCAGTCCCACCATTACCGCCAGGTATAGGGTCCAGTCCTCGAACCAAGACAGCACCTTGTCGAAGCCGGCGTTTAGTCTTTCGAATTTATAGAAGATCACCAGGAGCAGGGCCACGGCTACCAGGTAGAAGATTATTTCCTGGTATACGCTGACGGTACTGTACCACTTGGAGAAATTTTGAGCGAAACTTTGGGTCATTCCGGCCTCGCAGTAACAGGGCCGGCCCGGGGGGCGGTGGCCCCCCGGGGCTCGGCCGGATTAATTACTTGCCATAGCCCAAGAACGCTTGCACTTCGGCCAGGAACTTGGGACCGATTTGGGCGGCGAACTTCTTATGGACTACGTCGCCCTCCTTACGCAGGGTCTCCAGATCGGCGGCCGAGAGGTTCCAGAACTTGACGCCAGCTTTGAGGGCGCCCTTCTTGGAGTTTTCCTCTTGGGTCTTGGTCTGGCCGCGGTAGATGGCGCACTGTTCGTGCACGATCTTGGCGAAGGTGGCCTGCAGGTCAGCCGGCAGGCTCTTGAACCACTTTTTGTTGAAGACCCAGATGAACAGGCCCTGGGCGTAATTGATGGGGGTGAAGTTTTTGGCGACTTCGAACTTCTTGGTGAGGTAGCACACCAGCAGGGTATGGTCCAGGCCGGTGATGACGCCCTGCTTCAGGGCGGTGGGCACGTCGGGCCAGGGCATGACCACGGGGTTGAAGCCCCAGGCCTTGTAGAGCATCTTGTTGACCGCCGCCTCGGCGATGCGGAACTTGACCTTTTTGGCGTCGGCGATGTTACGCACCGGGATGGTGGTGGCCCAACCGTACTGTCCGTAACCGGTAACGTCCAGGCCGATGATGCCCTGGTGTTCCATACCGGCCAAGAAGTGGGCGAAGAGTTTTTTGTTGCTGGCGAATTTTTCGAGCTTGGCGTAGGTGTTTACCAGGAAGGGCAGGTTTACGATACCCATGCGGGGCCCCAGGTTGGTGGAGGCCACCGAGCTGACGCTCATACCCTGCACGGCTCCCATCTGGAGCTGGTTTAGCACCTCGACCTCGCCGCCCAGCATGGAGAAGGGCAGGTACTCGAAGTAGATTTGGCCCTTGGTGGCCTTCCACAGGGCATCGCGGATAGCGAAGCCGGCGAAGACGCCCTTGATGGCCGGATGGCTGACGTTGGAGACTTTGATTTTATACTTGGCTTTGCTGTAGTCGAAGGCAGGCTTCCACTTGGCCAGCGAAGGTTTTTTGGCCATGGTGGTAGGCGCCAGGAAAGCCACCGCCACCAGTACGACCATGATAGCTAACAACCACTTAGGAAAACGCATAACCCCTCCCTATAAGGCTAATTTTGTTAATATCCTAAATACTAACGGGTCTTTGTGGATTATTGAATATCTGCTTGGCCGCTCCATTTTGGCCGGCTGGTATCCGGCCCGGGTTTCGCGCTTAGAATTTTCACCTCCTTTCATTTTGTTGGACGACCGGCAGTTTTGCCTTGCAGGCCGCAACCCGCCGCCAGTCGTACCCCGGCCTTGGCCAGCGTCGCCTGGTCATCAGGTCGGCAACAGTTCACCTTTGGCGCGCAGTTTACGCTGCGCTTTCATGTATTCCTCGCTGTGTTTAACCAAGAGGACCGGCGTTTGGCAGCGGTTGAGCACGGTGCGCACCACGCTACCTCCGAGAATCTCTTCCCACTCGCTCAGGCCCGACTGGGCGATGACCACCATGTCGTAGCCTTCGTTTTCGGCCACCCGGCAGATGACGGGTCCGGGGGAGCCTTCCTCGATGCGGATTTCATATTCCACCTGGGCTTTTTCAAAGGGTTCGGCGGCGGCCTCCAAGACGGCCTGGGCCCGGCGCCGCATGGCCTGGCGGATGCGGTCCTGGTCGGCGGGGCTGATGCCGTGGCCTTCCAGGCGCTTGGTGTTGATGACGTTTAGCAGGGTGGAACGAAGTGGCATACGCCAATTGAGCTTGATGGCGTATTGTTCGGCGGACAAGGAATTCCGGGAAGTGTCTACGGGAATGAGTATCTTGCTCTTCATCTGCAACCCCTGTCTTTATTTTAGACTGCTTGGTTGTCGCCAGGGATCCGGCCGCCGGGTATTGATCCGGGCTTATCCGCCTTGCCCCTGGTCTGCCATCGCCGATGGGGGCGCACTAAGCCGTCCCCGGGCGGCCCATGGCGGCCCGATAACGCCACAACGTCGGTATGTTTATATCGTTGAATCAAAGGAGCCTACTAGCTAAAGCCGGTAACCACCTGCCCCCACTTGCCCCAACTATAACTTGACACCCTGCTTCGGCGCTGTTTTTTTCTGTTTTCCCGCGGGTCGATTGTCACTCATCCCCGTTGGGCCCGGCGCCAAAAATTTTGGTTGTCCCCTGCCTGGCCACCAGTGCGCCGACCCCCACGCCGCCGCCCGGTTCGCCTGGCCACCCGGCCGGGCCTGCTTGCTCCAGCCTGGTTGGCGCGCTGTCGCTAAACGCCGCCGGTGAACTCGTTACACACCGCCCGGCCTCGAGCGCCGGTTGACTCTTTCCACGCCGCCGGTGAACTCCTGACACTCCACCCGGCCTCGCTCGACACCGCCGGTTGGCTCTTTGTATTCCGCCCAGCCTCGGGCGCCGGTCGGCTCTTTACACACCATCGCCGGCTCTTCCCACGCCGCCGGGCAACTTCATACACCGCCCAGCCTCGGGCGCCGGTCGGCTCTTTACACACCACCGCCGGCTCTTTCCACGCCGCCGGGCAACTTCATATACCGCCCGACCTCGGGCGCCGGTCGGCTCTTTACACACCACCGCCGGCTCTTTCTACGCCGCCGGTTGAACCCCCTACACCCCCTGGCCCCCTGGACC
>JAMOVV010000169.1 GCA_027067385.1 Desulfarculaceae bacterium
CGCCACCAGCTCGCCCACGTTGCGGGTGAGAATCTGCTCGGCCTGGAAGACCGCGTCCTGGGCGTCGCCCAGGTTGGTGCCGTAGAGGAAAAAGTTTTTTTCGTAGCGCCGGGCCTGTTCCACCTCCATGGCGTAGTCGTTGACCACCTCCAGGAAGCGGATTTTGTTTTCGACCTGGTGGAAGATGAAGATCAGGGCGCCGGCGATGGCGATGGCCAAGAGGTAGGCCACGAAGAAACCCAGGTATATCTGCAAACGCAGGCTGATGCGCGGGCGGTCCAACAAGGCCTGGTGGGAGCTCTCGGCCCCCGGGGCCAGGCGGGAGCGGCCGGTCAACTGGTCAGCCGCTGTCTCCTGGGAATTTTGAGGCTGGGTCTCGCTGTTTTGCTCCATGAGCCTTTCCCTGCAAGGCGGCCGAAGGCCCCGCCGCGTCTACCGGCCGGCGGCCGTCAACCGCCCTTATCCTTTCAAACCCCGGTCCGGGGCACAAGGTAAAACCCAGCCGCCGTCCCGGCGTCCGCCGGCCTAGTCGGGGTCCGGGCTCTTGATATCAAACCCGTAGTAACGGGCGGCCATGCTGATAACCTTGCGCAGGTCGTCGGGCGTAAAGGGCTTGGCCAGGAAGTCGAAGGCGCCCTTTTCCATGGCCTCGCGGGCCAAGGACATCATGGCGTAGCCGGTGATCATGATCACCCGGGTGTCGGGCCACTGCTGGCGCACGTACTCCAACACCTGCATGCCGTCGATATCGTCCATGCGGATGTCGGTGACCACGATGTTGAATTCCTTCTCCTGGAGCCGCTGCATGGCCAGCTTGGGGTCGTCGAAGACCTCCACCTCGCACCCCAGCTTGTTCAGGACCGGTCGCAGGCGTTTGCCCACGATGGGTTCGTCGTCCAGGAGCAACACCGATAAAGGCTCAGACATGATTTCGTCTCCTACTGGCAACCGCGGCGCGCCGCTGGTGCCCGGCTAAACGCCGGCGCCCCGGTTAGCCGCGTTTGGATATTAGCAAACGGCTGGTAACGTGGACCTCCACGTAATTGATCCCCGGCACCTCACTGGCTAGCTGGCGCACCTTTTCCTGTTTTTTACGTGCATTATAAGGAAGAGACGAGATGCGCACCACCACGGTGCCGTTGGAAACCGACACCTCCACGTCCGGGAAGCTGGGCAGCAACTTTTGGCGCACCCGGCAGGCGGTCAGCTTGTCTTGCAGACACTGCTTGGAATAGGTCATGGCCATGAACTTGCTGGAGGCGGCCGCGTCGCAGATCAGGTCCACCGCCTTGGCCGGCTCCAGGGTGGTGAGGTTCAGGGCCAGGTCGTAAAGGGACGGCTCGCTGTCATCGCTGCCATAGGTCTCCTTGGACCACTTGTGGTCGCTTTGGTCCCGGCGCTTGAGCAGCTTGGGGGCCTGTTGCAGGGGCATGCCTTCCTTGCGGGCCAGGTCGGCGGCCCGCTGCTGGGGTGTGCTGATGATATGCACCCGCATGGCGTGGCTCACCCCTTCCAGGTAGAGATGGGCCCCCAGGCCGTAGCACACCGTGTTGTCTTGTTGGAGCCTTTCCAGGCAGGCCACCTGGATCAGGTTGCTCAGCTCCCGGCGGCGGCGGACCCGGCGGGGCAGCAGGCCGGGGGAGGCCTGTAGCGAGTCCAGCAGTTCCTTTTCGGTTACCTTGTGTTCCTGGGCCACCTCGGCCAGCAACTCGCGCCCCAGGAAGCGGTAGCCCAGCTTCTCGGCGCTTTGATGGGCGATGTCCAGGCCGGTTTCATAAATATCGGCGGAAACGGCGATCAGGGGCATGGGTCATTTCCTCCATTATACCGCGGAGGGAGGCGCGGGCATGCCGCTGTGCTCCTCCAGGTGGTTCACCCCGGGGATAGTCTCTATTTTACGCTTGATCGTTGGGTCCACGTGAAGCGTGCGTGTGCCGCTGGATTTGTGGTAGAGCACCACGTTGCCGTACTCGCTGGCGACCGCCACGTTGTAACAGGCGTTTTGCACCAGGACCGACTTGATCCGGCAGGCCAGGGCCAGGTCCTCCATCTTGCGCCGGGCTTCCGGGGTGGATTGGAAGCAGGGGCGCTCGGCGGCGTGCACGATGAAATCCACCGCGTCGTCTACGGTGAGCTTGTGGATGTGGATCACCAGGTCGTAGAGCGAGGCGTCCCAGGGGTCTACCCCGTAGAGCGACTGGGTCCACCGGCGGCGCTCGTCGTCGTCTTTGAGCAGCAGGCTGCGGGCCTCGGCGGCCGATATGCCCTCGCGCTGCATCTCGGCGGCCACCCGCGACTCCAGGTCGGCGATGATGCGGACCTTGAGCACGTGGGGCGCCCCCTTGAGCAGGAGATGGCCGGCCAGGCCGTGGTAGACCAGGTTGTCTTGCACCGCCTGTTCGGCCAGGGCGCACTGGATGTAGGCCAAGAAACCCTGCCGGCCGTGGGTGAGGCGGTCCAGGATCGATGGCGCGTCGTGGATGGCCCGCACCAGCTTGATCTCGGGTATGTGGAAGTGGTCGGAGGCCTCCAGCAGCAGGTCCCGGCTGACCACCCGGTAACCCAACCGGGCGGCCGTCTTCTCGGCGACCTCCAGGCCCTTGGAGTAGCTCCCCCTGGATATGGTGATAATGGCCATCGGCGGGTCCCTTCCTTAGAAGAACAGGTAGAGCATGCCGATCATCACCACCATGAACACGACGCTGATGAGCGACCCCGCCTTGATAAAGTCAACGCTGCGGTAACGTCCCGGTCCCATGTACAGGGCGTTGACCTGGTGGGTCGGCAAGATGAAAGAGTTGCTGGTGGCCAGTCCCACCACCATGGCGGCCATGCGGGGGTCGGTACCCGCGGCCAGGGCCATGTTCACCACCAGCGGCACCAGCAGCACCGTGGCCCCCACGTTGCTGATCACCAGGGTGAAGACGGTGGAGAGCAGGCCGATGACCGTGAGCAGTACGATGGGCTCCACCGTGCCCAGGGCCCCCAGGACGGTCTGGGCCAGCCAGGCGGCGGTGCCGGTCTTCTCGGTGGCGATGCCCAGCGGGATGAGACCGGCCAGCAGGAAGATGGTGCGCCAGTCCACCGACTGGTAGGCCTCGTCGATGGACAGGACCCGGGTGATGATCATGCCCAGGGCCCCGGTCATGAGGCATACCGAGAGCTGGATCTTGAACACGATGACCATCACCAGGGCCACGGTGAGCCACAGGCCGGCGAAGAAAGCCTTCTCCGGCCGCATCAGCTCGGCGTCCACCGGCGAGGCGAACAGCAGGATGCGTTCGTCGTGCAGTATCTGCAGGTGCTCCCAGGTGCCGTGCAGCAAAATGCTGTCGCCCACCCGCAGGGGCAGCTCCCCCAGGTCGGCCCGGAAGGTCTCGCCCTGGCGGGAGACGGTCAGCGGAGTGACCCGGAAGCGCTCCGATAGGCCGACCTGGTTGAGGGTCTTACCCACCAGGGGCGAGCGGGGCGCCACCACCGCCTCCACGGTGCCCGAGGCGTGCTCCAGCATCTCCTCCTTGAATACCTCGATGTTGTCCTTGAGGGTCATGCCCTCTTCCTGGGCCATGCGCCGCACGTCTTTTTCCTGGCCAAAAACCACCAGGGTGGCCCGCGAGCGCACCTCTTGTTGCGGGGCGGGGCCCATGATCTTGAAATCGGGCGGCTCGGTGAGGGCCACCACGTTGACCAGGTAGCGCCGCCGCAGGCTGTCCACGGTCACCGGCTCGCGGTAGTGGGTGAAGTCCTCTGGCGTGGTGAGCTCCCAAAGGCGGCCCAGGTCTTCCCACAACTGCGCGGGCTGGGCTTCCTCCTGCTCGGCCGGGGAGCCTTCCTCGGCCTTGGGGGTCGGCAGGATGAAGCGGCCCAGGCAGACGAAGCAGGCGATACCGGCGGCCACCAGGGCCAGGCCCACCGGGGTCACCTCGAAGAGCCCGAAGGGCTTGAGCTTAAACGGGGCGATGAGATCGTTGAGCAGGATGAGGGGGCTCGATCCCACCAGGGTGACCGTGCCGCCCAGGATGGCCGAGAAGCCGATGGGCATCAGGAGCTTGCCGATGGGGATCTTGAGGTTTTTGCTGATGCGCTGGATGGCCGGCAAGAACAAGGCCGCCGCCCCGATGTTCTGCATGAAGCTGGATATGCCGGCCACGGTGAGGGATATGAAGATGACGATGCGCGATTGGCTGCGGCCGGCCAGCTTGAGGATCGGTTCCACCAGCCGATTGATGATCCCGGTGCGGTCCAGGCCGGCCCCGATGATTATCACCGCGATGATGGAGACCACCGCGTTGCTCGAAAGACCGGAAAAGGCTTCCTTGGGGGTTACAAGGTGCAACAAAGGCAGGGCGACCATCATGAGGATGGCCACCACGTCGACCCGTACCCACTCGACGATGAACAAGAAGACCGCAATGCCGATCATTACCAGGACCATGATCATGTCAGGTGTAAGCTGCTGCATGGGTTTAAACCTTGATGGGGTGGTGATCGATAAAATGCGCCAAGATATTACTCTTTTAGTTTGGGGGTCGGCGACTGTGCACCGTCCACAGGGGGCACTCCAGGGAGTCGGCGACCTTGCTGAGCCAGTGGCGCTTGGGATGCTCGGGCAGATGTTCGCCGCTGCCCCAGATAACCGCTTGAAAAGGCGGGCGTTCGGCCAGGAACTTTACAAACTCCTGGGCCGGATCGCCCACCCGCAGGGCCACGCTGGTGGAGATGCCGCCCTTTAACAAGTCCGAGGCTATGGCCGCCAACTGCCGGCCGACCCGGTCGTCCAAGTCACTGATGGCGCTGCGTTTACTGCCCAGCCAGGTGCGGTCGAGAATAGCCATCTCCACCACCATCAGCAGGGTCACTTCTGCGTCCAGGCGCAGGGCCAGCTCTCGGGCGTAGTCAATCGCCGGGGAACAGACCTCTTCGTTTTCCATTACCACCAGAGTCCTCTGAAGCATGACTTACCATTCTCCCCCTGGCTATAAAAGCAAGACTTGCGCCAAAAGGCACATGCGTATAACTATCTGTAAAAAGGTAACTTTGTGTGGAGTTTGGCTGGCCGCAAGGGGGAACGGGCCGTTGCGAAACGAAACCCTAGCGCGCCGGTAGCGGGCCAGCCGGAAGATAAAACCAGGCCGGAAACAGTGTGTTGCACAAACGAAACACGATGTTTTTATTCTGCAACGCGGCTACTGCAGGCCGAACTTCTTCATCTTGCGCCACAGGCTCACCCGGTCGATGCCCAAGATGGCCGCGGTGCGGATGCGCCGGCCGCCGGTGAGCTTGAGGATGTGCTCGATATACTGGCGCTCGATCTCCTCCAGGGTGGGGGCCCGCTCACCGGGCTGGGGAAAGGCGGTGAGCTCCACTTGGGCCAGGTCGGGGGGCAGGTCCCGGGCCTGGATCAGCGGTCCCTGGCACATGGCCACCGCCCGCTCCATGATGTTCATCATTTCGCGCACGTTGCCCGGGTAGGCGTAGCCGGTGATGAGGTTCATGGCCTCCTCGGTGAAACCCAGCACCTCTTTGCCGGTCTTGGCCTTGAACTTGTCCAGGAAGAAGTGGGCCAGCAGGGGGATGTCGCCGGTGCGCTCGGCCAGGCGGGGCAGCTCCAGGGTCACCACGTTGAGCCGGAAATACAGGTCCTGGCGAAAGGCCCCCAGGTTCACCTCGGCGCGCAGGTCCTGGGAGGTGGCGGCCACCACACGGATGTCCACCGGCACCGGCCGGGTGCCCCCCACCCGCAGCACCTCCCGTTCCTGCAGGGCCCGCAGGAGTTTCACCTGCATGGCCGGCGGCATTTCGCCGATCTCGTCCAGGAACAGGGTGCCGCCGTGGGCCGCTTCCAGCAGCCCCGCCTTGGTCTGGCTGGCCCCGGTGAAAGCGTCCTTCTCGTGGCCGAACAGCTCGTTGTCCATCAGCTCGGGGCTCAGGGCGGCGCAGTTGAAGGCCACCCAGGCCCCGCCGGCCCGGGGGCTCTGGGCGTGGATGGCCCGGGCGGCCAGCTCTTTGCCGGTGCCGGACTGGCCGATGATCAGCACGTTGCAATCGGTGGGCGCGATCTGGGCGATGACCTGGGCCACCCGGATCATCTGGGCGCTGTTGCCCACGATGAGGGGCCCCATGGTCTCGGCACCCTGGGCTGAGCCCTGGGCGTGGGCCTGGTCATGGAGCTGCTTCTGCTCCAGGGCCTCACCCACCACCCGGGCCACCTCCTCGGGGGTGAAGGGCTTGGCCAGGAAGTGGTAGGCGCCTTTCTTGGTGGCCTGCACCGCGCCCTCCAGGCTGGCGAAGCCGGTGATGATCACCACCTGGAGGCCGGGATACATGAACTTGGCCCGGTCCAGGAGCTCCATGCCGTCCAGGTGGGGCATACGCAGGTCGGTGAGCAGCAGGTCGTAGGGCTGTTGCTCCAGGCGCTCCAGGGCGCGCACCGGGTCGGAGTAGGTGGAGACCCGGTGCCCCAGCTTTTCCAGGATGCGCCG
This sequence comes from Desulfarculaceae bacterium, assembly GCA_027067385.1. Lineage (GTDB taxonomy): Bacteria > Desulfobacterota > Desulfarculia > Desulfarculales > Desulfarculaceae > JAMOVV01. Next base: position 6,483 of record JAMOVV010000169.1, read on the forward strand.
CAGGCTCTTTAGGGCCGAGGCCTCGTCGTCCACCACCATGACGCGGCCGGGCGGGTGCTCCTGGTTGGGGTTGCTCGTGGCCGACATGCCTCTCTCCCTGGGTGCATTATCCCAAGATTATACCTCGCCTCCCGGCGCTGTGCCGAGAGCCGGCCGGTACCGGCCACGGGGCTCTCCGGGCCGGTGTCGTCCCGGCCCGGAGAGTATAACATTTCATGGCGGCTGAAAAGGGGGCCGGCTGGCCGGCTAACAGGGAGGGCTTTGGGCCATGGGCAGGAAGTAGTCCACCACCTCGGGGTCGGCCATGGAGTTCAGGTTCACCGCCTCCGCCCGGGCCACCCCGGACAGCGGCTTGATGATGGGCGCCTCCTTTTAGCTCACCGGCTTGCCAAAGGCCACGCCCGCCTTTTTGAGGGCCTTAACCAGGGCGTCGGCTCCGGGCAGGGAGTCGGTGGCCAGGCGCAGCCGCCGGCCGTCGGCCAGCTCAAACTCCAGGCCGTGGGCCACCTGCGAGTCGAGCATTATGGCTTGGCCGGTCGCGGTGGGGTTGCCGCCGCCAAAGAAAAGCAGCCCCCACTTGAGCCAACGCGGGGCGCGGCGCTGGTAGGGGCGCACCTGTTTGATATCGGCATAGGCGATGCGGTGCTGTCCGCGCAGGCTACCCCAGGTGAATTCCTCCGGCCCCACCTTGATCCAACCGGCCGCGTAGCGGGCGGCCATGGCCAGCAGGGCCACCCCGCAGCCGGCCAAGGGCACCCAGAAGATCAGGGTCATGATTCCCCAGCCGCCGAAGACATCCAGCAGGTCGTCGGGGGAGGCGTTTTCGAACACGATGAGCAAGGGCAGGGCGAAGAACCCGCCGGCGATGAGCAGGCCGACGATGTCCGGCAACACCTGGGCGCTGAGGCGGCCATAGCCCTCGGCCCCCTCCGGTCGCCGGCGCCGGGGGATAAACAGGTAGGCCAAGATGCCCAGCGCCAGGGGAATCCAGGCGTAGGCCCGGCCGGGATAGAGCATCCCGGCCGGGGCGTGGCCGGCCCAGCGGGCGGGCTGGCGGTTAAGGCCCAGGTAGTAGCGGCGGCCGTCCAGGACCATGGTGAGGTAGTTGAAGGAATCGCTCCCCACCGCCAGGGAGGCCATGGGCTGTTCGCCGGGCGAGAAGTAATAGTAGGCGCGGTGGCGGGGGCTGATCTGGTATTTGCGGCCTTGCAGCCGAGGGGCCTCGCGGCCTCCGGCGGCCTGGATGATGATCCTGAAAAGCTCCTCCCACTGCGGCCCCCGGACCTGGCGCAGCCGGTCCTCGGTCTTCTTGGCGATGTAGTCCGGCAAGGCCATGGCGCGGTCGTGCTTCCAACGCGCCTGGCGTTGTTGGGCGGCAAAGTCCTCCAGGTTCACCCGGTTGACATACTCCACCGGCCACAGGTAGAGGCATATGGCCGCCAGCAGGCCGATCAACCCGGCCAGGCGGCGCAGGGCCTCGGGGTGGGTAAGCATCTTGATCATCGGGTACTCCTAACCAGGGCTCAGCGCACCAGGGGCCCCTTGCGCCGCTTGAGTTGCCATTGCAGCACCGCGTCGAAGACGCCGCAGTGCTTCAGGGCCTTGACCGAGGTGGGCACCGGGAAGCGGCTGCAGCCCCAGCTACCAAAGGCGCAAAGGCCGTTGGACACCTTTTTGCACGACGGCGAGTCGGACATGGGTTTGGGCGCATATCCGCCGTCCACGCCCATCAGTATCTTGGTGCGGCACAGGCAGTTGAGCAGTTGGCTGCGGCCTATGCCCCTGAGCAGGGCCTGTAGGCGAAACTCGCTCATGCGCTTTAAACGGGGGGCCAGGCGGGCCAGGTTCTGGGCCTTGATCACCGCCAGGGGCCGGGGCAGCCACTTGCAGTTGTCCAGGATGTAGGCCATGTGCCGGCGATAGGACCCCTCGCCGTCGGCCAGCAGCTTGCAGGTGAGGAAGGCCGCCTTCTGTTCCAGGAAGCGCCGGCCGGAGCACCCGGTCTGCGGCCGGTACCAGTTTAGCAGCCGCGACATCACCTCCTGGCGGATCTGGGCGTAGCGCTTGAGGGCTTCGATGTCGTAGTAGCAGGGGTCGAAGTGCCGGCGGTAGGCGTGGGTGAGGCCGTACTTGCCCTTGGGCCACAGCTTGCGGTCCAGGCCGCGGCGGCAGGCCGCCGACAGGGACATGAACTCGGCCTTGATCTTTCGCAGGCCGTCGGCCTTTTGCTCGGACTTCTTTTCCGCCTCGCGCCACTTGGCGAACTGGCCCATGAGGAACTTCCAGGCGTCGTCGTCGCTCACCTTGTCGTAGGTGGTGCCGCGTTTCTTGGCCAGGGCCTGGCGCACCTTGTGCAAGGGATAGCGGTCGCGCATGGAAAAGGCGTTAAAGAAATCCTGGCCGCCCTGGCCCTGGTCGTACCACTTGCGGTAGGCGTCGTAGAGGTTCTGGGTGGTGTCGTCGGTTATCCAGTCGCGCAGGGCGCGCAGGGATTCGTAGTAGGTGGTGAGGGCGGCCTTCACCAGCCGGACTTGGGGCGAAAAGGTGGTGGCCGTGGTGGTGAGCAGGGTGCACAGGGCGGCCTTGTACTGCCGGCCGGCCGCCTGGCCGGCCGAAGTGGCGCCGCCGGTGACCAGGCTGCCGGCCATGTCAAAGCCCTTTTGCTCGATCCAGCGATGGAACTGCTCGTCGGAAAGCTTGGAGCCCAAAACGGCCTTGAGCCGGGCCAGCTCGGCGCGGCGCAGCTTGGGGGGCAGTTTCTTGAGCGAACGGGCCCAGGCGGTGCGGATGCTCTTGGAATATTTCTTTAGCTGCAGGCTGGAGTCGCACTCGTCGAGCAGGCGCTTGTGCAGGCGTTTGAACATGGCCAGGGCCACCCGCTGCACGGCCTGGTTGTGCTGGCCGGATTTCACCTCGCCGTGGAGCTGGTAGTACCATTCGCCTTCGTCCATGGCCTTACCGATCCACTCCTGGGCCTTCTTCAGCTTGCCCGGGCTGAGGTCCAGGTCCTTGGCCAGGGACTGGGCCATGCCCCACAGGGCCTGCTTGAGTTGGTTGTCGTGACCCAGGGATACCTTGATGCGGCGCATCTGGTCGATGGCCCTTTGCACCGCCTGGTCGCAACCGGTGGTGGCCGCGGCCCGCCGCCAGGGCAGGCGGGAGGCCGTGCAGGCACAGGAGCCCTCGGCCAGGGGCATGGGCGCCGCCGCCCGTGGCGGCTCCAGGTACAGCGCCGGCTTAAGCCGGCTGGTGGGGGCCGGCCCCAGGGGCGGCTGGGGGGAGGGGGTTATCCGGGGCGGGTCCAGGAAGTAGCGCATCAGCTCGTCGCGGGTGATTTTAAAGTCCACGAAGGCCCGCTCGATACCGGCCAGTACCGCCGCCGGGTCCACCTTTTCGGTCAGGCCGAGTCGGCAGTCGGCCGAGGGGCAGAAGATGATCTGGTCCAGGGTGATGTCGTTGTCGCCGTCGCAGACGTAGCTCACCACGCTGATGGCGATCCGGGAGAACTCGATATTGGGCTTGACCTCCTTGAGGTACAGCCGCACCACCCCGGCGGTGCGCGACAGCTTGGCGTACTTGCGCCGCTCGGCGTTGGCCCGGCTGGCCGGGCTCACCGCGTCGGGCGCGTAGTAGCGCTGGCGGCCCAGCACCTTGCCCTTGTCGTCTAAAAGCTCCACCAGCAGGTGGGGGAAGTTCCGGTCGCCCCGGCCCAGGCCCATGACCAGGTAGGTCTCCAGGTAGGCGGTGGAGCTGTTGGCCTTGCCCACCGCAAACACGGCGCGCACGCTTCCCATGCGGCAGGGACTCTTGGCCTTCTGGCGGGTGCGCAGGGCCCGTGCCCCGCCGGTGGCCGAGGGGAAGAACTTCACGCTGTAGTCAGAGCCGCGGGCGCGCTGCACTCGCCAGCCGTTCTGCTGCAGGCCGCCGAGCCAGTTCTCCAGCACCCGGGGACCGCAGCGGCAGAAGCGTCCGTCTCTCTTTTGGTACCCCCCGCTGTGGGGCGCGTTCCGGGGATAGAGCACCTCCACGGCCGCCAGCGCCAGGGACTTGCCGCCTTGGATGCTCAGCGGCGCACCGCCCTGGTAGCGCCGGGCGGTCTTGGCCTGGGCCACCAGCCTGCCGTTGATGCGCAACTGGAGCTCGTCTCCGGTGCGACGCAGGTACACCCGGTGCCAGGCGCCGCGGCGCAGGGGCACCGTGGCCGAGGCCAAGGTCTTGCGCATGCCGTCGGCCAGGATGGCCGCCGTGGCCTGGTCGCCGCCGGAGGGCGTGATGCGCAGGCCGTAGCCCTGGCCGGGCACCGCCCCCCAATGGGCGCTCACCGGCTCGCCGGCGGCCCGGAACTTGAAGTACACCGAGATGTTTTCCAGGGGGATGGAGAAAGCGGTGCGTAGCGGCTGGCGGGAGGTGTTCACCGTGAGCACCGAGTCCTTCACCCGGGCGGCCAGCCCCTCGGTGCGCCAGCAGGCGGCCGAGGGTGAGAAGCGGTCGGAGAAGGGCAGCCGTACCAGGTCGTCGGGCCGGGGGCTGTTGGGACCCAGGGGCACCACGGTGAAGGGCAGGCGGGCCACCAGCCGTCCCTTGATGCCAGGCTGGTACAAGCGCCACTCGTAGCGCCCCGGTTTGAACGAGACCACCGCGTCCACGGTGACCGGCGCGCTCTTGAGGCCGGGCAGGCGCTTTTGGAATTTCACCTGGGCGCGCCCGGGCCGGGAACTCGGCGCGCCGCCGGGCACGGCCACCAGCACCGCCGGCACCAAGACCAGCGACTTGGGACGCACCGTCACCTTGATGCGTTTCTGGCCGGTGTTGTACTCCACCTTGGGCTGTTCGATGGTGGCCACCAGGGGCGGGGCCTTTACCTGTACCGCGGCGGTCTTGAGAATGGAGTAGCCCATTTTGTTGGGATCGGGCCAGACGATGATGCGGTAGTTGCCCACCGGCCGGGGCTTGAAGCTGAAGGTCCCGGCGGTCTTGGCCTGGGTCTTGATGTTTTGATGGGTCTGCAAGCGCGCGGCCCCGGCCGGGCCGATGGATACGTGTACCTCCTTAAAAGGCGGCAGGCCCGAGACATGCGCCACGATGGGCTCGTCGGGCCGGAACACCGGCTTGGCCAGGCGGATCGCCACCGGTGAGGCGTAGTCCACCACCGGCCGGGTGGTGGGGGGCATGGCCCGGATGGTGGTGGGTGGGGTGGTCCTAGTGGTGGTGGGCGGGGTGGCGACATTGGTGGAGGGTCGGTTATTCGGCCGGGCCGGGGGGGGCGAGGTGACCGGCGGCGCCGGGTGTGCCGGCCGGTTGCCGGTGTTGGGACGGTGGCCCGAACCCTGGGTGGTCGTGGGGGGGGACTTCGGGGCGGCGACCACGGTGAAGTTGGCGCGCACTACCACCTTGTAGCCGCCGGCCGGCCAGTTGAGAAAACCGCGCGCCTGGTAGCGCCCTGGCGGCAGCTTGTGAAAATGCAAGGTGCCGCTCTTTTTGCCGGCCAGGTAGGACCACTGTCCGTAACGCTTGTCCGGCCAGTCGACGCGGGCCAGGGTTATCCAGTCCTTGGGGTTGCCCGGGAAGCCGCTGAAGAACACGTCAATGGGCTGGTCGGATCGGTAGACCGACCGGCTCATGCGCAGGTGCGGCCTGGCGTTGGAGGTGGTGGACGACCCCTGCGCGCCGGCGGCCACCCGGAAGGAGACCGAGGCCACCTCGTGTCCGCTGGCCGAGTCGGTGTCGTTCATGCGCAGGTCATAGGAGCCCGGCTTGGACGGGGCCCGGAAGGACATCACCCCGGAGGTGCGTTTTTCCAGGTAGTGGTAGGCGATGTCGTGGCGGTCGTTGACTATCTCCCGGCCGTGGGGGACCCGGGAGGGGATTATGCCCACCCAGGCCGAGCGGTGGTAGGCCGGCGGGGCCTGGAAGGTAACCCTGATGGTCTCGCCCGGGGCGTAGACGCGCTTGTCGATCGACAGCCTGGCGGCGTGCGAGGCCGCCGGCGGGGTGGGCTTGACCGCCGGCGGCACGGGCTTGACCGCCGGCGGGGAGGCCGGCCGGCCCTTGACGCCGGAGGGGTCTGCCGCCGCCTGGCCAAAGCGAATCGAGGCCATGATGCGCTCGAGGATGGCTTGGTTGGCGGCCCAGGTCTTGGCGGGGGCCGCTTGCACCAGGACCCAGTCACTCCCGCCGGGAGCCGCGCCGACTACGACGGTTACAAATCCCTTGTCCTTGCCGTGGGTCAGGGCGCCAAAGGAATATCGTTTGGCCGGCCGTCCGCCCAGGGTGGCGGCGGTGTACTTGTGTTTGACCAGCACCCGCTTGATCTTGGGCATCATGGCGGGGAGGTATATGCCCACCGCGGCGTCGGGTTTCCTTTGGTTGCCCAGGTACCAGCCGGCCAGGAGGCCGCCTTTCTTCAGGTAGCGCCCGAACAGGCGTTGCCAGCCGGGCGGGATCATGATGGTGATGTTGGAGACCTGGTAGCGGGTCCAGGACCCGGCCGTGGCGGCGGGCCGCGGCTTGGCGACCGGAGGTGCCCCCGCCTGGCCAAAGCGAATCGAGGCCATGATGCGCTCGAGGGTGGCCTTTTGGGCGGCCCAGGTCTTGGTGGGCGCGAAATGCATTATGGCCACGTCTCCCCCGCCGGCGGCCGCGCCGCTGACGATGGTCACGTAGGCCGTGCTCTTGCCCCCGCCCAGGAAATCAACCAGGTACTGCTTGGCCGGCCGGCCGTCCACCGTGGTGGTGGTGTACTTGTAGCTGGCGAGTTTCTCTTTCACCTGGGGTATGAGTTTGGCGGGGAAGATGCCCACGCCGGCGTCGGGCTCCTCCACGTCGCCCACGAACCAGGAGACCTTGAAAGGACTTTGCCTGAGCTGGCGCTGGGGCAAGGTTCGCCAGTGGGGCGGAATCTGGATGGTGAGGTTGTCGACCCGGTGCCGGGTCCAGGGGCCGGCGGCCGAGGCCGGGAGCCACCAGCCCAACACCAATATGAGTAGACCCGCCAGGCCCGCGCCCAAGCGCAACGCCTTGGGATGGCCTGTCACCGCCTTGCCCATAAGCCTTCCCCCCGTACGTTCCAGGTTGTAAAAGCGTTGATAATAACACTCCCGGCCGGGTTGATAAACTCGGATGGGTATGATTTTTATTCGTATTTTGTTTGATCGTAATGGGGCGGGCGGGGCCTTGGCGGTGGACGCCGCCACCTCGAGACGAGCGGCGGCACCACCGGCGGGATCAGCTAAGGACTGTGCCGGCTACCGAAGGCGGTGGCCAGCGGCCGGCCCGGTGGGGCCGGGCCGGAGGATTACCACCAGCAGATGTTCTCATCGTGGCTGAAGATGAGCTCTAACAGCTTGTGGTAGTCCTGTTCTTCGTAGAGGTTGTAGCGGGTGACCGGCTCCTGGCCCTGGCTCATGCCGGCCATCAGCTTTTCGGTGGTCTCGTCGGGCTGGTGACGAACGATATACAGAAGCGACATGGCGGCCTCCTAAAACGGAACGATGATCTGGTAGGTGCGGAGCTTTTCGATAATGCCGTCCAGGTCGGCGTATTCCATGTAGCCCCACTTGTCCACGTTAGCTTGGACGTTGGTGAACATCTCGCCTTCTAAGTCCTCGGTCATCTCCAGGTTTTCGGTGAACTCCTCCTCGGTCTTTTCGGCCGGCAGCTCCACCTCGGCGTCAATGAGGAAAAAGGCGGCCCACAGGTTGTCCACCAAAAGCCCCAGGGTGGAGCGCAGCCCCTCCCACGAGTCCTTGGGTTCCCTCACCACGATTGCTATTCTCTCGATTCCTTCCATGTTGTTTCCCTGCGCTAAATGGCGATTGTCAATCTGCCCCGGCGGCCGGGGCGGCTCCAGGTCTGCCCGGTGGCCACGGCCGGGCCTACATCACGATGTAGCGGTCGCAGTCCTCGATCATCATGGCGTGGCGGGCCTGGGTGGCGTAGTTCTTGTCGTCGATCAAGGGCACTGGCTTCTGGAGCTTGAACGCCTCGAAGTTGACATTGCAAAGGCTGATCTCCTTGCAATCCTTGAGCCCCTCGAAACGGGGGTCCTGGGTGAGCAGCACTCCGCGGTTGGTCAGAAAAATAATTGCCTTGCGGCCGGTTTCCCGGATGGCGTGGCACAGACCCAAAAGGTGGTCCAGGTTTTTATCCGAAGAAACCAAGATTCCCAAAACCTCGGCCATGGAATTTCGCTCCTTTTATTCTTGGGGGTTTTTCAACTCGGTTGCGACTCCAACCGGCAGGGAAAATCGTCACCCCCGCCGACTAATAATAATTACCCGCCTGTCCACAAGCACACAAGGATTTTTTAAACCCCATAAAGTCCAAGACATTTCCTGGCAATCACCCGGCCGGAGGTCACGGCAGTGGGGTAAAAACCGTGGTGAGGGTCACGTCGCCCACCTGGCGGGTGACCAGGCGCACCACCGGCGAAGGCACCGTTTGTCCCTCGCGAGTGGAGCGCCAGCCCAGGGCGGGATCGGTCCGGCCCTGCAGGACCTCCACCCGGCATGCCTGGTCCACTGCCAGGTGGCAGCGGCCAAAGTCCCCGCCCAGCTCCAGGCCGCCCTGGTCCAGGGGACGGGCCCGGGCCCCGGGCGGCAGTTGGAACAGCAGCTCCACCTGGTGCCGGCTACCCGCGCTGAGCTGGTCCACCACGGTGATCACTCCCCGCCGCCGGTCCAGGTGTACCCGGCGGCGCAGGTTCACCGGGTCCGGCAGCCGGACGTAGCCGTCAAAGGCCAGGGAGATGAACAGGTGGTTATCGGTACTTTCCAGGCCTTCGACCCGCACCTGGCCGGGGCCGGGCTCCCGCGCGTCCACCCGGACCACGCTGTGGGCGGCTCGGGCGTCGAGCACCCCGGCCAGGGGGCCTTCGGCCGGTGGGCCGGGCAGGGCCAAAAGGGGCTGGCCGTCCAGGCTGACCGACAAGTCCAGGGACCGGGCGCCCCAGCCGGGCCCGGCCGCTTGGCGCGGTGCGCTGCACAGCCGCAGGCCCACCTTGCGTCCGCCGGCCTCGGCCGCCAGCCAGCTCAGCCCGGCGCCGGGCAGGTCGCCCGCCCCGGGATCGCCGCCTCCGGCCAACTGGCGCAGCCACTCGGCGGCCTCCGGTCCGATGAGCCAGAACAGCCCTTCGTCCACCCGCCGGTGGGCCCGCAGGCGGGCTTGGCCCAGCACCACCGCCGCCAGGTTGGCCCCCGGCCCGAAGAGGGGCTCGCCGGTGGAGTCGAACTCCAGCACCGAGCGGACCGGGTCGTAGCCCCACCCCCGGCCCGTCCCCCAGGGCTCGGCCAGGGACCGGCAGGCCAGGGCCAGGGGCGCCAGGGTCTCACCCAGGTGGTCGCGGGCCCAGTCGCGGCCCAGGGCCCAGCCGGCCAGGGCGGCCCAGTGGGTATCGAGCCCCAACTGCCGGGTGGGCCGCGCCGGACCCGGCCGGCCGTAGGTGGCCAGGGCCTCCAGCAGTTTCGCCTGGCCCTGGCTGCGCCATTGCTCGGCCTGGGGTAAAAAGGGCAGCGAGCGTCCCAGCAGCAGCAGGGCGGCGGCCGGGGCCGCCCGTCCGGGAGCCTGGGCCAGGTCCTCGGCCAACACCTGGCCCACCAGGGCCAGGTGCATCAGCACCGAGACCACCACCTCGGCCCCCAGGCGCACCGGGTCGCCGACCATGCGCAGGGCCAGCAGCCAGTTGAGGGACCGCGTGGCCATCAGCCCGGCCGAGGCCCAGGCCGGACCCATGAGCGGCGGGTTGAAGCGGCAAAAGTCCGACAGCGAGGCGGCCAGGGCGGCGGCCAGGGCGGCGTCGCGCCCCACCAGGTGGGCCCGGGCCAGGCGCAGGAAGCGCTGGCCGCCCAGCCAGGGCCACAGGCGCCGCCACTGGGACGGGGCCAGCTCCACCTGGCTGGCCGGGATGGAGGCGTCCAGGCGCGGTAGCGGCTCCCGGGCCTCCACCAGGGCCAGGGTCTGGACGTTGAGTTGATCGAAATAACGGCCGAACTCAGCCACCGCCTCCGGGCTGGTGTTCAGCGGCAGGTGGCGCTCCAGCTCCACCCCCAGGCGGGTGGCCAGTCCCTCGGGCCGCTTAGCATAGCCGCAGGCGCCCAGCAGCTCCTGCCGGGCCCTGGCTCCGGCCAGGTCGCCCACCACCTTTTTGACCATGCGGGTGTGGGGCAGCCGGTCCCAGAGGCTTTTACCAAGAGAGAGTTTCATAGCGCCGACATATTAACACAGCCCCGGCCGCCGCGTCCGTTGGGCCTCCCGCGGGGACCGCCGGAGTGGGCCGCAAGGTGAAGCTTGACGGCCCCCGGTGTGCGGCATAGTATGAGCCACGTTGAGTCCACGGTGTTTTCTCCTTTGATATTAGGGGGAAACCGCATTGCGGGGAAAGCGGGATCAACATGAGCACTCAGGGATATTACCGGGCCCGGGTACCCATGGGCCGCTCGGCCAAGGGAAGCCTCAAGACCCACCTGGGCAAGCTATGGCATAACATGGCCTATGCCTGGACCCTGCCCTCGTCGTGGCGGGTGGCCCTATACCGCATGATGGGAGTGTCCTTTGATGACCCCAAGCGGGTCTTCCTGGGCGACCACGTGCTGTTGGACCGGCTGTTCCCCCACAACATCTCCATCGGTTCCAACGTTCTGATCACCGAGGGGGTGATGATCCTGGCCCATTTCTACGACCCGTCTTTTGACGACCACGTGATGCGGGTGGGGCCGGTGCGCATCGAAGACGACGTGATGATCGGCATGCGGGCCATGGTGGTCAACGCGGTGACCATAGGCAAGGGCGCGGTGGTGGCGGCCAACTCGGTGGTGACACGGGACGTGCCTCCCGGCGCAGTGGTGGCCGGCTCACCGGCCAAGGTGGTGGGCCAAAGGGGCGACACGCGCGCCGACACGGTGGGAGAGTTGGACCAACTCCAGTTGGGCTCTGGCTGAGCCCCGGCGCCGGGCCGGGCCCCAAGCGGCCGGGCTGGTTGATACTTTAAAATTGCTATAATAGCTGCGCGGCCGCGGTGGCCGGTGAGATGAGTATAGGAAGAACGTTGCATGATCAAGCCGTTTAGCATGTCGGCCCGAACCTGGACCGGGATAGCCCTGGCCGTCTTGGTGGCCTTGGGTGCCCTGCTGCGGTGGTGGGGAGTGAACTGGCCGCCGCTGCATCCTGACGAGTGGACTTGGCGCATCGTGGAGCACATCTCCCATGGCCATCCCTATTTTCCCTTCAAGGGGCTGTGGCACCAGGCCCTGTTCATGCTGCTGGGCCTTTGCTACTGGCCGGTGAGCTGGGTGGTGGAGGCCTGGCAGTCCCTGGTGGGTCCGGCCGGCGCGGCCGGCGGCCAGGTGGACTACCTGCTCTACGGCCGGGTGATGGTGGGGCTCCTTAGCGCCCTCAACGCCTGGGCCGCCTACAGCCTCTTGCGCCGGGCGGTGGACTCGCGCACCGGGGCCCTGGCCGCGGCCCTGCTTATCGCGGTATGCCCCCTGCTGGTGGCCCAGGCGCACTACCACACCGTGGACGCGCCGCTGGCCCTGGCGGTGACCCTGTGCCTCATCGCGGCGGTGAACCTCTACCAGCAGGGCCGCTGGTGGGACTATCTCCTGTGCGGCCTGGCCGCGGGCATCACCATCACCACCAAGGTCAACGCCCTGGTCATCCTGGGTCCGGTGGGCCTGGCGGTGCTGCTGCGCAACCTGGAGCACGGCGGCCGGTGGCCCCGCTCCTGGCTGCTGCTGCCGCTGGTGTTGGTGCTCGGCCTGGCCGCCGGTTTGATCATCGGCTACCCCGGCTTCATCTTTGGCGACAACCTCTTTGAGCTCTACGGCAACATGGCGGCCACCTACACCAAGGCCCGCTACAGCGCTACCGCCTCCTTCATGGAGAGTCCCCTGGGCGACCGGTTGGCCTGGTCGGCCCTCACCTTTGGCCACGCCATAGGTTGGGAGATCGTGGGCCTGTACCTGGTGGGCCTGGCCCTGGCCCTGTGGCGGCGCCAAAAGGCCATATGGATTATCGGCTCCTATCCCCTCTTGTTCTATTTCCCCTACGTGTTTCTGGCCAACCGCATGGCCGAACGCGACCTGCCCTCGCTGGTTCCCTCCCTGGTGGTGGTGGCCGTCTTCGCCCTGGTGTTCGCGGCCCGGCGCTGGTTGCCGGCCAAGGCCGCGGCCCCGTTGGTGGGGGTGGTGGCCCTGGGGTTGGCCCTCAGCCCCCTGATGACCAGCGCCCGGGTGGGCTACCTCTTTTGGCAACGCGACACCCGGCACCAGGCCCGCGATTGGATAATCGACACCCTGGAGCCGGACGCCCTGGTGTTTTACGGGCGCTATTCACCGGAGAAGTTCCAGCACAGGCGGGGCCATATCGCCTCGGACAAGGCCGGCTACTACCGCCGTCGGCACGCCTACCTGGTGCACTCGTCCACCGACAGCGACCGCGAGTACTACGTTTTCAGCGGCAAGGCCCGCACCCGGCGCGGCCAGTTCTTCAACCGGCTGGACGCCGAGTTCCAGAAGGTGAAGGTCTTTGACCTAAAGGCCAGGGGGCCGCAGGACCTGGCCCCGGGACGGCGGCTCTTTCCCATCTTCGCCAGCCCGGAGCTCACCCTGTATTCTGGGCACAAGCCGCGGGTGATCACCCAGCCGCTGCCCCTGGTCCACCCCACCCGCCGGGCGGCCGCCCCCTACTTCATGTCCTACACCAACCACGGGTACTACAGCCTCGACGACGCCAGCGCCGTGCTCACCGGCCGGGGCCGCCTCACCCGGGTGCTGCGTACCCCGGCCCCCCTGGTGGAGGCCGAGGTGGAGATCATCAACCTGGGCAAGCGGGTCACCAAGGTGAAGTTCAGCCAGGGGCCCTGGCCGGCGAGAAGCCGCCGGCTTTATCCCGGCCAAATCTGGCGGGCCGCCTTCCAGCCCACCGCCTGGCCCTGGTTCGTGGGACGGGTCTATCCCTTTACCATCAGCGCCTACCCGGTGCAGCCGGTGCTGATGCGCCTATTCACTGATCCCCTGGTGATGGGTTGGCGGGCCCTGGAGCGTGGCGAGTTCCAGAAAGCCGCCGCTCGCCTGCGGCGGGCGGTGGCCGCCCATCCCCAGGCGGTGATGCCGCGGGCCTTGTTGGCCGCCGCCCTGCTGCAAAGCGGTGACCTGGCCGGCGCCCAGAAGGTATGGCCGGTGGATGGCGGAGGGATCGAGCCCTTGGTCAAGCTGGCCGAGTCCCGCGCGCCCCGGGACCAGTGGCTGGCCCAGATGGCCTCCTTCACCGGGTATTACCCCGACCTGTTGCTCAACGCGCTCACCCGGCGTTACCGTTTCAACTGCTGGCCGGCCGGGCCGTCGGAACAACGGTTCACTGGGATGGACTACAGCGTGATGGTCATCCCCCTGGAGGGGAAAGAGGCGCCCGGCAGTCTCACGGTTATCCGGTTGCACGACTACCTGCCGCCGCGGGACATGCAGGCCGAGGTGGTGCTGTCCTGGCGCGGCAGCCTCGGGGCCGACGGGGTGAAGAAGGTGATGGTGTGGATGAAGCCCGCGGGTCCCGGCCCGGCCGGCCAGGGGCAAAAGGTGGAGCTTAAGGCGACCGATCTCAGTTCGCCCACCGGGCGCAAGACCCTGCGCCTGGCCATGCGCCCTGGCGACCCGGCCCAGCGCTGGTCCCTGCACCTGCGGGTCTCGGGCAAGCGCAACGTGCGAGTAGAGTCGCTCAAGGTGACGGTGGAGCCCCGCGCCCTGCTATTCGCCTCGGCCCGCTGGGTTTTGCTGGCCCGGGGACGCCTGTTGCTGGCCGCCGACCAACTGGCCCCAGCGGCCAAGCTGCTGGCCCGCTTGGCCGCCCTGGACCCCGGGTTCACCCCGGCGCTCAAGCCCCAGGTGCGGGCCCTGCTGCAGGCCGGACGCAAGGACGCGGCCGCCGCCCGCCTGAAGCAGGCCCTGCCCTACTTGGACGGGCGGGTGGGGCTGCTTGCCTGGGGGGCGGACTTGGCCGCCGAGCTCAACGCCGGCCAGGTGAAAGCCGCCTATGACCAGGCCCTGGCCGCCCACCGGGCCCCGCACCGGGTGGGGGCGAGCTTTGCCAACGGCATGCGGCTGCGCGGCTACGATATCTCCAGCCGCCGGGTCCCGGCCGGCGGCACGGTGAAGCTGCGCCTGGTGTGGGACTTTACCCGCCGGCCCCAGCGCAACATCACCGTCTTTACCCACCTGGTGGGTCCCGGCGGCCGGCTCAACTACGATCACTTCCTGGACCACGGCCGGGTGCGCATGGATCGCGGCCGGCCCGGCCGGGTAGTGGTGGAAAACCTGGTTCTGAAGATACCGCCCAAGCAGGCGCCCGGCGCCTACGAGCTGGAGGTGGGGATGTACTGGGGCAAGAAACGCCAGGCGGTGACCGCGGGACCCGGCCAAGGAGGCGACATCCTGCGCCTGGGCAAGGTCGAGGTGACCGCGCCCTGAGGGCGCACCCAGCGACTGCAATAACTCCAACGGGAGAATAGATGATCATGGACAAGGCGTCGCTTTTTCGCCAGCGGGTTATCCTGATAACCGGTGGCGTAGGTACCGTGGGCCGGGCCCTGCTCTATAAGCTGCTGGAGCTGGAACCGGCCGAAGTGCGGGTGTTGGACAACGACGAGACCGGCTTGTTCCTGCTGATGGAGGAACTGTGCGGCCGCCAGGGGGTCAACTGCTTTTTGGGCGACGTACGCGACTGTTCCAAGCTGGCCTCGGTCATGGAAGGGGTGGATATCGTATTTCACGCCGCGGCCTTCAAGCACGTGCTGCTAAGCGAGTACAATCCCTTCGAGGCGGTGCAGACCAATATCCTGGGGGTGCAGAACATAATCCAGGTGGCCATCAACGCCGGGGTGAACCGGGTGATCTTCACCTCCAGCGACAAGGCGGCCAACCCCACCAACGTGATGGGCACCTCCAAGCTCATGGGCGAGCGGCTCATAACCGCGGCCAATATCGTCAGCCCCAATCCCCGGCGCGTCTTTTCCTCCACCCGTTTCGGCAACGTGCTCGGCAGCCGGGGTTCGGTGGTGCCGATCTTCGCCCAGCAGATCGCCGCCGGCGGTCCGGTGACCCTCACCGACCGCCGCATGACCCGCTTCATCATGACCACCGGCCAGGCGGCCGAGCTGATCCTGGATGCCTGCCGCCTGGCCGTGGGCGGCGAGGTGTTCATCAGCAAGATGCACGCGGTGGCCATCGCCGACCTGGCCCAGGTGATGATCGACGAGTTGGCCCCGGCCTTTGACCACGACCCGGCGGCGGTGGAGATCACCGAGATCGGGGCCAAGCCGGGCGAGAAGATGTACGAGGAGTTGCTCACCACCGACGAGGCCGGCCGCTCCCTGGAGATGGCCGGCATGTTCGTCACCATGCCGGCCTTCAGGGGTATGTACACCCAGCGCAAATACCAGTACCCCGAGGCCGCCCCGGCCGGCCACACCCCCTACACCTCCTCGGAGGCCCCGCGCCTGGAGCTGGAGGAGCTGCGCGCCTGGGTGCGGCGCCACGGCATCCTGGACGAATTTCTGCCCCACGGCGAAAGGAACCGCTGACATGTCCGGGATGCGCGTATTGGTCTTGGGGGCCGACGGTTACCTGGGCTGGGCCACCTGCATGCACCTGTCGGCCGCCGGCCACCAGGTGGCCGGGCTGGACAACTACTTCCGGCGCGACCTGGCTCGCAACCTGGACCTGCCGCCGTTGCTGGACCCGCCGGCCTTGCCCCAGCGGGCCCGCTTATGGCGGGAGCGCAGCGGCCGCGAGATACCGGTCTTCATCCAGGACCTGTGCGACTACGACGCCCTGGTGGAGGTGATGCGCCGCTTTGAGCCCCAGGCGGTGGTGCACTACGCCGAACAGCCCAGCGCGCCGTACTCCATGATGGGACCGGCCGAGGCCCGCACCACCCTGGTTAACAACCTGGTTAGCACCCTCAACCTGGTGCAGGCCATCGGCGCCCTGGACCGCGGGGTGCACGTGGTCAAGCTGGGCACCATGGGGGTCTACGGAACCCCCAATATCGACATCGAGGAGGGCTACCTCACGGTGCAACACAAGGGCCGCGAGCACACCTTCCTCTACCCCAAGACGCCGGGCAGCCTCTACCACCTCACCAAGGCCCAGGACGGCGACCTGCTCTACTTCTACTGCCGTATGTGGGACCTGGCGGTGACCGACCTGAACCAGGGTCCGGTCTACGGCATCTTCAGCCAGGAGGCCGGCGACGACCCCCGCCTGCTGCCTCCCCTGGCCTACGACGACATCTTCGGCACGGTGCTTAACCGGTTCGTGGTCCAGGCCGCGGCCGGGGTGCCGCTCACCGTCTACGGCCAGGGTGGCCAGACCCGGGGCTACCTCAACCTCATGGATACCCTCACCTGCGTGCGCCTGGCCCTGGAGAGCCCGGCCGAGCCCGGCCAGTACCGCGTCTTCAACCAGTTCACCGAGACCTTCACCGTGATGGAACTGGCCCGGGCCGTGGTGGAGGCCGGGGCCGAGCTGGGCTTGCAGGTAGAGGTGAACAACATCCCCAACCCCCGCCGCGAGGCCGAGGAGCACTACTACAACCCGGTCCACCGCGGACTGTTGGAGTTGGGCCTGCAACCCCACTACCTCGACACCGCCATGTTGGTTAAGATGCTGCGCTTGGTGCTGGAGCACCGCGACCGCATCCGCCGCGACCTCATGGACCCCCGGGTGACCTGGCAGGGCGGGGCCTAGCCGGCTCCGGCCTCACCCGCGCCCCAGGCGCGGCCGGCTGAACCGACGGCGCTGGGTGGCGCTGGGGGGGTGATCCGGGTGGGGGTGGGTCGTGGGCTCAGTCGGATTGGCGGGCCTGGGCCTCCGGGTCGGCGGCGGGGTCGGCCCGGTCGCCTCGCAGTTGGTCCAACTGGTGCTGCAAGATGGCCAGCGTCTGGATGGAGCGGGCCTGGCGGCGCTCCATCTCCTCGAACTTGAACATCAGGTAAAACAGCATCGCGAAGATAATCAGCAGGGCGACGACGATGATGAAGAACATGCGGTTCTCCATCATGGCCAGGCGGGCGAAGAAGTCCATGGCCTCGGGGAACAGGGCCGCCAGGCCGATGAACAGCAGCATCACCGACCAGGTCAAGGCCGAGGCGATACCCACCCGGTCCTGTTTGAGCAGACGCAGGGAATGCCATATGCCCAGGCAGGCGCAGGCGGCGATGAGGATGGTGATGGTGGTGATCTTCATTTTTTCCGCCGGTAGTTTTGGTCCAGCCAGGCCTTGCACATGGCCCTGAGCACCCCCACGCCGTAGCGGATGAACCCCTTGCGCGATTTGCCGCTGGTGCGATCCTGCAGGTCGATGGGCGCTTCCGATATCGTGAGCCCGGCGTGGGAGAAGCGCATGAACATCTCGGCCGCGATGTACTGCGGCTCCAGCATACGGTCCAGCACGGCGGACATGCGCCGCAGGGACCCGGCTTTGAACCCCCTAAAGCCGCACATGGTGTCGGTGAGATCATAGCCGGTGATGCGGTTGATGGCCTTGGTGTAGTAGGGCAGCATGGTGCGGCGGAAGAAGGGGGCGTCGTCGTAGTTGCTGCCCAGGATGCGGCTGCCCACCACGAT
>JAMOVV010000170.1 GCA_027067385.1 Desulfarculaceae bacterium
GCCGGCGATTTTGTTTTTATCCATGCCAAAGTCGTGGCAGCGGTGGACCACGAAGCGGTCGAACTCCTCGAAACTGCCCTCGTCGAGCAGCTCGTCGATACGCTCGCGGGCGGTCATCTTGCCCTTGGCGTGCTGGGCGTCGATGCGCTTCTGTCCCCCACCGAGACGGGCCTCGGCGTTGCGGCGTTCTAGTTCTTCAATTTTGGCGCGGTTGGCGGATTTTGCGGGACTCGCGGTTTTGTCAGAACTCATGGGGCCTCCTCGGCTGTGGCTGGCCGGCGAGGCGGCGGCCGGTGGGAGGGTTCATGAAAAAGGCCGCAGGCCCGGAAGGCGGAGCCAACCCCGCCTCCATTCGCCCGCGGCCGTTCGAGTCGAATTATACACTCTACGGCTAGTTGAGTACCACCAAAACCTGCTCGGCCTCCACCGTCTGTCCGGCCTCGACCTTGATCTCGGCCACGGTGCCGTCTTCTTCCGAAACGATGGGCATTTCCATCTTCATCGCCTCCAGCACGCATACCTCGTCGTCTTCGGCGATGCTGTCTCCCACGTTGACCGAAACCTTGATAACCTTACCGCCCATGGGCGCTTTAATCTCTGCCAAAGTAATCCTCCTGACTATGCGGTTTTGATCCGCTTTTTCCACTCCTAGTCTATTTTAGTTAAAGCCACGGCAGCATAAATCGGGACAAAAACCTTTGTCAAGGCTTAAAGGCCCGCCGCCGGGCCGGGTTCACTCGTCCCGGCTGTCCTGTTCGTCGATGCGGGCTAAGTCCTCGAAGCGGAAGTCGGCTCCCAGGATACCCACTATCTGGTCGTCCTCGTTGTGGATCGGGCCGCTGACCGTTATGCACAAGGCCCCGGTTATGCGCGAGGAATAGAAGTCGCTGACGAACAACTGGCCGTCCTTCATGGGGTTGATGAACCAATCGCGGTCGCTGAAGTCCACCTCCAGGCTGGCCTTGCCATACTTGGCCCGGTCGGTGATGTGGGTGATGTTGCGGGTGATCTTGTACCCCTGGGTATTGACCACGTAGAGGAACTGGATGAAGGGGTGCTCGTCCAGGAATCCTTGCAGGGCCGGCTCGATGACCCGGGGGGCCATGGTCTTGAGCTCTGGGCTGTCGATGAACTCGGCGCCGATCTTCAGGGCCAGCTTGCGGGCCCGCTTCTTGAGGCGGTCGAACTCGCTGATGAACAACTGGGGCAGGTGCTTGCGGGCTACCTGCTCCATCTCGCGGTTGCCCACCGAGGTGAGGCGTCCGTCTTCGTATTGCGACTTGATCCACTCGGTTATCTTCACGATGCCCGGATGGCGCTTGTCCACCTTGCGGTCACCCTCAAGACCCAGGCGCTGGTTGACCCAGTGGGCCACCCCGGCCGCTCCGCTCTTGTCGGTAATGGCGATGGTGTAGGGCCGGCCCAGGATCTTTTCGGTGTCGAAGATGTTGTAGATTTCCGGGTTTTTGATGAGCCCGTCGGCGTGGATGCCGGCCTTGGTGGAGTTGAAGTCCATGCCCACGAAGGGGGTCATGGGCGGGATGTGGTGGCCGATCTCTTTTTCGAAGTACTCGGCGATCTCGGTGATCACCGTGGGGTCCATGCCGCTGTCGTCGCCGCGCAGGGAGATGTACTCGATGACCAGGGCCTCCACCGGGGTGTTGCCGGTGCGCTCGCCAAAGCCCAGCAGGGCGCCGTTGGCCGCGGCGCAGCCGTAGAGCCAGGCGGTGCTGGCGTTGATGAGCACCTTGTAGAAATCGTTGTGGCCGTGCCACTCCAGGAGCCGGCCGGGGCAGTGGCCGTCGTCGATCATGGCCCGCACCAGCTTGGCCACGCTGCGCGGCAGGGCCGAGCCGGGGTAGGTGACCCCGTAGCCCAGGGTGTCGCAGAGGCGGATTTTGATGGATATGCCGCTTTCCTGGCGCAGCTTGTCCAGCTCCAGGGCGAAGGGGATGACAAAGCCGTAGATGTCGGCCCGGGTGACGTCCTCGAAGTGGCAGCGGGGGATGATGCCCAAATCCAGGGCGTCCTTGACCACCCCCAGGTAGCGGTCCAGGCATTTTTGACGGTCCAGGCCCAGCTTGTGGAAGATGTGGTAATCGCTCACCGAGGTGAGGATGCCGGTCTCCTTGAGCCCCATCTCCTTGACCGCCTTGAGCTCCTCCTTCTTGGCCCGCACCCAGCCGGTCACTTCGGGGAAGCGGTGGCCCAGGGCCAGGCATCCCTCCACCGCCTGGCGGTCGCGCTGGCTGTAGAGGAAGAACTCGCACTGGCGGATGATGCCCTTGGGGCCGGACAGGCGCGAGAGCATGTCATATATCTTCACGATCTGCTCGGGGGTGTAGGGCGGGCGCGCCTGCTGGCCGTCGCGGAAGGTGGTGTCGGTGATGAGCATCTGCTCCGGCGGGTCCAGGGGCTCGAGCTTGTGGTCGAAATCGATGCGGCATACCTGGTCGTAGGGAAAGATTTTCCGGAAAAGCTCGGGTTCCGGGGGATTGCTCAACGCGGTGAACTGGGCGGTATGGCTGTGGTCCAAAACTCTTCTGCGTGGATTCCAGGTGGCCATGATTCGTCTCTCGGGGGCCTGGGGCCCGGTTGAAATTGGCGATAGCATCCCGTGGCGGGTTGGAGCGCCAGGGGACGAGGCGGGGTGTTCCCGCTAAGTTAGGTTGTGAACAAAAAAGAAATATAACCGCCGGCGCACTTTACGGCAACCATTACCAACTCGTGTCAAAAGGTGGGGCAGGGCCTCAAAGGTTCCCCGCCAAGCCGGCGACCGCGGCGGCCTGGGCCCGCCCGCTTAAACCAAAAAGGGGAGGGAACGCCCCAAGGGCGCCCCTCCCCGGATCGTTTGTTTTTTCCGGCGGCGCCTCTCCCGGGGAGGGCGTCTCCGGGATCAGGCCGCTACTTAGGCGGGCAGTACCGCTTGGCGCCGGCCGGCGGCACGTACTTGGGGAACTTCTTGGCCTTGGCGCGGGCGGCGGCCTTGTCGGCGTCGCTTACCCCGCGCGGGATGGTCAGGACGGTGCCTTCCCATATTTTGTTGGGGTTCTTGATCTTGTCGCCGTTGGCGCCGTAGATGAGGGGCCACAGCCAGGGATCGTTGTAGATTTGCGGCTTGGCGGCGATGCTCCAGAGGTCGTCACACTTTTCCACCGTGTAGGTGGTGGGCAGGGTGGGCGTGGGGGTGACGGGCTTTACCCACTTTTTCGGTGGCGGAGGAGTGGTGGCGGGTTTATCGACACCGCACACGGCCGCGCAGCCGCCGAGGAAAGCCAGCGCGATAATGGCCGCGACCAAGGGGAGTATCTTAGTAAATTTCTTCATGGCCGATCTCTCCTTCCCGTCTCAGGGCAGTGCCCACTCACCGCCGTGACACGGTATTACTAACTGCTACCAAGCGAAAAGATGAAAACAAATTCAGTTCCCAGGACAGGGAAATCACCAAAACCCCATATCCCCACCCTAGAAGCCATATTAGGCAGTCCCAGCAATGATGTCAACCCATTAAGCGCGCCGAAAGTGGGATTCTTTCGGCCTTGGGCCGCCGGTGGCGCCGGCTTCAGGCGTCCAGGCGCAGTCCCAGCTCCAGCAGTTGGGCGGGGTCCACCCGGCCCGGTGCGTCGGTGAGCGGACAGGTGGCCTTTTGGGTCTTGGGAAAGGCGATCACCTCGCGGATGGAGGGTTGCCCGGCCAGTATGGCCACCAGGCGGTCGAAGCCCAGGGCCAGACCGCCGTGGGGCGGCGCGCCGTAGGTGAGGGCCTCCAGCAGGAAGCCGAACTTCTCGGCCGCCTCCTGGTCGCTGATGGACAGGGCCTTAAATACCCGGGCCTGCAGCTCGGGCTGGTGGATACGGATGGAGCCGCCGCCGATCTCGCTACCGTTTAACACCAGGTCGTAGGCCCGGGCGCGCACCTTGAGCGGGTCGCTCTCCAGGAACTGTAGGTCCTCGGGCTTGGGCGAGGTGAAGGGGTGGTGCATGGCCGCCATGCGCTTGGCCTGGGGGTCGTACTCCAGCATGGGGAAGTCGGTGACCCACACCAGGCGCAGTTGGTCGCCATCGGCCAACTCAAAGCGCCGGGCCAGCTCCAGGCGCAGCCGGCCCAGGGACTCGGCCACCACCTCGGGGGTGTCGGCCCCGAAGAAGATGACGTCGCCTTCTGCGGCCTCCAGGCGGTCGTTGATGCGCTCCTGGTGGCCGTCGCTGAAGAACTTGGCGATGGGCGACTGCCAGGCCCGGCCCTCCTTGATCTTGATCCAGGCCAGTCCCTTGGCCCCGTAGTTGCCCACGAAGCTGGTGAGGTCGTCGAGGTCCTTGCGGCTCAAGGAGGCCATCTGCCGGCCACAGATGGCCTTGACCGTTTTGCCGCCGGCCACGGCGGATTTAAACAGCTTGAACTCGGCGTCGGCCACCAGGTCGCCGACGTCCACCAGCTCCAGGCCGAAGCGCATGTCCGGGGCGTCCAGGCCGAAGCGGTCGATGGCCTGGCGGTAGGTGATGCGCTCAAAGGGCGGCTGGACCTGGCGTCCGGTGGCGGCGACGATGGCGCTGACCAATCCCTCGGTGAGCTCCATCACGTCGTTTTCGTCCACGAAGCTCATCTCCAGGTCCACCTGGGTGAACTCCGGCTGGCGGTCGGCCCGCAGGTCTTCGTCGCGGAAGCAGCGCACGATCTGGTAGTAGCGTTCCAGGCCGGCGACCATCAGGAGCTGCTTGAAGAGCTGGGGTGACTGGGGCAGGGCGTAGAAGCGGCCCTGGTTGACCCGGCTGGGCACCAGGTAGTCGCGGGCGCCCTCGGGGGTGGAGCGGGTGAGGAAGGGGGTCTCCACCTCGTAGAAGCCCTGGCGGTTGAGATACTCGCGGGCCGCGGCCGCCGCCCGGTGGCGCAGGCGCAGGTTGGCGGCCATCTCCGGCCGCCGCAGGTCCAGGTAGCGGTAGCGCAGGCGCACCGTTTCGCCCACGTCGATCCAGTCTTCCAGCAAAAAGGGCGGGGTGGCCGAGGGGTTGAGTATCTCGAACTGCTCCACCATCACCTCGATCTGGCCGGTGGCCAGCTTGGGGTTGTCCTGGCCCTCGGGGCGGCGGCGCACCCGGCCGCGCACCGCCAGGCAGAACTCGCTACGGATGGTGTGGGCCGCGCTGTGGACCCCCTGGTCGGTCTCCGGGTTGAAGACCACCTGGGTGATGCCTTCGCGGTCGCGCAGGTCCACGAAGATGAGTCCGCCGTGGTCGCGGCGGCGCTGGGCCCATCCCATGAGCACCACCTCGGCCTCGACGTCGTCGATGGTGAGCTGGTTGCAGTGATGGGTACGCTTCAGTTGGCTGATAAATTCCTTGGCCACAACCCTAATCCCGTTTAAGGAGGCGCACGGCCCGCCCCAGTTGCGATAGTTCGATCTCTTGTTGGCTGCCGTCGGCCATCTGCTTGATAATCGCCCGGCCGGCGTCCAGTTCGGACCGGCCCAGGATGAGCACCGCGTCGGCGGCCAGCTTGTTGGCCCGGCGCATCTGGGCCTTGAGGCTCTTGTCCTGGGAGGTCATCTCCACCCAGAGCCCGGCGGACCGCAGCTCGGCCACCAGGGGAAAGACCCAGTCGCGGGCCTGGTCTCCCAGGGCGGCCACGAAGAGCTCGGGGCGGTCGGTGGGGGGCTCGGCGCCCATCACCAGCGACAGGCGTTCGATACCGGCGGCGAAGCCGATGGCCCCGTTGGCTTCGCCGCCCAGCTCGGCCACCAGCGGGTCGTAGCGCCCGCCGCCGGCCACCGCGTTCTGGGCCCCCAGGTCGCCGGCGATGGCCTCGAAGGTGGTGCGCACGTAGTAGTCCAGGCCGCGCACCAGGCGCGGGTCCTCGCGAAAGGCCACCGAGCTCAGCTCCAGCAGGCGCTTCACCTCCTGGTAGTGGTCGGCGCAGTCTGCGCACAGGTAGTCGATGGTGGCCGGGGCGTCGGCCGCCGCGGCCCGGCAGCCCTCGCTTTTGCAGTCCAGCACCCGCAAGGGGTTGACCTCCAGCCGGCGGCGGCAGTCGTCGCAAAGCTGGTCGGTGCGGTCCTGGAAGAAGCCCACCAGGGCCCGGCGGTAATCCGGCCGGCACACCGGGCAGCCCAGGGAGTTGATCACCAACTCCACGTTGTCCAGCTCCAGGGCCTGCAATAGCTGGGTGAGCATTACCATCAGCTCGGCGTCCACCTGGGGCCCGGGATCGCCCAGGACCTCGGCGTCGAGCTGGTGGAACTGGCGCAGGCGTCCCTTTTGGGGCCGCTCGTGGCGAAACATGGGGCCGATGGTGAAAAACTTGTGGGGCCCGGGGCGTCTGTGAATCTTGTGCTCCAGGTAGGAGCGCACCACCGAGGCGGTGGCCTCGGGGCGCAGGGTCAGCGAGTCACCGGAGCGGTCGCGGAAGGTATACATTTCCTTTTCCACGATGTCGGTGGCCTGGCCGATGGAGCGGGCGAAGAGCTCGGTCTTTTCCAGGATGGGGGTACGCAACTCGCTGAAACCAAAGGCCCGAAAGACCTTGCGGGCCACGGCTTCGATGAGCCGCCAGCGCGCCACCTCCGTCCCCATGACGTCTTTCATGCCCCGGATGGCTTTTATGCTCACGTGTCCCTCACTCTCCGCCGGCGCCGGCGTTGGGGCCCGCCTGAGGGCCATCGTCCCCGCCGGTGGGCGGCGCAGACGCTCCCCGCTCCCGCCGCGGCGCGGGAGGCAAGCTTCAACCCCGTGGAAACTTTGTTTTTATACTGGGCCTGCCGGTTAACGTCAAGCAGGGCAAAGGTAATATTGACCCCGATAGCCCCGTCACCTTAGACTAGAGTATTCTCAGCCTAAACATTACATAATGGAGTGGTCGGCCATGAAGGCATCGCCAGCGATACCCCGTAAACTTTCGCACATTTTAATAGGCCTGTGCTGCTGGGCCCTGTTGGGCCTGGCCTGGGCGCCGGTCGCCCCGGCCATGGACCAGCAGGGGGGAGCTTCCCCGGACGGTCTGAAAGTGGTGAGCATCATGCCCAAGGGCGAGGTGCCCCGTCTCACCCAGGTCACGGTGCGCTTTTCCAAGCCCATGCGGGCGTTGGGGAACATGAGCCAGGCGGCGGCCGACGCCCCGCTGAGGCTCTATCCCCGTCCGCCGGGCCAATATCGCTGGCTCGACCCCCACACCCTGGCCTACATCTTGAAAAAACCGGTGATCGGGGCCACCCGCTTCACGGCCACCGTGCCCGCCGGCGTTCGCAGCCTCGACGGCTCCCGGCTGGCCCAGACGGTGCGTGTCCAGTTCAGGACCCCGCCGGTGCGCTGGTTGCGGGTAAGCCCGGGCAAAAAGACCCGGCTTTCGCCCACTCCCCAGTTCCGTCTTACTTTTAACCAACCGGTGCAGATCAAATCCCTGCGTCGGCACCTGAGCCTAACCATGGAGGGCCGTCCGCTCCGGGTGAACCTGCGCCGCCTGTACGAACGCCGGGGTGTCGGCCGCGCTTACCTGGCCGAGGTCTA
Organism: Desulfarculaceae bacterium; assembly: GCA_027067385.1. Taxonomy (GTDB): domain Bacteria; phylum Desulfobacterota; class Desulfarculia; order Desulfarculales; family Desulfarculaceae; genus JAMOVV01. The sequence continues at coordinate 7,497 of JAMOVV010000170.1, forward strand.
CGAACTGGTGTGCCTCACCCGGCTGCCGCCGAATGTCAAGGTGACCCTGCGGGTGCGCCCCGGGGTGCGCCCGGCCATGGGCAGCGAGCCCTCCACCATCAACTACGCCATAAGCTACCGCACCTACGGCCCCCTGACCCTGAAAAACTGGCGCATGGAGCGCACGCCCGACGGCCGCCTGGACCCCGAGGCCAGCCTCACTCTGCACTTTAACAACCCGGTGAGCCCGGCCGAGGTGTGGAAGCGCCTCCGCTTCGACCCCCCGCTCAAGCCCACCTCCAAGCCGGATAAAACGCCCTCCCGCTGGGTGAGCCTGGATGTGAAGTTCCAGCCGCGCACCCTCTATCGCATGAGCCTGCGTCCCGGGCTCAAGGATGCCTACGGCACCACCCTGGGCCAGGGGATCATCCTGGACCTGCCGGTGGGCGATCTCACCCCGATCTTTTCCCTGGCCGCTGACAAGGGGGTGCTGGAGTCCGGTCTCAAGGCGGTCTACCCCCTGGTCCTGCGCAACGTCAAGGACGTGCGCGCCGCCCTGACCTTCCTGGACGCCGAGGCCATCGTCCCGGCCCTGGTGGCCGAAGACAACCGCCCCTGGAACAAGCCGCCGCCCTGGCCGGACCAGGGTGATCCCGGGGTGAGCCTGCACCGGCTCACCTTTGACGACCCGCCCAACCAGCGCCGGGTGCACCTGTTGGACCTGCCCGGGCTGTTGGGGCGTTCGCCGCGCGGCGGGCTGATCCTCATGGACCTGCGCGCCATGCTGCCCGACAGCAAGGGCCGCCCCAAGGAGCGCAGCCGCCACGTCTTTTTGCAGGTGACCGACTTGGCCCTTAGCCTCAAGTTCGGTGAGGCGTCCTCCCTGGCCTGGGTAACCAGCCTGGGCAGCGGCCAGCCGCTGGCCGGGGTTAAGCTGCAACTGCGCGACCGCGCCAACCGGGTGCTCTGGAGCGGGGTCAGCGGCGATGACGGCACCGCGGTGCTGCCCTCCCTGGCCGAGCTCAAGCCGGCGCCGGACCCCAAGCATGCCTGGCGTGGCCCCGCGGTGTTTTTGATCGCCACCCACGGCGACAACCTGTCCGTGCTGCCCAGCACCTGGGGCGAGGACCTGATCTACTCCCTGCCCCGCGGGATTTCAGCCATCAACCCGGGCACCGGGCGCAACCTGATGGCCCACGCCATAACCCAACTGCCCCTGTACCAGCCGGGCCAGACGGTGCGCCTGGTGGTCTACCTGCGCCGGGACAGCAAAACCGGCCTGCGGGCACCGGCCGGCCAAAAGGTCAAGCTGCTGGTGCTGGACCCCGCCGGCCGCGAGATGCGCACCATGGACGGCACCACCGACGCCTACGGCGCCCTGGGCGGCCAGGTGAAGCTGGGCCGCTCGGCCCGCCTGGGCACCTACCGCATCAAGGTGATGGTGGACAAGAAAGAACTCTACGCCGGGTCCTTCCGGGTGGCCTCTTTCCGAGCGCCGGACTTCAAGCTGCGGATGCAGATTCCCTCCCGCCAGGTGGGGACCAAGACCCGGCTGCAGGCCAAGGTGGAGGCCTTCTATCACTTCGGCACCCCCCTGGCCGGGATGACGGCCATTTTGCGGGCCAGCCAAAAGCCGATTGACTTCTCCCCCAAGCGGCTGGAGGACTACGCGGTGGGCTTTGAGCCCCTGCCGGGCCGTGAGCCCAAGCTGGAACGCGATCTGGGCACTATCCGCGCCAAGCTCAACAGCGCCGGCCGGGCCACCCTGGCCGTGCCCCGGCCCCAGACCCTGCCGGGCCGGCCGGTGCGCCTACTGGTGGAGACCGAGGTCAGCGACGCCTCCCATCGCCAGGTGACCAGCCGCCGCAGTATACTGATCCATCCCGCCGCGGTCTACCTGGGGCTCAAAAGCTCCTACCTGGCCACGGTGGGTAAGGCGACCCAGCTCGAGCTGGCCGCCGCCACCTATGACAACCGTCCGGTGTCCCGGCTGCCGGTGAAGATAACCGTCTACCGCCAGGTGTGGGAGACGGTGCGCGAAAAGGGCCCCGGCGGCTTTTATCGCAATGTGACCCGGGCCCGCCGGATCAAGATATGGTCTGGTACGGCCACTGCCGGTCCCCATCCGGTGAAGGTGAACTTCACCCCCACCGAGGTCGGCACCCTGGTGGCCGTGGCCGAGGCCTCCGACGCCGCCGGCCGCAAGACCCGCACCAGCATGTACTTCTACGCCGCCGGCCGGGCCACCGCCGGTTGGGAGCGCCACGACGACCACAGCCTGGAGCTGGTGATGGACCAGGGTGAGCTCACCCCGGGCCAGAGCGCGCGCATCATGATCAAGAGCCCCTTCAAGACGGCCACCGTGCTGGTGACCGTGGAGCGGGCCGGGGTGCGCCGCGTCCTGGTGCGGCGGGTGAGCGGACCGACCCCGGTGATCCAGGTGCCGGTGCGCGCCAACGACGCGCCGGTGGCCTACGCCGGTGTCTTGCTGGTGCGCGGCCGCAGCGCCGGCCCGCCCAGCCAGGGACCGGACCTGGGCAAGCCCCAGGTGCGCATCGGCTACGCGGTGCTCAAGGTCAAGGACCCCACCGCCGGGCTCAAGGTACAGGTGACCACCGACCGGTCCAAGGTCAAGCCGGGTGAAAAGATCACCGCCACGGTGGCGGTGACCGACGCCGGCGGTTCGCCGCTCAAGGCCCAGGTGCTGTTGTTGGCGGTGGACGAGCGGGTGCTCACCGCGGCCGGCGACCGCACCAACTACGACCCGCGCCAGACCTTTGGCCGGGCGCAACCCCTGGCGGTGCTCACCGCCGATATGCGCACCCAGGTGCTGGGCCGCCGCTTCCTGGGCAAGAAGGGCGACGACTCCGCCGGCGGCGGCGCCCCGGCCGCGCCGGCCCTGCGGCGGCGCTTCCACCCGGCGGTGTTCTGGCTGGCCCGGGCCCAGACCGACCAGCGGGGCCGCTTCCGAGCGACCTTTACCCTGCCCGACACCCTCACCGCCTACCGGGTGGTGGCGGTGGTCGCCGACCGGGGCAGGAACTTCGGGATGGGCCAGGCCAAGGTTGTCGCCAGCCTGCCCCTGCAGATACTCTCGGCCCTGCCGCGCTTCGCGGTGGCCGGTGACGAGTTCATCGCCCGGGTGCTGGTGCAAAACCTCTCGGGCCAACCCGGCCAGGCCTTTGTGCGGGCCCAGGCCCAGGGCATGACCCTCACCGGGGCGGTGGAAAAGAAGGTGATCATCCTGCCCGGCCAGACCAAGCCGGTGGGCTTTGCCGTGGCCGTGAGCCAGGGCAAGCGGGCCAGTATCACCGTGACCGCCCGCCTGGGACCCTACGCCGACAAGGCCCAGTTCAGCCTGCCCATCGTGCCGCTGACCCAGCTCACCTTTGCCGCGGCCGCCGGCGGGCTCAACCCGGCCGCCGGCCGCAACCAGGCGGTGGTGCCGCTGAAGCTGCCGGCCGACGCGGCCAAGGACCGGGGCGGGCTCCAGGTGGTGGTATCGCCCTCCTTGGCCTCGGCCCTCAAGTCACCGGCCGCGGTGGTGTTGGCCTATCCCTGGGACTGCCTGGAACAGCGCACCTCCAAGGCGGCGGTGCGCGGGCTCAAGCTGGTCTACGGCCAGCGCCTGGGGCTCAAGCCGGCCGCCGGCGACAAGGCCGCCCTGGCCGAGGCCCTGAACCTGGTGGGTGACTTCCAGACCGGCGGCGGCGGGCTCACCCTGTGGCCCGGCGTGGGGCGTCCCTCGCTCTTTGTCACCGCCTACGTGCTGTTGGTCAACCAAGAGATAAAGAGCTCGGGAGTGCAGTTGCCCCCGCGGGTGCGCCACCGGGCGGTGGAGTACCTGGAGCGGCGCCTGCGCCACGCCAAGCCGCCCAAGCCCGGCCAGCTCTGGGCCCGGGTGGCCGAGGCCACCGCGGTGCTGGCCCTGGCCCGGGAGGGGCGCAAAGCGCGCGCCGCCCTGGAGTCGGCCGCCAGCCGCAGCCGGGGGCTGAGCCCCTTTGGCCTGGGCGCGCTCATCGAGGCGGCCCACCTGCTCAAGATGCCGGGGCTGGTTAAAAAACTGGTGGGCGAGCTGGAGGCCACCGCCGAGGTGAGCGCCACCGAGATGCACTTCACCACGGTGCACCCGGGCTGGCTCAAGCCGGTGATGGGCTCCTCCTTGCGCGGCAACGCCATGGCCCTGCTGGCCCTGAGCCGGGCGGTGCCCGACTATCCCCGCCTGGACGCCCTGGCTCGCTGGGTGGCCGCCCGCTTGGGCGAGCGCCGCTACCTCTCCACCCAAGAGGGGGTCTTCGGCCTGTGGGGCCTGGCCGCCTATATCGGCAGCGCCGGCGACACCACCGATCTCACCGTTACCGTGGCGGTGGACGGACGCCAGTTGCTGTCGCACAAGTACGACGAACCTACCGCCGCCCCGGTGACGGTGGGGGTGCAGCGTAACCTCCTGACCCCGGGCCAGCCGGTGATGGTGGACATCACCGCCCAGGGTCGCGGGCGGCCCCACTGGACCGCGCGCCTGTCCTACGCCCCCACCCGGCCCAGCGATCAGCCCCAGGTGGCCGGCTTTAGCCTGAGCCGCACCTACCGCGTCAAGGGCGACCCCAAGGCCGACCGGCCGGCCCTGGGCCAGCGGGTGGAGGTGACCCTCACCCTGCGGGTCAGCGCCACCCGGCACCACGTGCTGGTGCACGATCCCTTCCCGGCCGGGCTGGAGCCGCCCGAGCCGGCGGCCGGGCCGCCCAGCGGCGGGCGAAGGGCCGCCTACGTGTGGCGCTGGCGCGAGCTGCGCCGCGACCGGCTGCTGCTCTACGCGCGGCGGCTCAACCCCGGCGTTTACACCTTTACCTACACCCTGCGCGCCGTGGCCCCGGGTAACTTCCGAATGAAGCGGGCCCGGGCCGAGGAGATGTACGCGCCCGAGGTCTTTGGCCTCTCGGCCGGCGGCTATGTGCAGGTGAAGAAAAAGTAACCCCAACCACCAATCATACCCCCAGGTAGGTATTCGTACGGTTTCCTACCTGGGGGTATGATATTGGGGGTCACGTATAACCTACGATTATCGTTGGTTATTTGCCGAGTGTTTCCCGCGCCTACCCCGCTCCCGCCCGGGGGCTAACTGCGTAATTATCTTAAAAAACAATAGTTTACTTCGCAAGGCCCTGGAGTGGCTCCGCCCGTGGTCTCCGGCGGTGGCCTGTGGGGAGGCTATGTGGTGATTTTCGTGTAAAAACACCTAGTAACGCGACATGGCACGCTGCTTGTATTGGGTTGGGGCAGCCACAATCCCATGCAGGAGGTTTTTGGACATGGAAACACAAGTACCCAAGATAGTTGAAATGGTGGTGGCCGAGTTGGGCAAGGGAATCAACCCCGGCGACACCGCCTGGATCCTGGTGAGCACCGCCCTGGTGCTGATGATGACCCCGGCCCTGGCCTTTTTCTACGGCGGAATGGTGCGGCGCAAGAATATCCTCTCCACCCTTAACCTGAGTTTCATCATGATGGGGGTGATCGGGGTGCAGTGGGTTCTCTACGGCTACAGCTTGGCCTTTGGTTCGGACATCGGCGGCGGCCTGCTCGGCGGCGGCCAGTTCGTCCTGCTCAAGGGGGTCACCGCCGCGCCCCAGGAGGGCTCCACCATCCCGCACCTGCTCTTCGCCGCCTTTCAGGGCACCTTCGCGGTGATCACCCCGGCGCTCATCAGCGGGGCCCTGGTGGAGCGGGTGCGCTTCGCCACCTTCCTGGTCTTTTCCCTGCTGTGGGCCACCTTGGTCTACGACCCCCTGTGCCACTGGGTGTGGGGGCCGGGCGGGTGGATCGCGGCCATGGGGGCCCTGGACTTTGCCGGCGGCACCGTGGTGCACATCGCGGCCGGTTTTTCCGCCCTGGCCTTTGCCCTGGCCATCGGCCGGCGCCGGGGATTTGGCTCGGCGCCCTTGGAGCCGCATAACATCGTATACACCGTTTTAGGAGCCGGGCTGCTGTGGGTGGGCTGGTTCGGGTTCAACGCCGGCAGCGCCCTGGGGGCCAACGGCCAGGCGGTCTACGCCCTGGTCAACACCAACACCGCGGCGGCGGCCGCCGCCTGCGGCTGGATGCTCACCGCCTGGCTCGACAGCGGCAAGCCCAGCGTACTGGGCATCGCCACCGGCGCGGTGGTGGGCCTGGTGGCCATCACCCCGGGGGCCGGCTTTGTCACCCCGGCCGGGGCCATCGTCATCGGCGCCCTGGCCGCCCCGGTCAGCTACTACATGATCAAGGCCCGCCAGGGCTGGGGCCTGGACGAGTCGCTGGACGTCTTCGCCTGCCACGGCATGGCCGGCCTGTGGGGAGCCATCGCCACCGGCATATTAGCCGCCCCGGAGGTGGGCCAGGCGGCCGGGCTGCTCTACGGCAACCCCCTCCAGCTCTGGATACAGGTCAAGGCCTCGCTGATCACCATCGTCTTCGTCTTTGTGGTCACCTTTGTGCTGGCCAAGGTTTTGGACGCGGTGATGGGCCTGCGGGTGAGCCAGTTGGAAGAGGAGGTCGGCCTGGACCTCTGCGACCACGGCGAACGGGCCTACAACTAGGCAAGAAGGGATAGCGCCATGCTCAAGAAAATCGAGGCCATAATCCGCCAGGAGAAGCTGGGCCGGGTGCAAGAGGCCCTGGGCGCTCTGGGCATCAAGGGCATGAATATCTGCCAGGTGCGCGGCCGCGGCCGCCAGGGCGGCATCACCCTCAGCGGCCGCACCGGCAGCTACCAGGTGGACCTGCTGCCCAAGGTGCAGCTAAACATCGTGCTGAGCCAGGACAACCTGGACGCCACCATAGCGGCCATCGTGCGGGCCGGGGCCACCGGCCAACCCGGCGACGGGCTCATCTTCGTCTATCCCGTAGAGGAGGTGGTGCGCATCCGCACCGGCGAGCGCGGCCGCGAGGCGGTGATGTATCCCGGCGACATAGATGAACAAAAGGCTGCCGTGGGGTAGTAACCGGCACCGCGCCCCGGCCGGAGGCAAGAAAGCGCCGGCCGGGGCGTCTTAAATACCAAACCGCCCCAAATCATTTAGGAGCCGATCATGATTACCCCAGCCGAACCGGCCCAGTCCACGGCCCACGACAGCCCGCCCACCCAGTTGCTGGCCCTGTTCTTGGAGCACGGCACCTGGCCCAACTGGGGACCCGAGGTGATCGCCCCGGACGACGCGGCCCCGGACCAAAACCCGTAAGCCTGACTGGCCCGCCCCAGCTCCCGCCTGTTTGGCCACGGGCGGGGGCATGCTAGACTAAAAGCCAGGCTCCAACGCGACGGAGGAGGTTGCCATGAAGAAACTGTCCTTGGCGGCGGTGTTTTGTTTTTTCCTGGGCGCGGGCCTGGGATTGGCCCACACCACGGCGGCCCCGGCCGGCGAGGCCCCCACCAGCGGCCAAGCCCTGGTTAAGGCGCGCTGCGGCGGGTGCCACGGCCTGCAGCGGGTGAATGATCTGCGGGGCAAAAAGGACGCGGCCTGGTGGGCGGCCACGGTGAGCCGCATGGTGGCCAAGGGGACCCATCTGGACGAGGCCCAACAGGCCCTGGTGGTGGAGTATTTGGCCGGCGGGCAGTAGTCCCGGCCACCGGGGTTTGGTGGCGGCCTACCCCCTGAAGCTTAAACGCGTATAAAACGAGGCGGTCTCGCCGGCTTCCAGCCGGCGAGACCGCCCATAGGTTTCTTTGGGAGGGGGTCCGGGGGAACCTTTTCTTTTTCTAAAGAAAAGGTTCCCCCGGCCAGATAACCATCCCAACCATCCGGTCCTTTAACCCAAGATGGCCTTAAGGTCTTCGTCGGCGCTGGCGGCGATGGGCTTGATGTCAAAGTTCTCCACCAGCACGTTAAGCACGTTGGGGGTGATGAAGGCCGGCAGGGAGGGGCCCAGGCGGATGCCCTTGATGCCCAGGTGCAGCAGGGTGAGCAGGATGGAGACGGCCTTCTGCTCGTACCAGGACAGCACCATGGACAGCGGCAGGTCGTTGACGTCGACCTCGAAGGCCCCAGCCAGGGCCACCGCGATCTGCACGGCGCTGTAGGCGTCGTTGCACTGGCCGATATCCAGCAGGCGGGGGATGCCGCCGATGTCGCCCAGGTCCATGTCGAAGAAGCGGAACTTGCCGCAGGCCAGGGTGAGGATTACGGTGTCGGCCGGGGCCTTTTCCACGAACTCGGTGTAGTAGTTGCGGCCCGGCTTGGCGCCGTCGCAGCCGGCCACCAGGAAGAAGTGCTTGATGGCTCCGGCCTTGACCGCCTCGATCACCTTGTCGGCCACGCCTAAGACGGCGTTGCGGGCAAAGCCCACGGTCACGCTGCCCTTGTCCTCGTCCTCGGCAAAGCCGGGCAGGCTCAGGGCCTTTTCAATCACCGGGCTAAAGTCCTTGTTCTCACCCTCGCCGGGGATGTGGGGCACCTCGGGCCAACCCACCAGGCCGGTGGTGAATATCTTGTCGCCGGTGTCGCCCTTGGGCTTCTGGATGCAGTTGGTGGTCATTACGATGGCCCCGGGGAAGGCCGGGAACTCCTTACCCTGGTTCTGCCAGGCGGTGCCGTAGTGGCCGTAGAAGTGCTCGTACTTCTTCAGCTCGGGATAGCCGTGGCAGGGCAGCATCTCGCCGTGGGTGTAGACGTAGATGCCCTTGCCGGCGCTCTGCTCCAGGATGAGCTTTAGGTCCATCAGGTCGTGGCCCGAGACCAGGATGGCCTTACCCGCCTTGTGGCCCAGGGGCACGGCGGTGGGCACCGGGTGGCCGAAGGTGCCGGTGTTGCCGGCGTCGAGCAGCTCCATGGCCTTGAGGTTGACCTCGCCCACCTTGAGGACCATGCCCACCCAGTAGTCCAGGTCCTGCTGGGACTGGTCCAGGCTGGCGGCCAGGGCCTCGTGGATAAAGGTGTAGACCACGTCGTCGCGCTGGCCCAGGATGGCCGCGTGGTCGGCGTAGGCGGCCACGCCGCGCAGGCCGATGAGGGTGGTGTCGCGCAGGGACTTGATGTCCGGGTCCCAGCCCTCGCCGCTAAACACCCCGCAGGAAGCGCCCTGCTCGATAAGACCGGCCATATCGCCGGCCGGCTGGAACTTGGCCGCCTCGGAGTCCACCGAGACCCCGGCCTTGGCCGCCAGGGCGTCTCGCAGCTCCACCGCCTGGTTGATCAGCTCCACGAAACGCTGGGGATCGAAGTCCACGTTGGTGAGGGTGGAGAACAGGGCCTGGGCCGTGAAGTGGTCGATGGCCGGATCGCTCACGCCCTTCTGGCGCGCCTGGGTGGCCACCTGGCCCAACCCCTGCAGCACGTAGGTGAGCAGGTCCTGCAAGGCCGCTACCTCCGGCGTTTTGCCGCATACGCCCATCTTGAAGCAGCCCTCTCCCTTGGCGGTTTGTTCACACTGGTAACAAAACATGTCCATCTCGTTCCTCCTGAATACAGTAGTAATAAACTATGTTATCGGGTTGGCTGGTTGGGTCCGTCCGCCGCCGGACGGCACAACCGTTATTATTATTTTAAAACAATGGCTTTAGGTGGTGTTGGCTGTTTTATTCTTGTTTTCGGCCAGCACCTTGCCGGCCGGGGTGCTCATCGTCTCTGGGGCCGGGTCCCCCTGGGCCAGGGCCACGGCGTCGGCCAGTATCCTGGCCTCCAGCGAGCCGGGACCGCGGCTGTCGGCCAGGGCCGCCAGCATCTCGGTCACCTCCTCGGCCGAGGCGGCGTCCACCGCCAGCTCGCTAAGCAGCCGGCTGGCCTCGGACGGCGCTACCTGGTGCAACAGGGCGGCGGCCAGGATCACCTTGGGCTCGCCGCCCTCGGCGCTCATCAGGGTGCGGGCCTGTTCCAGCACCCCGATGGCCCGGCTGCGCATCTCGCCGGAGGGGTCGCGCCGGCCAAGCTCCTCGATGAGCCGGTCCACCAGGGAGGTGTGCTCGCCCTCGGCGGCCATCTTCTTCTTGGGGTCGTAGCCCAGGCACTCTTCGGCGTGTTCACACCACAGGGCGCAGCCCAGGTTGAGCTTGGGGTTGGCCACCTGGCGGCCGCACTGGCGGCAGCGGCGGCTGGCGTCGTCCTTGAAAAACTCCACCGCGTAACCGCAGTTGGAACACTGCACCTCGAAGATGTCACCGGGACGCCAGAAGCTGGTGTCCTGTCCGGGGCACATGGTAATGGCCATCAGCGGCCTCCTTTCTCACTACGAATCCACCAGGCGGCAAAGCGCTCGCCGGGCCGGGCGTTTTGCAGGTAGCGCTCCACCGCGCCGGAGAAGAGCTCCACCGCCTGGGCCGGCTCGGGGGCCAGTCCCACCCGCACCGCCAGGTGGGGGTGGCGGCCCAGCTTGCCGCCCATCACCACCTCGCCCCAGGGCTCGGGCAGCTCCACCGCCTCGAACTCGCAGGCCGCGGCGCAGGACCGGCAGCCCTGGCACAAGTCGCGGTCGGCCCGGGCGGTCTGGTCCACGGTGATGGCCTGGTCGGGGCAGGCCTCGGCGCACAGGCCGCAGGCGGTGCAGGCCTGGGCGTGGAATACCGGCCGCAGGTGTCCCACCACCGCCAGGTCGGCGATCTGGGGGCGCGAGCAGCCGTTGGGGCAGCCGGCGATGGCGATGCGTAGCTTGTGGTGGAACAGGATGCGCCCGTCCGGCAGGCGGCGGCGCAGCCGCTCAGAGATGTCCTCGGCGGCCACCCAGTCCTCCACCGCCCGGCGCCACCGGCTGGTGTCCAACAGCGCGTTGGGGCAGGCCGACACCTCGTGGTGGCAGCTCTCCACCACCACCATGGGCACCCCGGGCCGGTTGTCGGTGGGTAAAACCGCTTCCAACTGCTGGTCGGTGCGGCCGCCGCGCACCGCCTGGAAGCGGGCCTCGGCCTCCTGGTAGTCGGCCAGGCGCACCCGGCCGCCGCCGGCGCGCCGCACCCGCTGCTCTATCTTGCGCCGGGCCAAGGGGCGCACCAGGCGCGGCACCCGCTGCAGGGCCGCCTCGGCGTCTATGTCCCACGGAATTCCGGTCACGTCCACGCCCCCGGTACTAAGCCATCTGGTCCGCGGCCGGGGCCACCCGCTCCAGCACCCGGCCGTCGCGGGCCACCTGGATGCGGCCCAGGGGAATCTGCACCCCGGCGGCCACCATGGCCTGGCGCACGATATAGTCCAGCCCCAGGCAGCAGGGGACCTCCATGTGCACCACGGTGATGGTCTTGGGAGGGGCGCCCACCAAGATGGCGGCCAGGCGCTCAATGTGGGCCGCCGGGTCGTCGAGCTTGGGGCAGGCCAGGGCCACCGTCTTGCCCTCTAAAAATTCGGCGTGCAGGTTGGGCAGGCTGGCGGCGGCGCAGTCGGCCAAGAGCAGCAGGTCCGAGCCTCGGAGAAAAGGCGCCCCCGGACCCAGCAGGCCCAGCTTGATGGGCCAGTGTCCCAGGGTGGAGGCCGTCGGTGCGGCCTGGTCCGCGGCCGCGGCGGCGGCCGGCTGCAATACCATGTTCTGGTTGGATGGGCAGCCGCAGGCGGTGGGTATCTCCACCGGGGCTGGCTTCGAGGCCTTTTGCTTGGCCAAAAGCTCCTCCACCGCCGCCTCGTCAAACTCGTCGGCCTCGCGCTCCACTATGGTGAGAGCACCCTCGGGGCACTCGCCGATGCAGGCGCCCAGGCCGTCGCAGTAGACCTCGCCCACCAGCTTGGCCTTGCCGTCCACCAGGGCCAGGGCCCCCTCGGCGCAGCCAATGATGCACTGGCCACAGCCGTTGCAGAGATCCTCGTCGATCTCGATTATCTTACGTAGCTTCTTCATTACGGTCCTCCCGGTAGACATGACCCAGGTCGCTGAGACGGGTATTCTTAAAATAATCTAAAACTTGGTGGCCAACCTTGCTCAAGAGCCCGCCCATGAGACAGTCGCCCTGGCATATGGGTTGGGAATACAAACAATCGTGGATACTGATGGCGCCCTCGGCCCCCTCCAGCACATCGAGCAGGGTGATCTGCTCCGGGTCGCGGGCCAGGGTGAAACCACCGCCCGGCCCCCGCTGGCCGTGGACCACCCCCGCCTTGCCCAGACGCTGCATCACCTTGGCCAAGTGGGCCTCCGAGACCCGAAGCTTGGCGGCTATCCGATTGGTGGGCATGGCCTCGCCGTCGCTGTGGGCCAAAAGCACCGTGGTGTGCAGGGCCAACGAGGCGGCTTCGGATATGTTGATGAGGTTTTGCATGCCGGCTCCCGGATAGTATTTGATGTATTCGGGTACCAGAATACCATAATGGCCGTTGGTGTCAAGAAAATTTGTCCAAGCCGTATGTTTATCATTATAACCTGGGTTAGTAGCTGATTTAACGTCAAAAGATGGAGCACCCCGCCGGCGGTCCCGGCCGGTGGTCCGGTCCCGGGCGGCGGCGCCCGGGTCGGGGCCCGAGCTTTCCATTGCCTATTATCCTGCCATGCAATAACATGGTAGGGGTTCGGGGGACGGTCTAGCCCGCTGCCAGGGCCGCCTGATTCCCGGCCGGAGGTAGTCGATGAAACCCGCGAGGCTCACCGCGCAACTCAAGCGCCAGGCCCTGGGCCTGGGAGCCGACCTGGTGGGGGTGGCCGACCTGGCTCCCTTCAGCCGGCTCAAGACCTACCCGCCGGACTTGCTGGCGCCTTACCGCCGGGCGGTATCCCTGGCCGTGCGCCTGCCGCGGGCCATCTTCGACGACCTGGTGGACCAGCCCACGCCCATCTACGCCAATTTCTACCAGGCGGCCAACCGCCGGTTGGACGAGATCGCCCTGGGAGTGGCCGGCTTCTTGGAGGACCACGACTACCGCGCCCTGCCCATCCCGGCCTCGCAGATGATCGACATGACCGAGCTGCGCGGGGCCCTGACCCACAAGGCGGTGGCCCGCATGGCCGGCCTGGGATGGCAGGGCAAGAGCCTGCTCATCATCACCCCCCAATACGGTCCCCGGGTGCGCCTGGTCACCGTGGTCACCGACGCGCCGCTCAAGGCCAACCGGCCCCTGGCCAACCGCTGCGGCAAGTGCGACCAATGCCGGCGGGCCTGCCCGGCCGGGGCCATCAAGGGGGTGGGCACCGGTAACCGCTACGACTCGCGCGGCCAGGCCCTGCACTTTGCAAAATGCCGGAACCTCTTGATGCAAAACTTCGCCAAGCTGCCCAAGGTGGAGGTGCCCATCTGCGGGTTCTGCATCAAGGCCTGTCCCTTCACCCGCTGAGCCCGGATCGCAATCCCGCACCACCTGGCCGGCCGCCCTGGTTTCGGCCTTAAAATCGCCGGCGGCCGGCGGCCGCGGTCTTGCGCAAAAAAACACCAAACGGTCCCCCCATGGCCGGTCTCCTGCGCTATCATATAAGACAACACTGTAGTATCTCGTAACAACTGGAGATGAGCGTCATGAGTTTATCTAAACGTATCCTGGCCTGGTGCACTGCTTTGATCCTGGTTATTTTGTGGTTTGGTCCCCCGGCGGCGGCCAGCGGAGTGAAGCGCTTCCGCAAGGGCTACCGCTTGGATCAAAACGGCTGGGTCTATATCCACATCGAGGGCGCCCCCTATGAGCGGGGCTATCAGCATGGCTACTTGGTGGCCCCTGAGCTGAAGCGCATTCTGCGCAGCCTCAAGTACCTCACCTACTTCAACACCGGCAAGAAGTGGGAGTTTTTCGTGGCCGCGGCCGAGCAGCTATGGGTCAAGTGGATCGACGACGAGTACATCCAGGAGATCAAAGGCATCGCCGCCGGGGCCACCGCGGCCGGCACCCCCATCACCTGGCAGGAGGTGCTGGCCTGGAACGGCTACGAAGAGCTGATGGACTACTGGTGGCCCAACGCCATAAGCAAGTACCGCTACGCCCCCCGCTTTCCGGCCGCCAATGACCACTGCAGCGGCTTTATCGCCACCGGCAAGGCCACCAAGCACGGTCTCATCGTCATGGCCCACAACTCCTGGGACAACTTTGAGACCGGCCAGTTCATGAACCTCATCTTAGATATCGTGCCGGACAAGGGCAACCGCATCTTCATGCAGTCCCAGGCCGGCTACATCGACAGCATGAGCGACTTCTTCGTAACCAGCGCCGGCATCATGGGCACCGAGACCACCATCGGGGGCTTCAGCCTCTACGACCCCAACGAGGCCCCGGAGTTTTTCCGGGTGCGCAAGGCCATGCAGTACGCCACCGACCTGAAACAGTTCATGCACCTGATGCGCAAACAAAACAACGGCGGCTACGCCAATAGTTGGCTGCTGGGCTTTGTCAAGACCGGTGAGATAGTGCGCTTTGAGCTGGGGCTGCGTTTCGCGGGCGTTAAGCACAAAACCGACGGCTGGTTCATCGGCTTCAACGCGCCCATTGACCCGCGCATCCGCAACCTGGAGTGCTCCAATACCGGCTATGCCGACATCCGGCGGCACCAGGGGGCACGCCAGGTGCGCCTAACCCAGCTCATGCGCCAGTACAGCGGCCATATCGACGTGGAGGTGGCCAAGAAAATACTGGCCGACCACTACGACGTGTACCTGGGCAAGATCAACCCCTGCTCGCGCACCGTCGACGGCCACTACGAGCTCGATCCCCGCCAGTTCATGAGCGATCCTTCGCGTCCCAAGCCCTTCCAGCCGCGCGGCACGGTCGACGGCAAGGTGATGGACTCCACCATGGCCACGGCCCTGTCCTTCTGGGCCCGCTGGGGAAACTCCAGCGGCATGCCCTTTGAGGCCTCCGCTTTCCTGGCCAAGCATATCCAGTGGGAATACCTGCGGGGATACCTTCTGGACCGGCCGTCCCAGCCCTGGGTGAAGTTCCGCGCGGGGCAGCTCAAGTAGACCCATCTGAAGCCGCGGCCCGGGGATATTTTTCCCGGGCCGCGGCTTGCGGTGCGCCATGGTGCAAAATTGCCCGCCTGCGATCAAACATCGTAAGTAATTAATATTACAGTATAGTTTAAAAAGGGCTTGACGCGGGACTTTATACATGCGTTAAATCGATGGATATCTATTATTTATAGTGAAAACCAATTGAATCTCAGGCGGGCCGGTTTAATAGGTTGTGTCGTCGGTTTTTGACGCTATTGAACAAGTGGTTCGCCTATGACATAGCGGGCATGCCTAGCGTGCCTGCCGGTCAACCGCCGAGAGGGTTTGCGCCACAGACCAGCGCCGGGTCCCGCCGGTAGTACCTGCGACCGATGGGGCCCCGCTGACGCGCCAAAACCCACCGACCGACGGATTTGACGAGCCATCCGCATAATCCAAGGAACCTGGCGGGCCGCCGCGGCGGCCCGGCGCTTATGCTCATTGCACCCCGAGGGGCCATGATAGAATTGGCGACGATAGTTGGGCCATCGGCATGTTCCATGGTGGTGGCCGGCTTGGCCTTGCTGATGGCCGTCTTTCTATTGTGGTTCCACCGGCTGCGGCCCGATGAACCCTGGGTGCTGTGGGGGGGATTGGTTTCGCTGGGGGCCAGCCTGTACGCCGTATCGGTATTTCTCAACTACAACAGCACCGGCGCGCTCAACCATATCTCCGAGCAGGTGCAATACACCGCCATCATCATCATCGTCCACGCCATGGCCTGCTTCACCTGGTCGTATTTCGGCATTAACATGCGGCGCTACCAGATTGCCGCCGGCGCCTTCCACCTGCTGTTGCTGGGCCTGGTATGGTTCAGCGACCTCATCGTGTCGTCACATTTCGTCACCCGGCATTTCGACTGGATGGATACGCCATACCTGGAACCGGCCCTGGGACCCCTGGGACCCTGGCTGATGGCCTATGGCCTGCTCACCGTTTTGTTCCTGCTATTCATCTGGATAAAGAACCGCCACCAGCGTCGCACCGCCTCCCGCTACTTCATCGCCGGCTTTATTTTTTGGTCGGCCTTGGCCCTGCACGATTTCCTGGTGACCGTGCTGAATATGCCCGCCAAGCTGTTCCTGATGGAATACGGCTTCTTAGGCTTTTGCCTGGGTATCCTGGGCTTCACCATGGTGTCCTACCGGGAGATGGTCGAGTCGCTGCTCAAGGTGGGCAAGATGGAGGCCATGTGCACCCTGGCCAGCGGGGTGGCCCACGACTTCAACAACACCCTGCAGACCATAAGCGGCTACCTGGAGAAGATTCGCCGCAGCCAACGCCTGGACCCGGCCGGCCTGGCGGCCATCGACAAGACCGACGAGGCCATCCGGCGCGGCGCGGAGCTGGTGCGCAGCCTCAATTTTATCAGCCACGAGTTCGATAGCCAGTTCAGCCCGGTGGATATTAACGCCGAGGTGCGGCGGGCGGTGGATATCCTCGGCCGGACCATGCCCCGCATGATCACCATCGAAACCGACCTGGCCCCCCACCTGCTGCCGGTGAGCGGCGACGCTTTCCAGTTGAACCAAGTGATACTCAACCTCTGCACCAATGCCCGTGACGCCATGCCCCACGGCGGCAGGTTGATCATCAAGACCGCCCTGCGGGAGGTGGTCGACGGCCGCCGGGCCGCCGAGCGCCGCATCCCTCCCGGCCGCTACGTGCGGCTGAGCATCAGCGATACCGGCCCGGGCATGGCCGGCGAGGTGCGCCAAAGGGCTTTTGAACCGTTTTTCAGCACCAAGGACCCCAGCCAGGGCGCCGGCCTGGGCCTGGCCACGGTCAAGCGGGTGGTGCAGGCCCACGAGGGGCATATCGTCCTGGAAACCGGCAAGCTGGTGGGCACCACTTTCCACCTCTACCTGCCGGCCATCCCGGAGGAAAAGCTGCGGGAGGCCACGCCGCCGGACCAGCGCCCCACACCAGAGACCGAGCAGGTTACCTTGCTGCTGGTG
>JAMOVV010000171.1 GCA_027067385.1 Desulfarculaceae bacterium
CTGGGGTCCATTTGTGGTAAACAAAGGAGGATGATGTCGGAAAACGATCCAAGATATTGTGGCCGGATGGTTAGTTTTACTAGATAGCCAGGGGGGGTGTGGTTAAAACGATCATATATCCAGGGTGTTATATAAAGGGGGAAAGAATAGCCCGACTGTGAACGCAATCAGGGTTGTTGTTGCCAATTATAGGGGCGCACTCTGTGAATATTCTGCGTTTTTCAGCCGGGCTATATTTTTAATCACACCCAAGAGGCAATTGCTCCCAATTAATTTCAGGGTAGTGAATAAATGGATGCGAAGGATGTCTGGTTAGGGGCCCTGCAGAGGCTACGCGCCTTGGTGAGCCCGCAGGAGCTGGAGACGTGGTTTGCTCCGTTGGGTTTTGAGCTGGAAGACAAGCGGGCCACCATCGTGGTTCCCAACATGTTTTTCGCCGACTGGATTCGGGACCGCTACCGGCCGGTGCTGGACCAGGCCTTGGCCGGGGCGGCCAACCAGCCCTTAGACATCAGTTTCAAGGTACGCCAGAGCGACGAGCCCTTGGCCACGGCCCCGGCCCAGCGGCCCCGGCCCCCGGCCATGAATACCAATCTCAACCCTCGCCACACCTTTGCCAACTTCGTGGTGGGCCCCTGCAACGAGCTGGCCCACGCCGCCTGCCGCGCGGTCTCCTCGGCCCCAGGCAAGCAGTACAACCCGCTGTTCATCTTTGGCGGGGCCGGGCTGGGCAAGACCCACATGATCAACGCGGTGGGCAACGAGATACTTTCGGACAGCCCGGGTTCGCGGGTGTATTACACCTCGGCCGAGTCTTTCACCAACGAGCTGATCCAGGCGGTGCGCTTTGACGGCATATCGCGCTTCCAGGACAAGTACCGCCAGGTGGACTGCCTGCTTTTGGACGACATCCAGTTCCTGGCCGGCCGCGAGCGCACCCAGGAAGAGCTCTTTCACACCTTCAACGCCCTGCACGACGCCGGCAAGCAGATCGTGCTGACCAGCGACAAGATGCCGCGGGAGATACCGGGGTTGGAAAAGCGGCTGCGCACCCGTTTCGAGTGGGGGCTTTTGGCCGACCTGCAGTTGCCCGACGAGGAGACCAAGGTCGCCATCTTGCAGCGCAAGGCGGCCGAGCGGGGCATGGCGCTCTCGCGCAAGGTGGCCACCTACCTGGCCCAGCAACCCCAGACCAACGTCCGGGTAATGGAGGGTCTGCTCACCCGCATCATCGCCATAAGCCGTTTTCAGGGCTCGGAGGTCTCCCTGGAGCTGGTGCAGCGGGTGATCAAGCCGATGGTGGGCAGCCGCCAGGTGACCCCCGACGAGGTGCTCAAGGCGGCGGCCAACTATTTCGGCATCAAGGTGAGCGATCTCAAGAGCGCAGTGAAGACCCGCAAGATCAGCTATCCGCGCCAGGTGGCCATGTACCTGGCCCGCCGGCTGACCCGGGCCTCCTTCCCGGAGATAGGCCGGGCTTTTGGGGGCAAGGACCACTCCACGGTGGTGAAGGGTTTTAAGAAGATCGAGGCGGCCATGAAGAACGATCCTGAGATCGCCGAGCAGGTGCGCGGAGTTGAGAGATCGTTATTAGAAGAGCAGGCGGAGGGTGGCCTTTAGTTGACAAACGGTTGAGAAACTCGCCCGGGGCGCGCCGACGGTGGAAAAACTTTACTGGCGGTTGAAAAGGGTGGGGGCGATTCCACGCGATATACCAGGTAATTAAATGAGTTTTCCACTAACCAACCCCTCTTATTATGTATTACTAATTCAAAAAGGAGATAATAAGAACCTATCTAGTTGACCCCGGTGATTGGTTAAAAAACCTACGGTAGTCCACGGGGAGGTTGGGAAGGGGGCAAAGGGGGCCTGGCCAACGGGTGGTGGAAGGTTCACCTGGTCGGCGGCAGAATCCATCGTCGGAGAAAAAGGGCTCGGAGTTTCAGGGCGAATCGCTTCTCGGTTCTCTACCGCTCGATCCCCAGCAATCGACATCTCGGTGTTCGGACCATCGAGCGAAGTAATCTCGATCTGTCGATAGCAATCGGCGCCGGAATCCCTGGGAGCGTCTTCGGAAGAACCATCTTCAGTCCTTTGACGCGTCTGACGCATCCCTGGTCTGATCGGCATTGGGCATTTAGATGGTCACGCGGCCCTGATCCCCTGGCTGGTTTCCGCGTTGCCCCTGGCGCGAAGGTTGGGCGACGGGGCGGAGCGAAGGAAACGTCTTTGGATACACGTAGGACTTTCTCATCCGCATGATTACCCGCGCGGCCTGGACGCGGGCTTGGTGCTACAGCCGGAGCGGTTTTCATCAAACGGTCACGGGAACGTGGGAGGCAGCTTGACGCAGCATCAACCAGCCGGCGGTAAGAGATGGTGAGAGCCGGAACAAGATATCATCAGCCAGGCAGGCGCGTGGAGATTATCAACCGTTTCTTGGACCCATACGGGATATCGGTGTGAACTCTAAAATCATGCGGGCCGCCTTGGTGGTCTTTACCTCGATCACGCTGGGGCTCGCCGCCGGGTGCGTATTGAAGCTCTTTGGCCTGGGGCCGAGCCTGGAGGAAGCCGCCGGCGTTCTGGGTCGCGCCCTGGGGGTGGAATTCAAGATGCAACTGGCGCCGGAGCAGGTGCACCGCTTTGAGCGTTGGGTGAGCCGGGGCGGTCTGCCACGCCTGGAGGCCATCGGTCCGGCCAAGGGGCCGGCCTGGCTGTCGCTGGGGGTGAGGCTGGCCCCCGGGGCCGACCGCCGCCTGGGTGAGTTGCTGGAGCTGACTTTGCCGCAGTGGGACGATCGCCGGGCCTGGCTGCGCAGCGCGCTGCACAAGTTGGAGGGCTCCCGGCGAGAGCGGGCCAGCATCCGTCTGGAGCCCAAGACCAACCGGGTGGTGGTGTTGGAGGTTGACCGCCAGGTCTCCCTGGCCCGCCTCACGGTGATGACCCTGGTCTGGGACGACTACGCCCGGGGGCTGGAGGCCAAGCAAAGGAAAGAGGCCGCGGCGCGCTCGCGGGATCAATAGTCCCGCCGGGTATCCCCCCGGGACCGGTTATGGCGGGGGGAGGGGCGGCGCGAAAGCGGTGGTGGCAAGTACCGCGCAGGGCGCCCAGCGGACCGATGGGACGCGGGGTTTTAAGTGATCGTGGCGCCAGATGATACCGGTGGCGGCCGGTGACGCTCCAAAAGGTTGCACCCAGCGGCGGGCATAGGTTAAAGTAGCCGGCAAAGCACAGAAACCACCATTTACGGGATGTTGAAGCTATGGAACTTACGGTTCGCAGGGAGGACCTGGTAAAGGGTCTGGCCAAGAGTCAGTCGGTGGTTGAGCGCCGCACCTCCATGCCCATTTTGTCCAACGTACTTTTACAGGCCGAGGGCGAGGCCATCACCATCAGCGCCACCGACCTGGAGACCAGCTTTATCGGGGTGTACCCGGCGCGCATCTCCAAGGCCGGCAGGCTCACAGTACCGGCGCGCAAGCTATACGAGATCGTAAAAGAGCTGCCGGCCGACGAGCTATATCTAAAAGAAAAAGAAAACTCCTACCTGCACCTCAGCGCGGGCCGGGCCAATTTTGACCTGGTGGGCCTGGCGGCCGATGATTTTCCCCAGCTTCCCACGGCCGATGATATCACCGGCCTGGAGTTTGAGGCCGAGGTGTTGGCCGAGATGATCGAGAAGACCTATTCCTCCATCAGCCAGGAAGACACCCGCTTCAACCTGGCCGGCCTGTTCGTGGAAAAGCGCGACAAGGACGGCGTGGGTTTCCTGCGTTTCGTCTCCACCGACGGCCACCGGCTCAGCGTAGTGGACAAGGCGGTGCCCGGCGTGGAGGGCCTGCAGTTGGAACAGGGGGTCATCATCCCGCGCAAGGCGGTGGCCGAGATACGCAAGCTGGCCGAGGAGGGCGGCCGCCTATCCCTGGGGCTGAACCAGGAGTTGGGGATAGTACGGCGCGACCAGGACCAGTTCATCCTGCGCATGCAGGAGGGCACCTTCCCGGACTACAACGTGGTTATCCCCAAGAAGGCCAAGCAGACCGCCACGGTCAACCGCCAGGCCTTCAGCAACGTGCTGCGCCGCGTCTCCATTTTGTCCACCGACCGCTTCCACGGCGTGCGCTTCGACTTCAAGGAAGGCCTGCTGGAGGTGGTCACCCAGAACCCCGAGCTGGGCGAGGCGCGCGAGGCGCTGGAGGTGGCCTATGACGGCGAGGCCTTCAGCCTGGGCTTTAACGCGCGCTACTTCATGGACCTGTGCGCGGCCATGCGTAGTGAGGACATAACCCTGAGTTTTGTGGACGACCAGTCGCCCTGCCTGGTCAAGGGTGAAGGCGACGACGGCTTCCTCAGCGTGATCATGCCCATGCGCCTATAACCCCAGGGGGCTGAACTGGGGGGCTGACGCCAGGGGGCCGAGTTGGGGGGCTGGGAGTAAAGCCGAGGGGCGACGTCAGCCGAACTCGGCCATCAAGCCCACGCACCTGGCGGAAGGCGACGTCAGGGGTAACGAGTGCCACCAGGGGGCCACGCCGAGTTGGGATGGCAGAGCCACACCAGGGGCCATGCCGGAGGGTGATGCCAGGACTAACGCTGGGAGTGATGCCAGGGGCCATGTCGGGGGCAAGCCCGAAGGCGAAGCCAAGAAGTGACACCGGTGGCCAGGAGGTAGTGGCCGGGAGGTAGCGGCCAGGTGGGCGAGGGGGTAGCGGCGATGGACGCGGCAAAAGGTGGCGCTGGGGGACAAAAAGTGGCGCTGGGGGAGTAGTTGATACACAGGGGTCCCGGTGGGGCCCCTGTTTTTTAGGGGGAAGGAAGACTAGATGGCCAGGGGTTCAGGACCAAGCGGGTGGTTTGTGGCGCTCGGGCCTCTGCTTCACGTGGGCCAAGCTGTTTTGCAAGATGGCCTCCTACCTGGCCATCGATGCGAGGGTCTTCAAGTCAGGTTATTACCGCATGGGCCGCGGATCGCGGCCGGAAAGCGAATAGTCTAGATATGGAAAGGCACCACAAGTTTTCCATCTGGTACGTGATATTCGGGATATGGGTGGTTCTTTTGTTGAACAACATCATCTACACCTCCATAGCCCCGGTGCGTATCAGCTACAGCGATTTTTTGCACAAGCTGCGTCAAGACAAGATCAAGGAGCTGGCCATCGGCGAGAAGGTGATGACCGGCATTATGCTGGACGACAAGAACCGGGAGGTGCGCTTCGCCACGGTGCGGGTGAGCCCGGACTTGGCCAAGGAGCTGGAGGGGCACAACATCAAGTTCCGGGGCGAGATAGAGTCCACCTTTTTACGCAACCTGTTTTCCTGGATGATCCCCATCTTCCTTTTCGTGGGCATCTGGTACTTGATGATGAAACGGCTGGGACCCGGGGCCGGGGTGATGAGCTTCAGTCGTAGTCAGGCCAAGGTGCACGCAGAAAAGGACATCCAAACCCGTTTCGACGACGTGGCCGGGGTGGACGAGGCCAAGGAGGAACTCAAAGAGATCGTGCAATTTTTGCGTACCCCCGAGCGTTTCACCAAACTGGGGGGACGCCTGCCCAAGGGGGTGCTTTTGGTGGGGCCTCCCGGCACGGGCAAGACCCTGCTCTCCCGGGCCGTGGCCGGTGAGGCCGGGGTGCCATTTTTCTCCATCAGCGGCTCGGAGTTCGTAGAGCTGTTCGTGGGGGTGGGGGCGGCCCGGGTGCGTGAGCTGTTCCGCCAGGCCACCGAGCGGGCCCCTTGCATCATCTTTATCGACGAGCTAGACGCCCTGGGCAAGGCCCGGGGGATAAGCCCGGTGGGCGGGCACGACGAGCGCGAGCAGACCCTGCAGCAGCTCCTGGTGGAGATGGACGGCTTCGACCCCCGCTCCGGGGTGATCATCATGGCCGCCACCAACCGGCCCGAGATTCTGGACCCGGCCCTCTTGCGGGCCGGCCGTTTTGACCGCCAGATTCTGGTGGACAAGCCGGACCTCAACGGCCGCCGGGCCATCCTGGAGGTGCACGCCCGCAAGATCACCCTGGCCGACGACGTGGACCTGGACATCCTGGCCCAGCGCACCCCCGGGCTCTCCGGGGCCGACCTGGAGAACATACTCAACGAGGGAGCGCTGTTGGCCGCCCGGGCCGGGCGTTCCGAGGTGACCATGGCCGACCTGGAGGAGGCGGTGGACCGTATCCTGGGCGGCCTGGAAAAGAAGAACCGGGTCATCAACCCGCGCGAGAAGCAGACCGTGGCCTACCACGAGAGCGGCCACGCCCTGGTGGCCGCCTACACTCCCGGGGCCGACCAGGTGCACAAGATCAGCATCGTACCCCGGGGCATCTCCGCCCTGGGCTACACCGAGCAGCGCCCCACCGAGGACCGCTACCTTATGTCCCGCTCCGAGCTTTTGGGCAAGTTGGACGTGCTCTTGGGAGGACGGGTAGCCGAGAAGATGGCCTTCGGCGAGCTCTCCACCGGCGCGGCCAACGACCTGCAGCGGGCCACCGACCTGGCCCGGGCCATGCTTACCCAGTACGGCATGGGTAAGACTCTGGGGCCGGTGGCGGTGACCCAGCGCAACCAGCCCGTCTTCCTACCCCAGGATAGCGTGATGGCCCCGCCGGCCCAGGAGCTGAGCCCGGCCACCGCCGCCGCCCTGGACAAGGAGCTCAAGTCCCTCCTGGAGGAGCGCGAGGCCCAGGTAGAGAAGATTCTCACCGATCACCGCGACCTCTTGGAGAAGGTGGCTGGCGAGCTCTTGCAAAAGGAGGTTTTAGATGGCAAGGAGTTCCGCAAACTCTTGGGCCTGGAGGACAAGCAATAGAAAGGAGCTTTCCCAATAGGCGTGTCAACTTTGTGGTGATGATCCTGGCGGTATCGAGATAGCGTGGGGGGGCGCCGTGAGTGAACCCGAGAGATATTGCCTGATGTGCGGACGTCGCCTGGTGGCGGCCAAGGTGGATGGTGAAGACCGCCTGCGCTGCCCCGAGGAGTCCTGCGGCTTTGTGCTGTGGGACAACCCGGTGCCGGTGGTGGCCGGGATAATCGAGCACCAGGACAACGTGTTGTTGGTGCGCAACAAGGGCTGGCCGGAGAACTGGTGGGGGCTGTGTACCGGCTTCTTGGAGCGCGGCGAGACGGTCGAAGAAGGCATGGTGCGCGAGGTAGCCGAGGAGTTGGGGCTAGAGGCCATGGTGCGTTCCCTGGTGGGGGTCTATTCCTTTGTGGAGCGCAACCAGGTGATCATCGCCTACCACCTCACGGCCGACGGTCCCATCACCGTGGGCGATGAACTGGCCGGTTACAAGGCGGTGCCCATCAGCAAGCTGCGCCCCTGGGACTCCGCCACCGGCCACGCGGTGCGCGACTGGCTGGCCCAGCGGCGCCAGGGGCGATAGACCCGGCCGGTGGCCATATGTTAGGAAATTTACATATGGCGGTTGGTTCTTAGCCATATGTTAGAAAAACACGAAAAACTAACACACAGAGCTATTCTTCCAGGAGGTTGAGATAGGGTTCGTAAAGAAACAGGCGGTTTCGGATGCCAATGGTTATTTCTTTGAGAAGGCCGATATCCACTAGCTTAGCCACGTAGGTGCGAGCGCTGGCATATGAACGCTCGGTAGCGTGGCTCACGCTGGTTATGGACACAACCAGGCTATTAAGTAAATGCTCTAATATATTAGCCGCAGGTCCTATATGTTTTGTGATTACGCGTAAGTGATCTTCGCGCATTTGCTGTATCTTGCGGGTTTTTTCCGCCGCCGCCTCCGAAACCGAGCGCACCGCCTCTAAAAAGAATTCCAGCCATCCTTCCCAGTCGCCCTCATCCCTGACCAATTGGAGCCGGTCGTTATATTCCATCCTGTAGCGTTTGAAGTGATGAGACAGGTATAACAACGGCCTTTCGAGGGTTCCCCATGAGCACAGCAACAAGGTGATCAAGAGCCGACCCATGCGGCCGTTGCCATCGAGAAAGGGGTGAATGGTCTCAAACTGCGAATGCACCAGAGCCGCCTTGATCAGCGGCGGCATGGGGTTGCTGTCATGAATAAATTTTTCCAGATCGCTCATGGCCCCAATTACCAAGTTGGGCGGTGGTGGAAGATATTGCGCATCCGCGGCGCTGGTACCACCGATCTGGTTTTGCACACGCCGGAAATTGCCGGGGTCCCGGTTTCTGCCTCTAACCCCCATCATAAGCTTTTTGTGGATAGTTCTTATCAAACGGTTTGAAACCGGCAGTGTATCAAGTTGCTCCAATCCGTAATTAAGGGCGTTGATATAGTTTTGCACTTCTCTGACGTCATTTCGCATTTTGGGGCGTGACCTTTTGGCTTGGCCTTGCACCAGGTCAAAGAGGGTGACCGTAGTCCCTTCGATCTGGGTTGAGAGCACCGCCTCTTTGCGCACATACATTGATACGAAGATATCAGGGTTGGGCAAAAGTTCTGATGCGGCGTCTAAACGCCCCAGGGAGCGGTCGGCGGCAGAAAGGAGGTTTAATATTTGCCGGTCAATTTGTAGGTTGCGTGGGGGTAGGGGTCAAGCGGCGCCATATTAAAATTATCGGCCTAATATTAATATATGGAGCAGGTTCGGGCAATGTGAAGGTGATTGCCGGGTAAAAAGCCCCGCCGGGCCTGGGTAGGCCCGGCGGGGTGGTTTTTTGGTTTAGGTGAGAAGAGGTTATTGTTTGACTAGGACAAAGGTACCGCGATCGCCTTGGGAGTCGGCGTAAGTTCCGGTGATGGTGGTGGCGGTGTATGACCCGGTAAAGGTGGATATCTGGGTTCTGCCCGAGTAGGCCATGCCCAGGGTGATATTTCCCGGCCCGTCGGCGTTGGTAACCGTACCGGTGCACGTGCCGTCGTACCTTTCCCCGTCATCGGTGATATATCCGCTGCCGGTCACCGTCAGGCCGTCTTGGGAAAGGGTAATGTACATCGTCCCGGTCCAGGGACCCACCTGGCTGGTCCAGGTACCGCTCCAGATGCCGCCGAGATAGCCTTGGGTGGCGCCGCCGCCACCGCCGCCACTGCCGCAGGCAAGGGCCGTGACCATGGCCAGGATGATAACAAACGCTAAAAGAATTTTCTTCATAAGTAGTCCCCCTTGGTGAGTGGATTGCCGGTTTCCGGTCCCTATCAAAAACCTGGTTTCCCCGGTAAGCCGGGGTCGATCCACAAATAAAATGTGTTCCCCGGGCGTAGGTACGATCCCGCGGCCACGGCGTTAAGACCGAAGTTTTATTGGTTGGTCGGTTAAGAAACTTACCAACGTATCAATATAATTTTGCCTGGTAACCCACCATGGGGGCAATATTTTTTCGCATGTTCTTATAAATTATTTCATGCGGTATGGCTTTGCCTGTTGATAAAGCGCCAGGCGTTTTTTAAGAAAGGGAAGATAGCCCGTCTGTCCTCGGCGCTGAGCCAGGGCCACCGCCGCCTCCTGGGTGCGCACCGCCTCTTTGAAATTACCGGCCTCGGCATAGGCGGCTGCGGCGGTGTCGAGGGTCTGGGGCGATACCTTGATGACAATGAGCTTTTGGGCCAGGCGCACGGCGCGGGCTCCATCGCGCATTGCGGGTGAGGGGTGGGTGGCCGAGAGCCAGGCCAGGCGGTTTAGGGGGCGCCAGTCCCGGGGCCGCGCCCGGATGATTTTTTGCATCTCGGCCACGGCCTGGGCCGGTTCACCGGCCCTGATAAAGGCCTCCACGATGTTGTAGAGGGGGGTCATGTAGGAGGGTCGGATCGCAAGGGACTTGCGGTAATCGGCGATGGCCCGCTGGTACATACCCTTTTTGAAATAGGCGTATCCTCGGTTGTTATAGGCCTGGTAGTAGTTGGGGCGTACCTCAATGGCCCGGTTATAGGCGGCGATGGCCTGGTCGTAGTTTTCAAGCTGGCGGTAGGTGAAACCCAGGTTGTTGTAGGCTCGGCCGAACTTGGGGTTGATCTCGATGGCCCGCTGGTAGTCGGCGATGGCCTTTTGCCGCTGCCCCAGGCTTTCGTAGGCGTCACCGCGGTTGGTGAGATACTCGTAGTTGCGCGGGGCCAGTTCTATGGCCCGGTCGTAGGCGGCGATGGCCTGGCGGTACTTTTTTTGGTAGCGCAGCACCTCGCCGCGGCCGTTATAGGCCTCGTGATCGCGGGGGTTTTGTTTAAGCAGCCAGTCGTAGTCGGCCATGGCCTGGCGATATCGTTTCATATGTAAATAGGTGTAGGCGCGGTTGTAGCGGGGCGATTGGTACTTGGGGTTGAGCTCCAGGGCCCGGGTGAAGTGGGCGATGGCTTGGCTGAATTTGCCCTTTCTGCGCAGGGCCAGCCCCATTCCGTTTAACGGGAGGGCGTAGCTGGGGTCGATCTGCATGGACCGCCGGTAGTCGGCCAGGGCTTTGTCCAACTTGCCCATCTTGGCATAGGAGTTGCCCCGGTTGTTGTAGACGATGGCCAGGTTGCTTCCGGAGAGCTCACCGCTGTCTATGGCCCGGGTGTAGTACTCCACGGCCTTGGAGTGTTGTCTTTGTTTCTGGGCGCTGAGGGCGGTATTAAAGTCCTCGCGGGCGTCGGCCCAGGCCGTGGCGGGTGCGGCCAGGGCGACGATGAGCGCGAGTACCCCAAGCAGCTTGTACGGCTTCATGGTGCTCTCCGTCATAAATTTTATTTGACCGCTGGTGCTCAGGGTGCGGTGTGGGGGACGCTGTCGCGGCAGGGGCGGCCGGAGCGGTAGAGCGCCAGGCGGTGTGAAAACGCGTTAAGATACCCGCCCTGGCCTTTGCCGCGCAGACCGGCGATGGCCCGGCGCTGGTTTTTCACGGCCATTTGGTAGCGACCGATCTCGGCGTAGGCCGCGGCCAGGGCGTCGTAGTTCATGGGGCTGGGGGAGATGAACAGGGCGCGGCGGGCCAGGCCAACGGCGCGGGCGCCGTTGCGGTATTTCTTTTGGGGGCAGGTGGCCAGCAGCCAGGCCAGGTGCTGGTAGGCGTCGGGGCGGTTGGGGTTTATCTCCAGGGCCCGGGTGAATTCTTTGACCGCCCAGTCATACATGGCCATGCGCTGGTAGGCGATACCGCGCCCCAGGTGGGCCAGGGGGTTATCGGGTTGCAGGGCCAGGGACTGGGACAGGTCGCGCAGGGCCTGGACGTTGTCGCCCATGAGCAGGTGGAGGTATCCCCGGTTGTTATAGGCCCGGGCGTAGGAGGGCCACAGCTCCACCGCCTGGTTGTAGTCGGCCAGGGCCCGGCGGTTGAGTCCCAGGCGGCGCAGGGCCACGGCCCGGTTGAAGTGGGCCACGGCCAGGCGGTGCAGGCCAAGGCCCCGGCGGTCTATGGCCCGGGTGTAGAGCCGCACCGCCTGGGCCGGGTCACCGGCCTGGGCGGCCAGGTAGGCGGCTTCCAGGTCGTGATGGACGCCCCTGGCCCAGGCCGCGGAACCGGCCAGGATCAACATACACACCAGCGAAAAACAGACGCGCTTCATGATTCTTGCCTCTCCCCGGGTTCGGCCCGTGGGCCGGGGTTGTGGCCTGCGCCCGGCGGCCTAGGAGGAACCCATCTTGGCCCGGATCGTCTCCAGCAGGGTTATCCCGTCGGGGTCGCGGGGCGAGAGGGAGACGAAGGCCTTGGCGTCGAGCAGGGCGGCCCGCAGGCGGCCGGCGGCCAGGTGCAGTTGGGCGCGGTAGTAGCGGACCATGGCCATGCCGGGCTTTAGCTTGGCGGCCCGGTTGTAGTCGGCCAGGGCCCGGTCCATACGGTGTTTACGGGCCCAGGCGATGCCCCTGAAGACATAGGCCCGGGCGAAGTCGGGTTTGAGTTCAATGGCCCGGTTGTAGTCGCTGATGGCCTGGTCGGGCTTGCCCTTTTGTTGCCAGGCCAGCCCCCGGTTGAAGTAGTAGCCAGGGTCCTTGGGGTTGATGGCGATGGCCCGGGTGAACTCGGCGATGGCCTGGTCGTACTCGTGACGTTGGAGCCAGATATTGCCGAGGTTGTTGATGGCCATGTCAAAGTCGGGCATGAGGTTTAGCGCCCGGTTGTAGTCGGCCAGGGCCCGCTTGAGGTCGCCTTGGCGGCGGTAGCACAGGCCGCGGTTGTTGTAGCTTTCCACCTTGCGCCGCCGCGGGGTCTTGGGGTCCTTGATAACCCGGGTGAAGTAGGCCACGGCGGCCTGGTAGTCGCCGCGGCGGTAGGCTTTGAGACCGGCCCCGAAGGGGTCCCGGGAGCGCAGGGCCTGGGGCCGGCCGTCGGTGGCGGCCGCCTCCAGCCGGGCCAGGAGCTGGCGGCCGGCCCGGTCGTCGGGCACTGCCTTTAAAAAGCTCTTCACGTCGGCCAGGGCCTTGCCGGGGTTGCCGCGGCGCCAGTGGGCAAAGGCCCGGTTGTAGAGGGGGGAGGCGGCCTTGGGGTTGAGCTTGATGGCGGCGGTGAAATCGGCGATGGCTTTATCGAGCTGTCCCAGGCGCATCAGGGAGTTGCCCCGGTTGTTGTAGGCCTGCCAGGAGTCCGGGGCCAGGGAGATGGCCTTGGTGTAGTCGGCCACCGCCTTGCGGTAGTTGCCCCGGGCGTGCCACAGGTTGCCGCGCAGCAGGTAGGGGGTGGCGTCGCGCGGCTTGAGGGCGGTGGCCCGGGTGTAGTCGGCCACCGCCTTGTCCGGCTGTCCCTTGCGGATATAGGCCTGGGCCCGCCGGAAGTAGGCCACGGCCAGGGTGTCGGGCGAGTTGGTCTTGGCGGCGATGGCCTGGGTGTAGAGGCTGATGGCCTGGTCGTAGTCGCGTTTTTGGTGGGCGGCGATGGCGGCCTTGAGCAGGGCCTCGGCGGCGCCGCCGTACTTCTTTTGCTCCCGGGCGGCGCGGCGGGTGGCGGCCAGCAGGCGGCGCAGGTGGGCCAGGCGTTCGGCCCCCCGGCGGTGGCCGGGCACCAGCGACTGGTGGCTTTCCAGGTCGGTAACGGCCAGGTCCAGGCGGCCCATGCGCTCCCAGGTGAAGCTGCGGGCCAGGTAGATGCTGGCCCAGCGGGGGTCCAGGCGGCCGGCCATGTCGTAGTCGCGGATGGCCGCCTGGTAGTCGCCCTTTTGGTCGTAGGCCGAGGCGCGGTTGAAGTAGGCCATGGCGTACTTGGGGTTGAGCTCGATGGCGGCGGTGTAGTCGGCGATGGCCTCGTTGAGCTTGCCGCTTTCGGCGTAGGCGTTGCCCCGGTTGTTGTGCACCACGGCCAGGTCGGCGTCGGTGTTGCGGCCCGATTCGATATCAACGGTGTAGAGCCGGATGGCCTCGGGGTAGTTGCCCCGGCGGTGGGCGGCCACCGCCGCCTTGAAGGGATCGGCTGTGGGCCGGTTGCCCCGGCGGTTGTGCTTCTGGTCTTCCTTGGCCTGGCGGGCGTCGAGCAGCCCGCGAATCTCGGTGAGCAGGGCTTGGCCCTCGGGGTCGTTGGGAGAGAGCTTGACAAAGGTGGAGGCGTCGGCCTCGGCCATCTCCAGGCGGCCGGCCGACTTGTGGGCCAGGGCGCGGTGGTAGTAGGGCAGGGGTTTGCCGGGGTCCACGGCCACCGCCCGGTCGAAATCGACCATGGCCAACCGGGGCTTGCCCCGGGCCAGGTTGGCCACCCCGCGGTTGACCAAGGCCTCCTGGTAGGCGGGGTTGATCTGCACCGCCATGGTGAAGTCGTCCACTGCCCGCTGGTGCTGGCCCAGCTTGGCCCAGTAGTTGCCCCGGTTGAAATAGGCGGCGGCCAGGCTGGGGTTGAGCTTGATGGCCTGGTTGTAGTCGGCCAGGGCCAGGGCGGCCTTGCCCATGCCCTCGTAGAGATGGCCGCGGCTGTTGTAGGGCTTGGCGTACTCGGGGTCGATCTTGATGGACTGGTTGAAGTCGGCCAGGGCCGCCTGGGCTTGGCCCAGGCGCTTGTGGGCCAGGCCGCGGTGGTAGAGCAGGCGCGAGCGGTCCAGGTTGGTGATGCCGTCTTTGGCCAGTTGGCGGCTGTAGAGCTTGATGGCTTCTTGGTAGTCGCCGCGTCGCAGGGCCGAGTCGGCCAGGGGTGCGGAGCCGGCCATGGCCGGCGCGGCCGCGCAGAGGGCCAGCAGGATGATAAGCAGCGATACGAATCTTTGATGCACCAAGGTGAGGTCCCTTTCCCGGGGGCCCGCGGCCCGCCAATCGGCCGGTGCGCATTACTACAGTTAAATTAATCGCACAAAACAGGGATAGTATTCAACTATGTGTTGTGTTTTTCGGCCCCGGCGATCGATTTGACCAGTAAAAAATGCAAACGCCACCCACCGCCGGCGGCGGCCCGGCGATACCCGTGGTGCGGTAGTGGGGCGTGGCGGCCGGCGGCGGTGCTAGTCCCACATGCCGGTAGGGAAGAAGCGCAGGGTTTTTTGGCCGCAGACCGGGCAGAGGTAGGTGCCGTTGGTGAGCACCAGGTTACGGCCGATGCGGTCCTTGGTGCTCCAACCGGCGATCGGGTGCCTGCCGGGTTTGCCCACCAGGGAAGGGTGGTCATAGGGGAGGGGCTGGGCCTCGGTGCACCCGGGGGAGGCCAGGGGCGTTTGGTACATGTTGATCAGCAGGACCTCTTTGACCCCCGGGCAATAGGCCGGGAACCAGCAGACGCTCTGGAAGTTACTTTTGCCACCGAAGATCAGAAGCTGGCCGCTGTGGTAGCCGCAGTCGCAGCGAGCCTGGACCACGGACCCGGCCAGGGCGGGCGCCGCGGTCAAAATCCACAAAAGCCCCAGCCACAAAACGGTCCGACCGAATCTTTTCATACTCGCCTCTCCCTGCCGGCGGCCGCGCCGCCGCGCTGGTGGTGTGCTGTAGTAGGGGCGGCCAGGATGACGCGGGCTGTTACAGAAGGCGTTTAGGCTACCCAGCCCGCCATCGGCGCGGGCCATGGACGGCTTTTTCCGATGTAGAGCCGATACGTTCCGTATTCACAGCGCGGGCCATGGACGGCCCGCCGGGATGGCCAAACTGCAAGTTTGGTCCATCCCGCCCGGTTGCCGAAATTTACTTTCGGCAGCCGGGGGAGGAAAAAGCCATGGACGGCTTTTTCCGATACAGAATTAGATATCCAGCTCCCGCACATCCAGGGCGTTTTCCACGATGAAGTCGCGGCGCGGCTCCACCTGGTCGCCCATGAGGGTGGTGAACATGTCGTTGGCCAGGACCTCGTCTTCGATGCGCACCTGCAAAAGGGTGCGGCGCTCCGGGTCCATGGTGGTTTCCCAGAGTTGGTCGGGGTTCATCTCGCCCAGGCCCTTGTAGCGCTGCAGGTTCAGGCCCTTGGTGCCGGCCTCCATGAGGTGGGCCAGCAGCTCGTCGGCGTCGGCCAGGTCTTCGGTCGTACCGTTCTTGGAGAGCTTGTAGGGTCCCTGTTCGGCGCCGGCCAGCTCGGAGTGCAGCGCCGCCAGGGACGAGAAGTCGGCGCTCGATAGCAGGTCCCAGTCGACCCGGGCCGAGACCCGGGTATCGCCGGGGCAGGTGACGTCGAGCCAGTGCAGGCTGTGTTCCTCGTCAAAGCCAATGGCGTCGATCTCCAGGTCGCAGCCAGCCAGGAAGTCGGCCAGTTGCTGGGCCCGGTCGGCCTGGCTGAAGGTGGTCTTTCCCTTGGCGCCGGCCTGCAGCAGGGCGTTGAGCAGGGCCACCGGGTAGCCGCGGCGCTTGAGCCGTCCCAGGGTTTCGAGGTAGCTGGACAGGCGCTCCATCAGCTTCACCAACTGGCTGCCGCTCTTGGTGGTGCCGTTGGCCAGGCGCAGGGTGGTTTCGGAACAGGCCCGCTCCAGCAGCAGGGCGCGCAAGGTGGCCTCGTCCTTGAGGTAGGATTCTTTTTTTCTTTCCACCAGGCGGAACAGGGGCGGTTGGGCGATGTAGAGGTGGCCGTTCTTGATCACCTCCTCCATCTGGCGGAAGAAGAAGGTGAGCAGCAGGGTGCGGATGTGGCTACCGTCCACGTCGGCGTCGGTCATGATGATGATCTTGTGGTAGCGCAGCTTATCGACGTTGAATTCCTCGGGACCGATGCCGGTGCCCAGGGCGGTGATGATGGTGCGGATTTCGGCGTTTTCCAGCATCTTGTGGAAGCGCGCTTTTTCCACGTTGAGGATTTTGCCCTTGAGCGGCAAGATGGCCTGGAAGCGGCGGTCGCGGGCCTGCTTGGCGCTGCCGCCGGCGCTGTCGCCCTCCACCAGGAAGAGCTCGCAGGATGCGGGGTCGCGCTCGGAGCAGTCGGCCAGCTTGCCCGGCAGGCTGTGTTCGGAGAGCACCCCCTTGCGCCGCACCAGCTCACGGGCCTTGCGGGCGGCCTCACGGGCCTTGGCCGCCTCGGTGACCTTGGCCACGATCTTCTTGGCCACCGGTGGGTTTTCCTCCAAGAAGGAGCTGAGCTGCTCGTTGACCATGGTCTCCACCAGGCCCTTGACCTCGGAGTTGCCCAGTTTCATCTTGGTCTGGCCCTCGAACTGGGGCTGGGGCAGTCGCACGCTGATGACCCCGGCCAGGCCCTCACGCACGTCGTCACCCGAGGGCGGCGACTTGATCTTGGGGAAGTTGTGGCTGATGTAGGTGTTGATGGTGCGGGTGATGGCGGCCTTGAAGCCGGTCAGGTGGGTGCCGCCCTCGCGGGTGTTTATGTTGTTGGCGAAGCTGAAGAGGCGTTCGTTGTAGGCGTCGGTGTAGCGCAGGGCGATCTCCACCTGCACCCCGTCTTTTTCGCCGGCGAAGTAGATAGGCTTTTTGTGCAGGGGCTGGGCGTTGCGGCTGATGTAGCTGACGAACTCGCTGATGCCGCCCTTGTAGAAGTAGGTGGCCTCTTTTTCCTGGGGCTCGTGGACCAGGGTTATCTTGAGCCCCTGGTTGAGAAAGGCCAGCTCGCGCATGCGCTTGGTGAGGGTGTCGAAGGAGTAGTTGACCGTCTCGAAGATATCGCTGTCGGCCTTGAAGGTAACCTTGGTGCCGGTGCGGCGGCTCTTGCCGATGGTCTTTAGCTCGCCGGCCGGGTGGCCGTGCTCGTAGCGCTGGGAGTAGACCTTGCCGTCGCGGCGAATCTCCACCTCCAGCCACTGGCTCAGGGCGTTAACCACGCTGACGCCCACGCCGTGCAGGCCGCCGGCGACCTTGTAGGCCTTGTCGTCGAACTTGCCGCCGGCGTGCAGCTTGGTCATGACCACCTGCACCGCGGGTATGCCTTCGCCGGCGTGCATGTCCACCGGTATGCCGCGGCCGTCATCGGCCACCGACACCGAGCCGTCGGTGTGCACGGTTACGGTGATGTTTTTGCAGTAGCCGGCCATGGCCTCGTCAACGCTGTTGTCCACCACCTCGTAGACCAGGTGGTGCAGGCCGTCGGCGCCGGTGGAACCGATATACATGGCCGGGCGCTTGCGTACCGCGTCCAGCCCCTCCAGAACCCTGATTTTATCGGCGGAATAAGAGTCTTTTTTAGCGGTCATATAGTAAGTTCCCCAAGGATTTTTTGCTGCCTTTTTTTACCGCGTATGGCCAAAAAATGCAAGTTTATTCGGGGGGCTATGCAACCCAGCCTAAAGACTGGGGATTGGGCGGCCCCGCATAATGAAGTATTTGCTCAAACCAGCGGCCGGGTCACGCTGGGCTTTACGGCACCGCGGGGTTTTTGTACAAAGGAAGCAGCGGCCACGGAAAAAGTTAGCTGGAGGGTGGCATGAACAAGCGAGTCCTGGTCGGGGTCTGCCTGGTGGTGGTTTTGGCGGCTGGTTGGGCCTGGGGGGCGGACAAGAGTTCCAAACCCAAGCTCACCGGTTTTAAGGCCATGGCGCGGGCCATCATGGCCATGGAGGGGGTTGACCAGCAGGAGAAGGAGCGTCTGTTGCAGGCGGCGGTGCTCTACCGGCTCCTGGAGCCGGGGGCGGCGGCCTCCCAGGCGACCATGGAGGTGCTCGACAAGGTGCGGCAGATGCGCGCCTCCCTGGGCCAGACCGGCATGCTCATCCTGGGCCAGGACCTGCCCACCCTGCGGGGCTATCTCAACCGCAAGCTGGACAAGCTAAAGAAGTACGCCGGCACCATCGGGTCTCTTCAACGGGTGATGGGGGCCCTGGATCTGGCCGAGAAGGTCCGGGGGGTGTGGGACTGGGGCTCCACCGCGGCCGGGGCGCTGAAGAAATTCGAATCGGCCGGCTACCGCGATTTAAACCCCCGGACCCGGGCGGCGCTGAGCTACCTGCATTGGTTCGGCCAACAGGTGCAAAACTTAGGCGGTAAGACCCCGCTGGTGGGCAAGGCCATCGAGGCCTACGGCAGTTTCGTAAGCCAGGTCAGCCAGGCCTTGGCCGACAACGCCACCCGCCTCATCACCGGTCTGCGCGGCGGCCGGCTCATGGCCGGCATGAACAACATGCACCTCACCCGGGGCTTTAGCGAGGCCTCCGGCGGGGGCATCCCGGCGGTCACCGAGGTGCTCAAGGCCACCGACTGGAAGGTGGTGTTGCTGCTGGACGACAACACCCGGCGGGATCTGAAGCCGGCTTATTACCTGCGAGTGGCCGAGGGTGGCGGGGCCCCGGACTGGGTAAAGGTGGACCCCCGGCGTGTGGGCTCGGTGGTGGCCGACTGGATGAGCGCCTTTCACCCGCCGAAAGACCCCCGGCTGCGGGCGGCGCTGGCCAAGGTTGCCGACTACCAGCGCCTGCACCAGCCGGTGCCGCGCGAGGCGGCCATGGGTCCCTGGCCCAGCGGCCGGGAGATAGTGTTTTTGATCAACCCGCGCTGGGCCGGCCGGCCGCTACCCACCCGGGGCATCAGCCGCAAGCGGCTGCGCGAGTTGGCCCGGCGCAGCCGGGAGATGGCGGCCGACGCTTTGCAGATGGCCGAGGTCTACGGCGGCCTGTCGGTGTACGAGGGCGGCCGGGCGCGGCTAAGTGACTTTCGGGATGACCGCCGGCACCTGCGCCGCACCTGCCGGGTATTGGCCATCGCCCTGGACCCCCGGCGGGAGAACAAGCTGCTGCGGCAGTATTTCCTAAACGGCCGCGGCAAGGTGGACGGGGCCTTAAAGAAGCTGGCCCTTAGGCTCCACCGCGGGGCGGCCGAGTGGCTGGCCTGCCAAGAGATCGACCCCTTGGGGATTGATACTGACCGGTTGGGGGCGCTCTTGGGGCGCTATCGCCGGGCGAAACCCTTTATGGAGGCCGAGTTTTTGGTGGTGGACCAAGCCGAGGGCAAGCCCATCGCCGGAGCTTGGCTCAAGGCGCGGGTGGTGCGCCGCTGCGGGGTGCGGGTGCAAGACGAGTTGGGGTCCCGCGCCGGCGGTGACGGGCGCATCAAGCTGGTGCTGCCCTTGGGGTGCTATAGGTTTTCCTTTGGGGCCGAGGGCTTCAAAACCCGCCGCACCAAGGCCGGCCGACCCGTATGCCTGGTTGACAAGGCGTTCATTCGGCCCAAGCAGGTTAGGCTGGCCCGGGAGGTGGCGGCCACCGGGCAGACGGGTGGTCAAGTGTCCGGCGAGTTGGACTGCGAGTGCGTACGGCGCAAGGTGGTGGCCGCGGCCAAGAAGCACTACGAAAAGAAGTGCCGCCAGGACCCTGATTGCAGCCGGTTGGTATGGCTGGGCAGCAAGTGGGTTAGGATCAAGGGGGGAGGCTGCGGGGTTTACCTGCGCTTTAGCCTGCGGGAAGGCCGGGAGTCGGGCACCAAGGTAGCGTTGCGTCCTAACCACCCGGCGGTGCGCTCGTGCCTGCGCTCGCGGCAGAGCCCGCCGACCACCCAGGCGCCGCGGGCCAATCCTTGCGCCCACAACCCTGGCTGCGGCGACTGCCGTGGGCTCACCATTGGCGGCCCCTGCCTGCAATGGTGCATGCAGTGCCGTAAGTTCAAGAGCCGCTGACTCGCCGCTGGCAGGCAGTTCTTTGTGCTCTCCGGCCTAAATCCCAAACGGGCCATTCTAAACTGAATGATAAGGGAACACTTGTGAGTCGGACGTTTGGTAACTACGGCCGCGGCGACACGCCGCCGGCGGCACGCCGTTTTATTACCTCTTTGGTCTAAATCCCAAACGGGCCATTCTAAACTGAATGATAAGGGAACACTTGTGAGTCGGACGTTTGGTAACTATGTCAGCGGCGACTCGCCGCCGGCGGCACGCCGCTACGGCCGCAGTGCCCACCGTTTTATTACCCCTCCGGCCTAAATCCCAAACGAGCCATCCTAAACTGAATGATGAGGGAACACTTGCGAGTCGGACGTTTGGTAACTATGTCAGCGGCGACTCGCCGCGCGCCAGCGGGTGCCGTTGGGGGTATCGATGAGTTCGAAGCCGAGCTGGCGGATTTCCTGGCGCAGTTGGTCGGCCTTTTCCCAGTCGCCCAGGCCGCGGGCTTCGGCGCGCTGTTGGATTTTGGCGGCGACCTCGGGCGGCAATCCCGGGGTGGTGAAGTCGATGACGCCGAGGGCCTGGTTGACCTTTTGGAAGAAGTCGAGGGTGGCCTCTATCTGGGCCTGGTCCATGAGGCCGTCGCCGAGGAGGCGGTTGACTTTTTTCATAAAGGCGAAGAGGTAGCCTTGGGCCCGTCCGACGTTGAGGTCGGTATCCATGGCCTGTTGGGTACGGCGGCGCACTTCGTAGAGCAATTGGTCGAAGTCGGGCGCGGCCTGGCAGGGGGTGGTGAAGCGCAGGCGGGAGACGAAGTCATTTAGGCG
The DNA here is from genome assembly GCA_027067385.1 of Desulfarculaceae bacterium. Taxonomy (GTDB): domain Bacteria; phylum Desulfobacterota; class Desulfarculia; order Desulfarculales; family Desulfarculaceae; genus JAMOVV01. Next base: position 20,650 of record JAMOVV010000171.1, read on the forward strand.
GCGCACGATTTTTTCGGCGGTTTCCAGGGCGGCGGGGGTGAAGCGGGCCGGCCGGCGGTGGTGGGTCATGAGCAGCCAGTAGCGCACGGCGGCGGGGGAGTAGCCTTGGGCCAGGAGGTCGCGCAGGGTGATGTCGTTGCCCACGGCGCGGGAGGCCTTTTTGCCGTCGACCATTACCACTTCGGAATGCAGCCAGATATTGGCCAGGGGTTTGCCGTGCAGGCCTTCGGCCACGGCGATTTCGTTGTCGCCGTGGGGGAAGACCAGGTCGGTGGAGGCCAGGTGTATATCGAAGGGCTGGCCGAGGTGGTTGGTGCTCATGGTGGCGCATTCCACGTGCCAGCCGGGGCGCACGGTACCCCAGGGGGTATGCCAGTAGATGCCGGCCTTGAGCTCGGCCAGGGTGGCGCGTTTAAACAGGGTGAAGTCGCGCGGGTTGTCCTTTTCGTAGTAGTCGTAGTCGGTGGTTTTGCCGGATTGGATGGCGTTTAGGTCCACGCCGGAGAGTTTGCCGTATTGCGGGAAGCGGGAGATATTAAAGTAAACGCTGCGCAGTTTTTCGTAGGCCAGGCCTTTTTCCAGGAGCTGGCGGGTTTCTTCGACCATTTCATTTACGTGGTCGCTGGCCTTGGGGTAGTGGTGGGCGGGTTTTACCTTTAGGGTTTCCATGTCTTCGAAGAAGACCCGCTCCCACTTGGCGGTGAAGTCGGCGAGTTGGGCGCCTTCGGCCAGGCACTGGTTCACGGTGCGGTCGTCGATGTCGGCGATGTTGATCACCAGTTTTACTTCGAAGCCGCGGTATTCCAGGTAGCGGCGCACCAGGTCGGCGAAGACCATGCGGCGGCAGAGTCCCAGGTCGGGGGGTCCGTCGAGGGATGGTCCGCAGGCGTAGATACCCACCCGGCCGGGCTGCACGGGCACCAGGTCGTCGATGCGCCGGGTGAGGGTGTTGTAGAAGCTCAGGGGCACCGGGACGTTTTCGGAGACGAACAGGGGGGTGGAGAGGTAGCGTTCGCCGCCGTCGGGCACGATGGCCACCACGGTGCCGCCGCCGGCCTCGCGCTGCAGGCGCTGGGCCTCTTGCAGGGCCACGCTGATGGCCGCGCCGGAGCTCATGCCCACGAAGATGCCTTCGCTGCGGGCCAGTATGCGGGCGGTTTCGTAGGCCTGGTCGTCGTCGATGTTTACGATCTCGTCGGGCAGGTGAGGGTCGTAGATACCGGGGGCGTAGGATTCTTTCATGTTCTTGAGCCCCTGGATTTTGTGTCCCTGGAAAGGCTCGACGCCGATAACCCGCACCTCGGGGTTGAGTTCGCGCATGCGACGGGTAATGCCCATGAGGGTGCCGGAGGTGCCCATGGTGGCCACGATGCTGGTGACCTTACCGTCGGTGGCCTGCCATATCTCGTCGGCGGTGCCGGCCTGGTAGTGGGAGCGCCAGTTGTCGTCGTTGTTGAACTGGTCCACCAGGAAATACTTGTCCGGCTCTTCGCGGGCCAGGCGGTAGGCCTCTTCGATGGCGCCGTCGGTGGCGAGGTGGGCGGGGGTGAGCAGGATATCGGCGCCATAGGCGCGCAGAATCTTGCGGCGTTCGGTGGAGGCGCTTTCGCTCATGGTGAAGAGCATTTTGTAGCCCTTTACCGCGCAGACCATGGCCAGGCCGATGCCGGTATTGCCGCTGGTGGCCTCCAGGACGATTTTATCGGGAGTGAGGGCGCCGGCGGCCTCGGCGGCCTGGATCATGTAGAGGGCCGGCCGGTCCTTTACGCTGCCGCCGGGGTTCATGAACTCCAGCTTGGCCAGGACCTCGACGTCCGGGGCGGTGTTCATGCGACCGATGCGCACCAGGGGAGTCTGCCCTACCAGATCGATAATGCTGTCGACTTTGCGAAGGTCCATTGATCATTCCAAGGGGGATTTCTCAAACCTCAAGGATACTGCCGGGGTGGTGGGATGTAAAGCATGGCGTTTGGTGGCTGGGGGTGGCTTTTGAGGGGATGGCGTCGAGGTGGTCTGTCCGGGGCCGGGGCGGTCCGGCGCGGGGGCGGGTTGGCCGGGGGTTTTTATTCGGGCGTGGCACGTATTTTTACTTGTCCGGGGCTTCCGGCCGGCTAACCGGACAAGACAAATAGAAACAATATGTTGCGAGAGGTGCCCTGGGTTGGGGGTCAGAATATTTTCTTAGGCGCACAAAAACGGACTTGCATCAACGCAAAAAGCATTATATTAATTTAAGCACAGCGATAAACATTATCTACCCACGGGATGATATTGACATTATATTATGGGTAAAAAATGGCTTACATCAGAAAAATTTCAATAATATCGCGGTGTTTAAGATTATTTGTGGTTAGTTTAATAGTAATTTGGGCCGACATAGACGCCCATGCTACTACGTTCAATGTTTCTGCGGTTAGCGGCAATAATGTTTTGGTTTCACGAACTTTTCGTGGTGGTATCAACGACAGGCCCGACATAAGTACGATTGACTGGGGGCATGCCCGGGGGGCCAACATCCTCCGGCACGGTGGACGGGGGTGGGGTGAGTTGGCCGGGTCGCCGTGGATATCCAACCGGCGGGAGCGCAACGCGCCGAGCGGTAGTTTCCAGGTGTTTCATGTTGAGTTGACTCTGCCGCAGAACTCCTATGATCTTTCCGGCAACCTCAAGTTCCTGGTTGATGACCTGATGTGGCTGTATGTGAATAACACGCTGGTAAGCCGCAAGCCTCAGAGGGGTTATTATAGTCCTCGGAGGGGTTATTATAAGCCGCGGACCTTGGATTTTAGCTCCATGCTGGAGTCGGGGATTACCAGCGTGGTTATGGATATCGTGGTTTGGAACAGGAGCCGGCCCAAGTGGCGGCGGGGCGGCAATCCCACGGGGTTGGCTTTTGCGGCCAATGTGAGCGGGCAGTACCGGGAGCCGGGGGGAGACACCCCGGAGCCGGGGACGATGCTGCTACTTGGCACTGCGTTGGGGTCGCTTTTGTGGATTCGCCGCCGACGGGATTTTGCGCCCAAGACCTAGAGATTGAGCTGGGCCTTTTAGGCCAGGGGACGGCCGCTCCCAAAGGGGGGCGGCTGTTTTTTTGGTTTGGCCGGCCCTGGGGGCCACGGGTCAGGATAGCGATGGCCGCTCACGAAGGGGGCGGCTGTGGGGAGGGGTTGGGTGGCCGGGGACAAAGAAAACCCCGGCCGCTGGTGACGGCCGGGGTGGGTACTTGGTTGGGTTGTGGGAGGTGGCTGGCGAGGGGCCAGCTAAACACGCGGGGTTTGGCCGGTGGCCGGGGTGGGGACTGGGCTGACTAAGTGCGTCTGGCCTGTCCCGGTTGGGGGCTGCCTTCTGGGCATGCCCCGCTTGATCTACCTACGTGGTTGTGCTCTCTCGTTCTGGCCTGCTCATTTGCTTGCTCGTCCTGGCACGGTTGCTGCGCTTGTGTCAGCTGCGCCTGCTCGCTCTTGCTGCTCTCGCTGCTCTTGCTCCCGTTTGGCGCGCCTGCTCGCTCTTGCTGCTCTCGCTCCCGTTCCGTTTGCCGCTCTTGCTCCCGTTTGGCGCTCTTGCTCCCGTTTGGCGCTCTCGCTCCCGTTTGGCGCTCTTGCTCCGTTTGGCGCTCTTGCTCTGGCCCCCGTTTGCCCCGGTTGGTCCAGCCCCCGAATGTAGCCCCCTTAGATGTGGTCTTCGAGGATGCTGCGCCATTGGGGATGACGC
>JAMOVV010000172.1 GCA_027067385.1 Desulfarculaceae bacterium
CCTCACCGGCCGCCGCCAGGTCACCCCGCGCTACTTCCACCCCGCGCCGCAGGAGAGCCCATGAAGCAGGTCAACCCCGCTTGGGCCGAGGCGATCGGCCGCCTGGTCAACCCCTGCCCTTACTTCGACTTGCAGTCCATGGAGATCCGGGAGCTGGCCTGGGGACGCTCCCGCCTGGAGATCGAGCTGGGGCGTAAACACCTGCAACCATTCGGCCTGGTGCACGGCGGGGTCTTCTCCAGCCTGGTCGACGCCGCCGGGTTCTGGGCCCTGTACACCCAGGCGCCGCCGGGACAGGGCATGACCACGGTGGAGATGAAGCTAAACTACCTGGCCGCGGCCCAAGAGGGACGCCTGGTGGGCCTGGGACGGGCCATCAAGCTGGGACGCACCCTGGGCCTGGCCGAGACCCGGGTGGAGGACGGCCAGGGCAACCTGTTGGCCCACGGCACGGTGACCATGATGGTCCTGCCCCAACTGGGCCTGCAAGGCGACGACCAGCTTCCGCCCAAGTTCCTGGAATGATTCCCCCGCCGGCGGCGCAGCCACGGCGGACCAAGCCCCGGCCTTTACCTGGGCCTGGAGGCCCGGCCAGGTAAAGGCCTTGACGCCTGGCCGGGCCAAGCACGCCGGATGTTTAGTGAAACCAGTGCGTGCCCGGCCTTGCGAATTGCACCGCATATCTAGTGAAACCAGCCGGATGAAGTGGACCCAGGACGCCGGGTCCGGGGCGTCAACCGCGGCGCGCCCCTCGCAAGAGGAACAGGCCGAAGATAATACACAACACCCCGGCGGTCATGAGCAACACCATGATCATGGTGTTGAGGCTAAAGCCTCCTCCCCGCACAAAGCTGGTGGCTAACAACTGGTCCACCACCAAGATCACGGCGATAAGACATACGAATCCCAGGCCCAGCAAGATTACGCCGGCAGTTCTTTTGGCCGCTACGGCCATGCTGTAACCTCCCTCGAGCGCCTCCCGGGACACCCTGGTTTAGCTCCCGATAGCCATCTAGCTATAAACTGACACCGCATTGGCTGAAAAGTCAAGCGAAAAGCGATAGTTGGCATGTAAGCCAGGGTCAGGCCCCGCAGGCGGGGTCCGCCTGGACAATCGCCCGGGTGGACAGGCCGCCCCGGCTGTGGTAAAAAATGCCGGTCTGGAAAACTAGGCGGGCGATTAGCTCAGCTGGATAGAGCGTTGGCCTCCGGAGCCAAAGGCCGCAGGTTCGACTCCTGCATCGCCTACCAAATAAAACGCGGGTTGGACCACGGGGTCTGACCCGCTTTTTTAGTGGCTCCCCCTGGTTTTGAGACCACCGTTTCCCGTAGCTCGCGATAGCCACCGCACCCCGGCTCCACTTACCAACCCGCGAATAATGTGTTTGACAACCGCAACCAGCATCTGTCTAATATGCCGGCCAGGACGGACGTCGCTTGGCCGGACCGGCGAGCCATCGCCCATCCCTAGGAGGAAACCATGCATCCTACTGCCGCCAAATCCCTGGAGATACTGCGCGACCCCTCCTATTTCAACTGGTCCTTCGCGGTGATGCTGGCCTTCGTGGTTTACGTCTATGCCGTGGAGATAGAACGGCGCAACTGGAATATCTTGCTCGGCGCCCTGGCCTTCTACGGCCTGGAGTGGTTTATCGAAATCCTAAACGGCCTGGTCTTCCATTTCACCGGCTTCTCGCCCATATGGACCACCACCGGCCGCACCATGTTCCAACTACTGCCCGGCCTTACCCTGGAGATAAGCTTGATGTTCGCGGTGTCCGGGGTGATCTACCTGAAGATGATCCCCAAGGACCCCAAAATGAAGATTCTGGGTATCAACAACCGGGTCTTCTTTACCGTGGCTTTCTCGGTGATGATGGTGGCCATCGAGTGCCTGGTCAACGCCTGGGGCTACCTGCCCTGGAATTACGGCTGGTGGAACTTCCCCAACGTTTGGCTCATCGTTCTGCTGGGCTATATGCCATACTTCGTCCTTACCTTCTACGTACACGACCACCGCAGCATGAAGGTGAAAATCGCCATCGTCTCGGGGATGTTTATTATCGACGCGGTGCTGTTTGGCGTGTTGGCCCTGGGCCTGGGGTGGATGTAAACCTGCTTGGCCGGGGACGCGGTAGGGGACGCTGCTAGCTGCTCATGAGGTTTTCCCACAGGTGGAAGACCTTTTCCCGGCGCTCATCGAGCTTTTCCCGTACCAGCTCCAGCCGCACCTGGCTTATCCCCACGATCTCCAGCGATTGGGGACCCAACTCATGGGCATCGGTGTCATAGGCGTCACCGAATCCCAGGTCGTGGGCCAGGTAGTTGGCCACGTGCACCGTGGCGTTAAGCTCGCTGTAGGGATTGTAGGGGGTAGGTAGGTGGTGACGGCCCATCACCTCGGCGAACATCGGCGGCAGACGCCAGTTGTTGGCCAGGGCCCGCCCCACCGTCTGGTGATCCATCTCCAGCTCGAACTCCGCCTGGCGGTAGGGCACCCCCTTCTCGGCTATGTAGCGCCCGAGACGATCCACGTCTTCGGGGAAAAAGGCGGCCAGGACCACCTTGCCCATGTCGTGCAGCAAGCCGGCGGTAAAAGCAATGTCCTGGTCCTGTTTGCCGCTCTGGCCAGCCACCACCTTGCCCCCCTCGGCGGTCATCAGGGAGTGCAGCCAAAGAGATTCGGCCGCCTCGCGATTGCGAAACGACCCGGGATGCAAAAAGCTCATCAAGCTCAGCCCCATGCAGATATTGCGCACCTCGGCGAACCCGATGGCCACCGTCGCCCGCCGGACGGTGGTAATGCTATGACGGAAGGCGTAGTAGGCGCTATTGGCCACCGATAACAACTTGCTGGTCATGGATTGGTCGTGGCGCAGGATATCTTCTATATCCCCGGCCGTGGAGCGGGGGTCGTCAAGGGTGCCAATCAATTTGGCCAGAATACTGGGGAGCGTAGGTAAGTTGCGGATTTTCTTGACATACTTACTCGGCATCCATGCCCCCGGATGAGCAAAATTCAAATGATTCTCAACAATTATGTTATCTCTATCCCCAGATGTCAATAAAACCTTGCCGGATTATTGGGCATGCAATTTCAATTCCAGGATCAAATTATCCCATCGGCTTACCTGGCGTCTAATACAAAAGTCTGATTCTGTTGTTGCTAAAATCATAAAATTAGTGCATGCTTGTTCCAGATTGTTGCGAGAAACCCTCTCGGGACCATATTTGTTCCTGTTATTAACCAAAGCTAACCTGCTGAATCAACAACGATGATGAGAAGGTTAAATACACATGGGGCAAAAACACTTCGCTGGCATGGGAGGGGGATTTGTCGCTGAGGCAAGTACCATCAACTTCTGACGCCAACGATATTGTCCATCGATGGCGCCGGCTGACGGCGGCCATCTTCAGCCATAGCCACGAAGCCATTGTCCTGGCCGATGAAACGGGAAAGATTCAGGAGGTGAACCCCGCCTTCGGGCAGATAACCGGGTTCACCGACGACGCCCCTGCTTCGCTCGGCGCCTTTCTCTTTGCCCACCCCAATGACGCCAACTTGGGCCGGCAGGTCTGGCAACATCTTAAAAACGACCGACTGTGGGAAGGGGTTTGTTCGGCGCGCATCAGCACCGGGGAACTCCGGCGGCTGAAAATCAAACTCCTGGCCACCGGCCAAGGTAAAAACGAACCCGGCGGGATATTGGCCATCTTCCACGTACTGCGCCAAGAATCCGAGACCACCGACCTGTTGCTTATCCCCAACCATATCGACGCGATCACCGGTCTGCCCAACCGGATTTATTTCAACCAGATTCTGGCGCGCTGCATCAGCGCCAATCCCGCTCCAGACCAATTGTCCGCCCTGCTGGTCTTGAACCTGGACAACTTCAAAAACGTCAACAACTACCTGGGGCCGTCCCGGGGAGACCAACTGCTCAGACAGATCGCCCGGCGCCTGATGACCTGCGTACGCTCGCAAGACGGCGTGGCCCGGCTGGGTGACGACGAGTTCGGCTTGTTGCTGCGGGGGCTCAAGGACGTCGACTCGGCGATCATGACGGCCCGGCGCTTGCTCTTGGCCCTCAGCGACCCGGTGCAGGTCGGCGAAAGGGACATCTTCATAAGCGCCAGCGTGGGCCTGGCCCTCTATCCCGACCACGGGGACAACGCCGAGCGGCTAACGCGTAACGCCAACTTGGCCATGCGCCAGGCCAAGAAGGCCGGCCGGCACAACTTCGAGCTGTATTCGCCGGACATGACGGTCCAAAGCGAGGACCGCCTGGCCCTGGAATCCGAGCTGCGGCGGGCCCTGGGCCAGAACCAGTTCGTGGTCCACTACCAGCCGTTGGTGGAGTTGCAAAACGGCCAGGTGGTGGGCATGGAGGCCCTGGTGCGCTGGAACCGCAACGGCCACGGCCTGGTCTACCCCGACCAGTTCATCTCCCTGGCCGAGGAAACCGGCCTCATCGTGCCCATCGGCGAATGGGTGCTGAGCCAGGCCAGCCGCCAGACCCAGCGCTGGCGCAATGACGGATGGCCCCACCTGCGCCTGGCGGTGAACCTCTCGGCCAGGCAACTATTGTGGCAGCACGATATCGTGGATATGGTGGAATCGGTCCTGGCCGATACCGGGCTGCCGCCGTCGGCTCTGGAGCTGGAGATGACCGAGAGCGTGGTCATGCACAATGTGGAGGGGGCGGTGATGGCCATGACCAAGCTGAGCGAGATGGGGGTGCGCCTGTCCTTGGATGACTTCGGCACCGGCTATTCCTCGCTCAACTACCTCAAACGCTTCCCCCTAGATACTCTGAAGATCGACCGATCCTTTACCCGCGATATCCCCGACGACCCCGACGGCGTGGCCATCGTCGAGGGTATCTTGGCCCTGGCCCGTAGCCTGAACCTCCAGGTAGTGGCCGAGGGCGTGGAACGCATCGAGCAGTATGAATTCCTCCGGCAACGAGGGTGCGAAATGATGCAGGGCTACCTGTTTAGCCGGCCGGTGCCGGCTAAACAGTTCGAGACCCTGTTGCAGCAAGGCCTCGAATTAAAGCCCTGACCCCCCCTTGATACGCTTGGTTACATGCAGATGCGGCGGCGGATGGTCTGGACCAGCTGTCCGTTGCGCCATACCTGCTGGGTCACCATGCGGCAACGCGGACGGTGGACCGGCGGGCAGTGCACGCAGGCCGGCGGAGGACCCGGGTAGTACCCGCTGCTATAAGTAGGCGAGGGCACCACCACCACCCGGGTGTTGCCGGCCATGTTCTGGTAGACCACCTGGCGCTGCTGCATGGCCGCCTGCCGGGCCGCCTGGTCGCTGATCTCACCCAGGGTGGCCCCGATGACCGCCCCCAGGGCGCCGCCGATGATGCCGCCGCGCCAGGCGTTCTGGGAATCCAAGAGAGCCCCGGCCGTGGCCCCCACCGCCATGCCGGCCGCCCCGCCCTGGTAGGCCGAGGGCGAATAGACCGGGGCACAGGCACCGGTCAAAACCATCCCGGCCAATACACCGGCCAGGGCGAAAATCCCGATTAGTCGCTTCATGATCCCACCTCCCATTTCATCCCCACTGCAACCAAGACGCCGGACCAAGAGGTATCTTTCCATGCCAACCGCCCCGGGCTCCTCAGCGGCCCATCCGGTGGATAAGCTCCAACAGGCTGGCTGCGTCCACGTCGCGCGGCCGGCTGCGCAATATCGTCTTGAGCTGGCCCTCGGCCGAACGCCGGTCCCCCAGCTCCAGGTAGAGCAGGGCCAGGTTGCGCCGCGCCCCCAGGTGATCGGGATGCTCGGCCAGGTGTCGCTTAAAAGCCGCCACCGCTAAACGGGCCTGGCCCGGCCGGCGGGCCTGGTCCAACGGGTGCAACACGGCGGCAGCCCGGCTGGTTCGGTGCCGCGGGGCTGGCCAGCGCCGCGCCCCGGCCGCGGCCTTGGCCGCGGCCGCACCCGCCGTAGGCGGTGCCGCCGCCCGTGGCGCGGGGTTTCGAGGAGTTGGCATGGCGGGGGCGGGCCGGCTGGCGCTTACGATTTCGCTCGGCGTAGTGGGCGGCGGGGGCGCGATAACGGTGGTGGTTGCAGTCGAGGTTTGGGGTTGCTCCGAAGGGCTGCCGCCTGGCGTCCAGAACCAGCTCAGCCCCCCGGCCACGGCCAGGCCCAGGGCGATGGTGAGCAAGGGGCGCGCCATCCGGGCCAGGGTACGACGTGGCGGCGGTGGCGGCGGGGTGGTGATCGCCGGCAACTGTAGGTTGGGCTGGTCGCACTCGGGGCAGCGGCGGCGGCCCAGGGGAATCTGGCGCCCACACTGCTGGCAGTGGTTTTCCACCTGCACGGTGGGACGGAGGTTGCGGCCGGCCGGCTCCGGGGCCTGGGGTATAGCTTCCAGGGTTTGGGCCACCTCGTCGGCCGAGGCCGGCCGCCGCGCGGCCGAGTATTGCAAGAGGTCCCCGACCAGCCGGGCCAGGCGCAGGTCCACCTCGGGCGGCAGGGGCGGTGGCCCGGCCTGCATGGCGCTGTGCACATCGGCCACGCTTTGGCCGGCAAAGCAGGCTCGGCCGGTGAGCATCTCGTGGATGATGGTCCCCAGGGCCCACAGGTCCGAGGCCGGTCCGTGGCGGCCCTCGAACTGTTCCGGGGCCATGTAGCCCGGGGTGCCCACCACCGGTTCCTGTTGTGGGCTATGGCGACTGGTGCGGGCCAGTCCGAAGTCGCCGATCTTGATTTTACGGGGCGCGAAGAACAGCACGTTTTCGGGTTTGAGGTCCAGGTGCCAGACGCCCTTGGAGTGGGCCGCGGCCAGGGCCCGGGCCATCTGGCCGGCCAGGTGGCACACCTCCTCGGCCTCCAAGGTCCCTGGTTCCAGCCGCTGGCGCAGGGTGCCGTGGGGGGCGTATTCCATTACCAGGTAGAGCTGGCGGTGGCGGGGGTCGCGCCCGATGTCCATCACCTGGACGATGCCGGGGTGCTCCACCCGAGCCTGGTACATGGCCTCGTCGAGTCGGCGCCGCGACTGCCAGGAGCCGGGGGCGAAGACCTTGAGGGCGCGCCACGCCTTGAGTTCGCGGTGCATTCCCCGGTAGACGCAGGCTGAGGCGCCGCTTCCTATCAACTGCAGGTCGATGTATTTACCCAGTTGCCGCATCAGGCTTCCTCCTGTTCGAAGACGGCCTTTAGCCGCACCCGTCCCCGACCCAGGCGCTCTTCGGGATGCAGGTTCACCCGCAGGGGGCCCAGGGTTTGGAGCCCTTGGCGGCTGATGAAGACCTGCAGGGCCTGGGTGAGGTCGGTGATGATCTCGTGTTCGATGGGCTCCATGCGCTGGTGGTCTTCCTGGGCCAGGCCCACCAGGTAGAGGTTGGGCACAAAGGAGGCGGTGAGGGTTTTCCGCTCCTTGGCCAGGGCCGAGCGCCGCAGCAGGCGGGCGATGTCGGCCGGTTGGAATCCGCGTCCCAGGCGAAAGACGTTATCCATCAACGAGCCCAGGGCCAAATCCATACGGGTGAGGTAGTTCACGATTTTTCTCCGCGGCGGTTTTTCTTGGCCTGCTGGGCTGGCTGGGCCCCCAGGGCCTCGCCCAACAGGCGCACGCCCAGGGGTGCGGCGTTCTGGGAGCCGAGCCCGCCGTTTTCCAGGACCACCGCAATGGCCACCCGCGGCCGGCCGGCCGGGGCGAAGCCCACGAACCAGGCGTGGGGTTTTTCTCCCGGCCGTCCGGTCTCGGCGGTGCCGGTCTTGCCGGCCATTTGCAGGGGCCGGCCGGCGATGAACATCTTGCCGGCCCGCCGGCCGGTGCCCCGGGTCATCACCAGGCGCATGGCCCGGGCCAGGGTATCGGCGGTGGCCCGGGACATGACCCTGCCACCGGGCACCGGTCCCTGGGCGCGGTAGCCGTGGCGGCGGGCGGGGTTGCCGATGCCGGCCACCAGGCGCGGCAGCAGCAGCACCCCGCGGTTGGCGATGGCCTGGGCCACCAGGGCCATCTGCAGGGGCGTGGCCGCCACCAGGTTTTGCCCGATGGCGCACTGGGCCACGATCTTGGGGTCGCGCCGGAAGGTGGTGAACTTGACCAGCCGGCGCGAGACGTGTCCGCGGCCGCCGGCCGGCCGGCGCCGGTAGCGCCAAGCGGCGTAGGCCAAGCTGGGCGTGGTGACCAGGCTGATACCCTCGTCCGTTGGCAGCAGCTCCAGGGGCCGGTTGAATCCCAGGCGCGCGGCCACGGCCGGCACCGCGGGTCCCAGGCTCACCCCCAGGCGGGCGAAGTAGACGTTGCAGGATTTGTACAGAGCCTTTTGCAGGTCCACCCGGCCGTAGGCCTTGATATCGCTGATGCGCAGCCAGGGGTCGCGGCCGGTGTGCATGATCACCGGGTCGGGCAGCTTGGTCCGGGCTTTATACTCCAGCCAGGCGGCGGCCACCACCAGCTTGAAGGTGGAGCCCGGCGGGTAGGTTACCTCCCAGGGTTTGGCCCGCAGCCCGCGCCCCTGGTCCCGGGTGCGCGCCGCCCGCCAGGCGGCGGGGTCAGGCTGGTTGGGGTCAAAGGCCGGCGCGCCCACCGCCGCCAGGATGCCGCCGGTGGCCACGTCCAGTATCACCACCGCGCCGGGTCGCCCGTCCAGGGCCTGAAAGGCCTTTTTCTGCAGGTCGCGGTCAATGGTGAGGCGCACCTCGGTGCCCAGGCGCGGCTGGCCCAGGCCGGGCAAGGGCTCAGGCCCGGTGAGGCTGGGGTCGTGCCGGGTGAGCACCGGGTCCAGGGCCGCCTCCAGCCCGTGGTTGCCAAAGACCGGATGGTGGAAGCCCAGCAGATGCCCGGCGGCCGGCCCCAGGGGATAATAGCGGCGCTGCACCCCCCGGGCCTGGTCCAGGCGGCTCAGGGCCAGGGGACGCCCCAGGCGGTCCAGGATGCGCCCGCGCACCACCTTGCGGCGGCCGGGACGCCGCCCCGGGGCCAGCACCCGCAACAGGCGAGGGTCGAACTTCTTGTCGCCGGGGTATAGCCGGGCGCGGGCCGCGCAGTAGAGCAGTCGCCGGCGCTTATCCGGTTGGGGCACCGCCAGGGCCAAGGCCGCCTGGTCCACGGCCACCCGCCCACTGGCGGTGGGCTTGAAGACCCCCCGGGCCAGCAGATGGTTCATGGCCTGCAGGGTCTCCTGGTCGATGTAGCTGTGGGCCAGAATCTGCCGGCGCTGCACCACCTGGACCCAGGCCAGGCGGCCCACCACCGCGGCCAGGCCCAGGCCCAGGACCACCAGGGTCAAAACCAGCCTGATATTAGCTCGCAGGGCCATCGCGCGCAATCCTTATCAAGAGCCCGGCCATGATCATGTTCACCACCAGCGAGCTGCCCCCGTGGGACACAAAGGGCAGGGTGAGCCCGGCCAGGGGGATCAGGCCGGTGACCCCCCCGAGCACCAGGACCGCCTGCAGGGTGATCATCACCGTGATGCCGGCGGCCAGGAGCCGGTCCTGGGGATCGCGGCAGCCGGCGGCCAACACCATCCCCCGCCAGGCCAACAACAAGAACAGGGCCACCACCGCCGCCCCGCCCAGGAAGCCCAGCTCCTCGGCCAGGGATACGAAGGCGAAGTCGGAATAGGACAGGGGCACGGTCTGGGGGCTGCCCACCCCCCAACCGGTGCCCCACAGGCCGCCGTCGGCCAGGGACCACAGCCCCCGGGTGAGGTGTTCGCTGGCCTCGAAGGGGTCCAGCCAGGCACGCACCCGAAAGTGCAGCATGCGCGGCAGGTGCAGCCAATACCCCACCGCCCCGGCGGCCACCATGGCCAGCAGGCCGCCGCAGACCAGCCAGCGGCTGCCGGCGGCCAGGTAGAGCATCACCAGAAAAAAGGTGTAGATGAGCACCGCCGGGCCAAAGTCCTTCTGCACCGCCAGGGCCAAGAGCGGCAGGCCGAGCATCAGGGTGTAGGGCCCCACCACGCTCAGCACCCCGGGCCGCCGGCCCATGGGCAGGCCGTTGATCACCTGGGGATGCTCGTAGCTGAAGTAGGAGGCCACGAATAGCACCATCAGCAGCTTCACCGCCTCCACCGTCTGCAGGCTCATCTGTCCCACCACCAGCCATAGCCGCCGGCCGTTGATCTCCGGCCCCACCAGCCAGGTGACCACCAGCAGGCCGGCCGCGCCCACCGGCAACAGGTATTTCTTGCGGGCCAGGCGGGCCAGGCGGCGAGGGCTGGCCAACAGGGCGGTGCCGGCCATGGCGGCCAGGCCCACCCCGAACCAGGCCGCGTGCCGCCAAGCCAGGTAGGACAGAATCTCCCGCCGGCCCACCGCGCCCATCTCGGCCCCCACCCGTATGAGCAGGGACAGGCCCAGGGCGAAAAGGCAAAAGACCACCGCCGGCACCACCGGCTCGCGCAGGCCGCCCCAGCGCTCCAGGACCCACAAGGTGAAGACCCCGCCGGCCGCGGCCAGGACCATGGGCAGCCCCAGGGCCAGCAGCGAGGCCCAGTCGCCGGCCACCACCCGGCGGGCGCCGAGACCGCCCCAGACCAGCAGCACCGCGGCCAACCCCAGCATCCAGGCGGCCGCCGGCCACATCCCCGGCACCTCGGCCGGGGCCGTCTCCGGCCGGGAGTGCAGCGACGCGGCCACGCGGATGATAAAGGCCCAGAGCATCACCAGGTAGGCCTGGTTTAACGAGGTGAGATAGGCCCGGCCGGCGGCCAGGCCGGCCACCCCGCCCAGGGCCACCCAGACCCCGGCCAGGGCCAGCCCCAGGGCCAGGCCCATCACCATCAGCCGGGGCAACTGCCCGGCCAAGCTGGGGGACCTGGCCTCAGGCACCGGTGTCCTCCCTGCCCGCCGCGGCCGAGAAGCCCAGGATCACCCCGCCGATGTTGATCTCGTCGCCGTGGTGCAGGCGACCCTGGGTCACCGGGCGGGCGTTAACAAAGGTCCCGCTGAGACTGTTCAAATCCTGGATCACGAACCCGCCGTTGGGACCGACGATCTGGGCGTGCCGCCGGCTGATGGCCGGCTGCTCGGGGTCCAGGTCCACGTCCACGTCGCCCCGGCCGATCACCGTAACCGGTCCCACCAGGGCGAAACGCCGCCCCCGGTCCCGGCCGCTTAAGGCCAACAGCTTGGCCGGCTTGGGATCGGGCCGCTTAAAGGCCGTCTCCACCCGCAAGCGGCTGGGACCCAGGGTGGGATCGGTCTGGAACTCGACCTTGAGCTCGCCGGGCAGCATCTCCAGCTCCAGGCGCGCGATCTGCTTTTGCAAATGCTCCACGAACTCAGACTGGAGCTGGGGCAGCAGGTAGCGCCACTGGTCCATGAAGCGCTGGGGCAGATGCACCGTAAAACGATTGGGTGCCAGCACCCGGTAGACCAGTTGGGCCGAGTCCCGCTTCACCGCACGACTGAGATGCCGGGCAATTTTTGCCGGATCTACCACCGCTCTCCTCTTTTAACCGGTTATCACCCCTGCCTGTTTGGACGATAAGGCGGCCGCTTTATTACCTGGGGCCGACCCCCATAAGCCGGCGGGCGCTAACCTCCTTGTCCTTCCGGCGGCCCAATGATATAAGGGGTCGATAATTTAGGTGGTTTATGCTGCTAATCCGAATCGGTATCTGGCCAACCCTGGGACCGCCCCAATGGCGGGTGTTGCCGGGGCCCGCCCTCACCGTGGGGCGCGACCCCGCCTGCGACCTGTGCCTGGACGACCCGGCGGTGAGCGCCTTCCATGCCCGGGTCAAGGTCACCGACCAGGAGATCAAGATAAGCGACCTGGGCAGCACCAACGGGACCTATGTCGACGGGGCCAAGGTACGCCGGGCCACCCTGCCCGCGCCCCGGCAAGACCACGCCGAGGCCAGGGCCAGCGGGCCGCCCCAGGTGGCGGTGGGCGGCTACCGCCTGGAACTGCGCGCCGTGGAGTCGGCCCAGGCCCCGGAGCCGGAGATGGAACAACTACTGTTCACCCTGGCCAACGGCCCCCCCCGTCCCCAACTGGCCCAACTGGCCGAGGCCTGGGCCCAGGAGAGACCCGCCTTGCCGGCCGCGGCCCGCTGCCTGGCCCTGGCCCGCCTGCGCGCCGGCCAGGTGGCCGAGGCCGCCGAACTAGTGACCCAAGCCTTGGCCGCCGAGCCGGGTAGTAAATACGGGCGCTTGGTGGCGGCCCTGGCGGCCGAGGCCGACGGGCGCTTGGAGCAGGCGGCCCAGTGGCTCGAGGACCTGCGGGCCGAGGGCCAGGCGCCGCCGCACGCGGCGGCGGCCCTGCGCCGGGTCATGCGTAAACGCGAAGTTTATGCCAAGATAAAGGGGTTGGTCTCTCTGGAGGAGGGGCGCGGACCCGCGGCCCCGGACCAGGAAGCGGTGCTCACCGCCGGTCCCTTCCGTCTCATCTTTAGCGCGCGGGGCCACGGCGAGTTGGTGCTGGGGGCCCACGCCGCCCTGGCCCAGGCGGCCGACCGGTTGGAGGACCTCCTGGGGTTTGCGCCGCGCGAGATCGAAGTGGTATTTACCGATGACGCGGGGCAGACCGATTGGGCCGCGGCCTGCTACGACGGGGCCATCCGGGTCAACGTGCCGGCCGCCGGTGGTGATCCCTATTTTTTATACGTGGCCCTGGCCCACGAATATGTACACCTGGCGGTGGCGGAGCTGGGTGGGCCGGCGGTGCCGGCCTGGCTTAACGAGGGGCTGGCCCAGTACATCACCCAGAACCCCACCCCGGCGGACATGGAGGCCCTGGTCAACGCCCTGGAGGCCGACGCCCTGTTGCCGGTGGAGGCCCTGGCCGGGGACTTCGGACGCCTGGAGCAACGCGCCCTGGTGGATTTGGCCTACGCCCAGGCCTACTCTTTGGTCCAGTATTTAGTGGAACGGGTGGGCTGGCCGGGGGTGCGGCAACTGTTATCGGAGTTGCACCAACACCGTGACCAGGCCGATCCTCTCTCCCGCGCCCTGGCGCCTTGGGGCCTCGACGCCGGCTCCTTGGAGCGGGCTTGGCTGGACTGGCTCAAATAAATTTCGGTAAGAAAGGGATAGCTTTGCCCGTCTCAGACAACAAAGACCGCTCTGGTAACGAAACCGCAGCGGTGAAATTAGACGCAGCCGCCCTGCACGAATTATGCATGGCGGGCAACGACCTGGCCTGGCGCAGTCTCTTCACCTGGTGCCGCAACAAGGCGGCTAAGACCTTGCCGGCCGAAGCCGAGGGGGTAGCCCAGCAGGTCTGCTTGAAGCTACTGGAGGGTGGCTTGGAACGAGTCAGAAACCCCAAAGCCTTTTTAGGCTACGTCAGCCGGGCGGTCTCCAACGAGGTGGTCAACCGGTTGCGGGCCCGCAAGGGCAATCTCTCCCTGGACCAACCCACCACCATGGGCGACGGGGAGGGGCTGGAGCTGGGCCAGCGGCTCGACGGCCACGCCGCCGCTCCGGACGAGCAGGCCGCGGCCCGGTTGCTGCTGGGCCGGCTGGGGCAGTGCCTGGAAGAGCTGCCGGACTACTGCCGGGGGGTGATGGCCCTTTACGTACGCTACCGCATGGGCCTGGTCTCCAGCTACAAGGAGATGGCCGGCGAGCTGCAGGTCAGCGTCAACACCCTTGGAGTACAGATTAAACGTTGCCTGGATCAACTGCGCCGCCTGCCCGAGTTCGTCGAGCAATTTTAAGCGGCCGGGAGCGAGACCGATGAGCGATAAACATCCCGATTTGATGGCCCTAGCCGAAGGGCGTTTGAGCCCGGAGGAGTCCCGCCAGGCCCAGGCCCACCTGGAGACCTGCGTCGCCTGCCGCGGGCGGGCCGGCGAACTGCGCCAGGCCCTGGTCGGCATCGACGGCCCGGTCCAGCGGGTGATGGCGGTATTCAGCGACCCGGCCCACCTGGCCGCCGAGACTGATACGTGGATGGGCGCCCTGGACCTGGAGCAGCCGGCCGAGCTGGTGCTGTCCCAGGACGAGGTAGTGGAGCGCCTGCCCTCGGAGCTGCGGCGTAAAGTGGCCGGACT
Organism: Desulfarculaceae bacterium; assembly: GCA_027067385.1. Lineage (GTDB taxonomy): Bacteria > Desulfobacterota > Desulfarculia > Desulfarculales > Desulfarculaceae > JAMOVV01. Next base: position 13,983 of record JAMOVV010000172.1, read on the forward strand.
GCGCCAAGACAGCCTGGGAGCCCGCCTCAAGCGTAGCGTGGAGAAGCTCACCGGCCTGGGGGCCAGCGCCGCCCAAGAGCTGGTGGAGCGCCTGGGCAACGGCCCCGCCACGGCCGCCGCGCCGGCCATCCGCAAGGACGCCACCAAGGTCGATGACCATGACCCCGGCGAAGACGACCATCACGGTTCTGAGTCCTAGTAGAGCCCCGTCAGCGCCCATACGGCGCATCTGCCTGCAATTAAAGCTCTTTGCCGCCCTGGTGGTGTTTATCGGTTGCGCGGGCGTAGCCGGATTCATCCTACTTAAGGGTCCATAAACGGGCGGCGGTATGATAAATATACTTGATGGACCAACTCGAGCGCATCGGCAAATACCAAGTGGTTCGGCCCCTGGGTCAAGGGGGGTTCGGCGAGGTTTTCCTGGTGCGCCACCCCGAGTTGGCCGTTTTGCGCGCGGTGAAGATGCTACGCTACGGCACCGAGGGCCGTAAGCTGGAGGAGGCGGTGCTGCAGGCCCAGCTGGAACACGAGCGCATCGTCCGCTGTATGGACGTGGGCCAGCAGGACGGCCGCCCCTACCTGGTGATGGAATACCTGCCCGGCGGTTCGCTGGAAGACCTGTTGGCCGACGGTCCCCTGGAGGTCTCCCGGGCGCTGGCCATCGGGCGCGACGTGAGCCTGGCCTTGGCCCACGCCCATGCCCAAAACGTAATCCATCGCGACCTCAAGCCGGCCAACGTACTGCTCACCCAGCAGGGCCGGGCCAAGATCGCCGATTTCGGCCTGGCCCGGCTGCTGGACCAGGGCCCCAAGCACCACACCAAGGTGGCCGGCACCGTGTGCTACCTGGCGCCTGAGCAGCTCGGCGGCGAGGCCAACCCTCAGAGCGACCTCTGGGCCCTGGGTTGCCTCATGTACGAGATGATCAGCGGGCAACCGCCCTTTTTGGGCTCCGGCGATTACCAGACCATGAAGGCCATCGCCGAAGGCGACCCCCAGCCCCTGGAAGCCCCTCCCGAGGTGACCCAGTTGGTCTCCGACCTGCTGAGCAAGGACCCGGCCCAACGGCCGGCCAACGCCGAGGAGGTGGCCCGCCGCCTGGCCCGCCTGGCCGCGCCCGGGACGGACGCCGCGCCGCGCCGGGTGGGGCCGGTGACCATGGAGTCCGACGATTGGCCCACCCTGGGCGGGGACCCGGGACGCACCTCCAGCAAGCTGGCCGCCCTGGGAGACCAATTGGCCGAACTGTGGCGCTGGCAGGCGCCGGGGGCCATAGTCTCGCCGGCGGCCCTTTGCCGGGGACGGGTGTTTTTCACCACGGTGGACGGCCTGGTGCTTTGCCTGGACCTGCTCAGCGGCAAGCTGCTGTGGCGGCACGACTGCGGGGTCAACGCCTTTCCAGCCCCGGTGGCCATGGGCACCGCCTGCCTGGCGGTGAGCTACGACGGCACGGTGCACGCCCTGAGCGCCTTTGACGGCGCGGTGTTGTGGCAGGTTCGACCGGGCGGGGCCATCGGGACCTCGCCCCTGATGTGCCCGGCCGGGGTGGCCGTGGCCGATGTCGACGGCGGGGTGTACCTGCTGGACCCGGCCAACGGCGATACCCGGGCCTACTGGGACCTGGGCGCGGCGGTGGAGGCCTCGCCCCTGTTTACCGACGACCTGCTGGTGGCGGCTACCATGGAGGGACAAGTGGCGGCCCTGGACCCCGGCGACGGCGAGGCGGTGTGGTCGCTGGAGCTGGGCCAGCCGGTGGAAGCCGCGCCGGCCGCCAGCCAGGGAGCGGTATTCCTGCTGGGCCGCCAGGGCGACCTGTGGTGCGTGGACGGGGCCTCGGGCGCCGAGCGCTGGCGGGTCCAGGTGGGGGCCCCCACGGTGGCCGCACCGGTGGTGGACGACCAGGGGATATTGGTGGTGGACTTACATGGCGGGGTAACCCACCTGGACCCCGCCAGCGGCCAGCATAGCTGGCAGCGGCGCCTTTCGGCGCCGCTCTCGGCTGCTGCTGCGGCGGCGGGCTCCCTGGCGGTGGCGGCCGACCGCGGCGGGTGCCTGGTGGTACTGGAGCGTTCCGAGGGCCGGGAGGTGACCCGGGTGGATTTAGGGGCGCCGCTGGCGGCCTCGCCGGTGGTGTGGCGCGAGGTGGTGATAGCGGTTTCGACAGACGGCATGGTGTGCGCCTTGGGGCAGGGAGAGTAGCTAGAGAGCAAAGGGAAGGCAAGCCATGAGGATCGCACGCGCACTAGTATTAATCTGGTTGGCCGCCGGCCTGCTGTCCGGCTGTACCCTGGACCAGTTGGGCTATACCGGGGCGCCGGTGGTAGAGCCCGATAACGCGGTGGTGGCGGCCGATACCCTGAACCGGCGGATCACCGTCCTGGCCCGCGACCTGGTGGCCCGCGTGCCGCCGGGGGTGATCGGCCGGGTGGCGGTGTTGGACCCGGTGGGTCCGGGCAAACATCTCAGCGAGTTTTCCTCTTATCTCACCGACAAGTTGATCCAGCGTTTCGTGGCCCTGGGAGCCTTCACCGGGGTTCTGGAGCGCCGCCGGCTGCACGACATTTTGGTGCAGCAGCAGCTTGAGTTGAGTGCCCATTTTGACCCCAAGACGGTGGCCCCGTTGGGCAAGAAGTTGGGGGTCGACGGCCTGGTCATCGGCCGGGTGTCTTCCTTGGGCGGCGGTCTCTTGGAGATATCGCTCAAGCTGGTGAAGGTGAAGACCGGCGAGGTGTTGGCCGCCAGCGAAGTGAGTATCGCGGCCAGCGGGGTGGTGGCCTCCATGCTGCGCCGTCCCCTCACCGCCACCGTGCGGGTGGAGGTGGAGCCGGCCGGCGCAGTGGGCACCGCCTCGGTGGGCGGGGTGCGCCGGGAGCTGCTGGCCGGGGGAGCGGTGTTTCGCCAGGTGCCGCAAGGTCCCTGCGTGGTATCGGTTAACGCCCCGGGCTACGCGGCCCAGAGCCGTACGGTGTATCTCACCGGCGACCGCACCTACGGCTTTGAGCTAAAGTCCTTGGCGGGATCGGCGGCGGCCGCGGTAGACCCGGGGCACTGGTTGTGGCTGACGGTGCGGCCGGCCGGGGCCCAGGTGAGCCTGGACGGCGCGCCGGTGAGCCTGGACTCCCAGGGCAAGCTGAGCCTGCGCCTGCCGCCGGGGCCGCACCGGCTGGTGGCCAGCGCCGCGGGCCATGACACGGTCCGCAAGACCATCACCCTGGAGGCTGATTTCCTGCTGACCATCGACCTGCCGGCCACCGCTAGCGCGCCGGCGGTGGTGGTGGCCCCGCCGGCGTCGCCGCCGCGGCTGCGCCCGGCGCGCAAGCTTCGCCTGGAGTTTTCAGCGGTGTATCGCCAGGCCGGCGGGGCCCTGCGGGAGCTGCGTCCCGGCTCGGTATTGGCCAGCGGCACCGCCTATGCCCTGAGCTTCCAGCCCTCCCTGGACTGCTGGGTCTACATCTTCCAGGTCGACGGCGCGGGGCGCTTTTTCCGTTTGTTCCCGGCCCAGGCCGGCGGCGGGTCCGACGGCCGGGTCAAGGCCCGCCAGCGCTACTGGGTGCCCTCGCCGGACCAGTGGCTGTTTTTAGACCAGGTACCGGGGCGCGAGAAGATATTCGTGGTGGTGAGCCGCCAGCCCAACCGGGAGCTGCGGCGCCTTTACCGGCGCCTGCGGGAGATGAGCGACCCGGTTTTGCGCCGGCGCATGGCGCGCAACCTGCTGGCGCGGCTGGGCTCCGGCGGAACCGCCGGGGTGCAGCCCTACGGCGCCCGGCGGGTCTCCTACGGTGGCGGGGTATTCGAGGTTACCGAACAGGTGTTGTTGGCCAGCGGAGCCGAGATGGTCTACAGCATCGGGTTCATGCATCGTTGAGGTGGTGATCATGTCGCGCTGGGCGGCCATCCTATCGTTGCTGATTATCCTGGGGGTCCCCTGCGGGGCGGGGGCGACGGATTGCCAAAAGGCCCAACGCCTATACCAGGCCTCCCTGACCCAACGAGGGGCCAAGGTGTGGAGCCTGTTGCGCCAGGCGCTGCGGCTGTGCCCCAACCACGCCGCGGCGCTCAACAACCTGGGCATGTTAAATGAACGGGCCGGGCGTCCGGCCCAGGCGCGCCAGTTGTATCGCCGGGCCCTGCGGGCCAACCCCAGCATGGCCGCCCCCCACGCCGGCCTCGGCGATATCGCCTTCAGCGCCGGCCGTTTCAAGATCGCCGCCAACCACTACCGCCGTTTCCTCAAGGCCCTGCCGGCCGGGCCCGGGGTGCGGGGTCTCGGCGGGCTGGTGCGCCGCAAGAGCGAGTACCAGGCCAAGCTGCGGCGGGCCCAGCTTAAGGCCTCGATCCACGGCGACTCCATGCGCACCGTGGTCGGCAGCGGCCGCCTGGTGAGCGGCCTGCACGCCAAGAAGGCCTACCGCGGGGTGGGCGGCGCGCCGGTGCGCGAGCGCCTGGCCCTGTCCATTCACTTCAGCGCCAACTCGGCCGTCATCAGCCCCATGGGCCGCCGCCAGTTGGACCAGATGGCCCTGGCCCTGAAATCGACCAGCCTGGCCGGTCACTCGGTGCTCATCGAGGGGCACGCCGACACGGTGGGCGAACTGTCCAAGAGCCTGAGCCTCTCCATCCGGCGGGCCCGGGCGGTGCGCAACTACCTGGTGGCCCGGGGCGTATCCGCCGCGCGGCTACGGGTGGTGGGGCTGGGCTCGGTGCGTCCCATCGTGCGGGGCAAGGACCCGGCCCGCCAAGCCCCCAACCGCCGGGTGGAGTTCGTGGACGTCACCGGCCGCCGCTGATCCCGGCCGCCTATCCCGACCTGTAATAAACCGGCGGGGCGATGCGTCTGGTGGACTAGTGCCACTAGCGGGAGGTGGAATCATGCGACCTGCCAATGAACTGAGACTGCGGGTCCTTCCCCGTGCTCGTCGCGGTTGGGTGGTCCTGCTGCTTTGCCTGGCGGTGGTGGCCTGGTCTTGGCTCACCCCGCCGCCCGTGTAGCGGGAGAGGAGACGATCCATGGTCTGCCGTAACATGGCTTGCGCGGTGCTCATCGGCCTGGTGGCGGCCCTGGTGTGGGGTGGCGCGGCCCGGGCCGATCACGCCTGGTGGAAACAGCCGCCGGCCGGCTCCATCCTGGACGAGCGACCCCGCGGCGACCGCTGGGTGGGCCGGGTCAAGTGGGACGAGGGCTACCTGGAGGTGCTGGCCCGGGGGGCGGTGGACCCCCGGGTGGCCCGCAACCAGGCCCACGCCGAGGTGCTGGCCCTCAAGACCGCCCGTTACCGGGCCTACGAAAAGCTGCTGGAGATCGTGCGCGGGGTGCGGCTGGACGCCTACACCCAGCTGGAAAACGAGCTGCTGGCCGACGGCAGCCTCATGGCCCGGGTGCGGGGCATGGTGCGGGGCGCCCGCATCATCTCCCAGGAGGTTAGCGCGCGGCCCGACGGCTCGGTGGTGGCCGAGGTGCGCCTGGGCCTCTTGATCAGCGGCCCGGCCGGCCTCAGCGCCACCATGCTGCAGGCCCTGCGCCGCCAGCCCCGGGCCCGGCCGCCGGTCTTCAAGCCCTCCCCCCGGCCCCGCGCCCAGCCCCGCAAGCCCTATACCGGCCTCATCGTGGTGGCCACCGGGTTGGGGGCCCGGCCGGCCATGTTCCCGCGCATCCTGGAGGCCAAGAGCCGCAAGGTGGTTTACGGCCCCGAGTCGGTGGACAAGTTCCAGGCCATGCAGCGCGGCGTGGTGGGCTACGCGGTGAGCGTCGAGCGGGCCCGGCAAAACCAGCGGGTGGGAGCCAACCCCCTGGTGGTCAAGGCCCTCAAGGCCCAGGGCAACAACCAGGCCGATTTAGTGGTAAGCTATCAAGACGCGGTGAAAATTTTTGCGGCCGATATCAAGAGCGGGTTCCTGGCCCAGTGCCGGGTGATCATCGTGATCAACTAGGCCGCCTATTGCACGCGAGGTTGCCGTGAGCATCAACTGGGAGTTGTGGGAGGAGATCAAACGTACCGAGCGGGGTCTCACCGGCGGCGGTCCGTCGAGCCCCCTGGCGGTGGAGCTGCGGCCGGGTCGGTCCCTGCGGGGCCCCCGCTTGGAGACGGCCCTAGCGGCCCTCGGCGGTTCGGTGGTGGCCGGCGGGACCCGCGGCTGGACCCGGGTGAGCCTGCCGGCCTGCCGGGCCCTGCAGTTGGGGATGCTGCCCGAGATGGGTACCGTGCGCCTGGCCCGTGGCCGCCCCTCCAGGGGAGGCGGACGCCTGGCCCTGGCCGCCGGTCTGGCCCTGGTGATGGCCACCGGCCTCACCTATTCGGCCATGAACCATACCTGGCCTTTTGAAAGACGCGTCCCCGGTCCCGAGGACCACGAGATCATCTGGGACAAGCACTCGCCTCGTCACGGGGTGGGCGACGGGGAAGTCAAGGTGGCCGGGTTGGAGCGCGCAAGACGCCCGGCCGGGTTGAGAGCCGAAACCGCTCCCCCGACCACGCCACCCCGGGTGGGGGCCGAGGGCGAAGACCGGCCCGCCGTCCCGGCCGGCCGCACTACCGCCGACGCGGCCCCAGACCATCCCACGGCCCGGCTGGCCATACCCCTGGCCATGGCCTCACGCCGGGCGGCCCCAGTGGACCGCCCCTCCACCGGCCAGTCCAACACCAGCCAGATCGACCAACGGGTACAGGACCTTTACAAGGCCGGTCTGCGGGCCTACCGGCGCGGTGACCTGCGGGTGGCCGTGCTGCACTGGCGCAAGGCGTTGCAGCTGGACCCGAGCCGGGTGGGCATGCGCCGCTCCCTGGGCCTGGTGCTCTACGAGATGGGCCGCCACCAGGAGGCGGTGGCCGAGTTCCTGGCCATCTTGCGCGACCACCCCGACGACGCCGAGGCCCTGGCCACCCTGGAGCTGATCCAGCGCCAGATGGCCACCCAGGGAAACGGCGCCACCTCGGAGAGGCGGTGATGGTCTGCAAACGCCTGGTCTGGCTGGCGGCGGCCCTGGTTCTGCTATGCTGCTCCGCGGCCTTGGCCGCCGACACCACCCTCACCGTAACCGGCATAGCCGCGGTGCAAGACGGCCGGGTGGGCCAGGCCCGCCAGCGGGCCAAGGCCGACGCCCTGCGCAGCGCCATCGAGCAGGTGGTGGGGCTGAACCTGCAAAGCCGGGTGATCATCAAGAACGAGTTGCTCAGCTCCAGCCGCCTGGTGGCCTATACCCGCGGCGGCATCAAGGGCTACCGGGTCCTGGAGGAAAAGCTCACCCCCGGCCGGGTGTGGGTCAAGCTGTTGGTCACGGTCACCGACGCGCCGGCGTCCGTGGCCGGCTGCCCGGCCTGCCGGGTGTTGGGCTGGCCCGCCTTTTACGTGCACAGCGGCGCGCCTGGCCGCTGGCCGGAGGTGGCCGCCGCCCGGGCCGCGGTGGAGGGCGGTTTCAGCGACCGCCACTTCGTGGTGCGCCGGGCCGGCGCCGCCCCGGGGGCCAACGTGGTCATAGAGCTTAAAAACTGGCAAAGCAGCGGCGACTTTGACGGCACCGGGCACCAGGCCCGGGTGGCCTTCACCGCCTCGGCCCTGCTGGCCGGCACCCGGCAGGTGCTGGCCAGCGTGCGGGTCAGCGCCCAGGCGCTGCACCCCAACCGTGACCAGGCCATGGCCCAGGCCGGGACCCGGGCCGGTCGCCAGGCCTGCCGCGAGCTCCTGCCCCGCCTGGCCGCCTGGTGGAACCACTACCTGGCCGGCGGCCTGCCCATCGAGGTGCTGCTCAAAACCCCGCCGCGCTCCGAGGCCCTGGCCGGCCGCTTCACCCGGGCCCTGGAGACCATCCCCGGCGTGGTCCAAGTGCGCGAGCTGTCCTTTGGCGGCGGCCGCACCCGCCTGGTGGTGCGCTACCGGGGACCTGCCGGTTGGCTGCGCCGCGAGGTGAACGACGCGCTAAAGGGCGCGGCCGGGTTCGCCCGGCTGCGCTGCGAGTCCAGCCGACCACGCCGCCTGGTCTTTCGCCTTCCCTGAGCCGCCGGCCTCCCGGCTAGGCCCCACCCCCTTGGCTGTGGTATATTCCGGAACAGACGAGGATGAATTGAAAAGGGGGGATGAAGTTGCGGCGGCATAACATGAAGCGGAATCGGGTCTGGGTTCTTTGCCTGGCGCTGGCGGTTTTCCTGGCGTCGGCCTGCGACAGTGGTGGCGGCGGCGGCGGGACCAGCGGCGCTACTGCGGCCGACTATCAATACCTCTACGCCATGAACGCCTTTGAATTGGGCGGGCACACCATCCGTTGGCCCTCCAACGTCATCAGCGTTTCGCCGGGCGACGTGCCCGGGGTGGCCGAGTCTTTCAACCGTTGGTCCACGGCCACCGGCGGCGCGGTGTCCTTCGTGTACACCGGCGGCGGGGCCAACGTAAGCGTGCATTACGGGTCTTCCGGCGGCTGCGGAGTGACCCACGTCGCCTTCACCGGCGCCGGGGTGATCAGCAGCGTGGCCGTGACCATAGAGCCCAACCAAGCCTACTGCGACGGCGGGCTCTCGGCCACCGTGTCCCACGAGGCTGGCCACGCCATCGGCTTCCTGGGCCACGACACCACCGGCATGATGCACCCCTTCCGCGCCGGGCCCATCACCTCCCAGCAGGCCAACATGATCCGCCTGCTGTACTCCCTGCCGCCGGGCACCGACATCACCGGCCGCATGCGCACCAAGGTGGCCTACCGCGCCAACAAGTACAACGCCTCCGGCGGCCGTATCTACCACCTGGTGATCCGCCGAGCCTGCCGCCGCTGAGCCGGCTGGGCCGGGGCGAACCGGGCGGGAGCAACCAGGCCAAGACGACCAGGGGGGTGACCTCCACGGTGTGGGTAAGTAACCATGGTGACGGGCCGGGCGACGGGCCGGGTTGTGGCGGACGCGCGCGTTCGGCGGCTGGCTAGTAGCCCAGCTTGTCCAGCCCCCGCGGGCGGCGCGACCACTTGGGCTCCACCCGCACAAAGAGGTCCAGGAACACCGGAGTGCCTATGAGCTTTTCCATGTCGCGCCGGGCGGCGGTGCCGATGCGCTTGATCATGGCCCCGCGCTTGCCGATGAGGATGCCCTTCTGGCTGTCGCGCTCCACGTGGATGGTAGCGGTAATGGCGGTGGGCCGACCCTCCTCGGCCGGCTCCAGGTACTGGTCCACGGTGACCGCGGTGGCGTAGGGCACCTCCTGCTGGGACATGCGGAAAACCTTTTCCCGGATCAGCTCGGAAGCCAGGAAGCGCAGGCTCAGGTCGGTTACCATGTCCTCGGGGAACACCGGGGGGCCCGGCGGCAGCAGCTCGGCCAGCTCGTCCACCACCCGCTGGCAGCCGTCGCCCTTGAGCGCGCTGATGGGCACCACCGCCCGCCAGTCGCCCCAGTCCTGCACCTCTTGCAACAGGGGCAAGAGGCGATCCTTGCGCTCCAGCAGGTCGATCTTGTTCAGGGCCAGCACCACCGGCAAACCGGACTTGGCCAGGCGGGGGGCCAGGCCGCGCGCCGCGGCGCGGCCCTTTTGGCTGTGGTCGGTCATGAACAGCACCGCGTCCACGTCGTCCAGGGTGGCCAGGGCGGTGCGCACCATGCGGCGGTTCAGCGGGCCCTTGGCCTGGTGCAGGCCGGGGGTGTCCAGGAAGACCACTTGCAGCTCGGGGCGGTTGAATACCCCCAGCAGCCGGTGGCGGGTGGTCTGGGGTTTGTCGCTGGTGATGGCCAGCTTGAAGCCCAGCACCTCGTTGAGAAAGGTTGAC